>CAYOOA010000007.1:0-71896 GCA_964405455.1 uncultured Anaerolineaceae bacterium | reverse complement strand
AGCTCAAGATCCCCCCGGAAATCATCGCCCTGGTCCTGGTTAACGATCAACCCCTCGGTAAGGTTTACCTGGTCCAGGACAATAACCGCATCCAGTTACTCGCCGTGATCGGCGGAGGATAGCTCAATCCTATCGTCTTGCCGCCGCAGCAGCAGGCTGGCCAATGCCCCCACAACTGCGATCCCGGCCGTCATGCTAAACACCAGTTCAAATCCCCAGGCATCCGCCAGCACCCCGGTGAACGCTACACCCAGCGCACCGGAGGAAAATACAAATCCCAGGATCAAGCCGGAGGCTAATCCCATTCCCCCGGGGATTAAACGCTGCCCCAACACCACCGCAATGGTATATGCCGCTCCCAGGCAGAAACCCGCCCAGAGGACGATCGGCACCAGCCAGCCGCTTTGTATCAGCGGGACAATCAAGCCCAGCGGAATGGCTGCGATGCCCAGGCTGCCAACCAGGATCCAGCGTTTTTCCAACCGCTCACCCAGGTATCCGGCCGAGAGATTTCCCAGGGCAGCACCGCCCATATATATGGAAGCCAGTAGACCGTAATACGATGCCGGTTTGCCCAGGTCGCTAAGAAACTTGGGCAAAAAGCTGGAGATATTCTGTTGCGACCAGGCCTGGCAGGTGATAATCACTACCAGCGCGGCAATTTCCAGCCAGCCAACCCGGACCCTGCTGGGTTGTCCCTTCGATGCCCCACCAGCCCGCGATTTCTCCAACCGGCTGCCATTCAGACTGATCGCACTGTAGATCCCTATCGGAATCGCAATCAAACTGACCAGCAGGATACCGCGCGTCCCCCAGCGGTTGAGCAGAAAACCGCCCAGCAAGGGCCCCAGGAAATAACCGGTCTGCCCGGCCAGGAAGAAGTAAGAGGCGGTAACGGTTTCCTTGCCCGATCCGCTGCGCAGACCCTCCAGCGTTGCCTGGGCAGCCCCCGCCGGATGAAACATGCCGGAACCAAGAGAAGCCACGATGAGAAAGCCGATCCCCACCCAGCCAGGCAGAATGAGCGCCAGGCTCAAGAAACCGGCCATCCACAACACGCCACCCGCCACCAACCACTTGGGCCCAAACCGATCCGACATCCAGCCGAAGATCGGCTGCATCAAGGCTGCACTGATCACATATACGGAGCCAAGAATGCCAAGCGTGGTATTGCTCAAGCCCATCAATACACTGATAAAGGGCAGCAGGACAACCCGCTGCCCGTTCATGATGTCGATCGTTAAATGGCCCAATGCAACGGAGAGGAAGCGCTTCTGACGGAAGATATTCATTTATCGGTAGAGTCCCAGGGATTCGATAAGTTCATAAACAGCGAGGGGTACAAACTGGCGGTAGGACCGCCCGGCCTGCACCCTGCGACGGATTTCGGTTCCGGAAATTTCAATCAATGGCGAATGAACAAATTCCACCTTGGCCGACAGGCCCGGCAGGCGGTTCTCCAGGCGTTCCAGGTTCACCCGGTCGTGCGGCCGGCGCATCACGCCGAAGCCGTCCGCGGCTGCAACCAAATCCTGCGGTTGATGCCAGGTGGGCAGGTCGTGCAGTGAATCCCCGCCGATCAGATAGATGATTTCATCCCCGGGGTTTTCCGCCTTGAGCAGGCGCACCGTATCCACGGCATACTGCGGACTTGGTCGGCGGATTTCAATTTCACTGATCTCGTAGCCGGCATAATCCTGGATGGCCGCCTGGAGCATTTGCAGGCGAGCCGGGGTGGGTGCTTTTTCAACGCCGGTCTTGAAGGGCGATTCGGGCGTCAACACCCAGAGTAATCGCTGCAGGCACAGTTGTTCAAAAGCCTCGGCCGCCAGGATCAGGTGGCCCAGGTGGGGTGGATCAAAGGTGCCGCCATAAACCCCCAGCCGCATGGGATTTAATCCCTCCACTCCAGTTCAAAATCGCCTACGAAGACCGTATCCCCTTCCTCCACACCGGCCTTACGCAGCGCGTCTTCCACACCCAGGCGCTCCAACAACTTCTGGAAACGCCGCAGTGAGCCATCGTGCTCCCAATAGGTCATGGCAGCAGCGCGTTCAATGGAAGCACCCCTGACTTGCCAACCCTCCTCGGTGTGCTGGATGGTGAAGGCATGTGGATCTTCGGCCGGGCGGTAGACCGGCAGACTGGCCGGCGCCGGTTCGGGTTCCGGCGAAGTCTCCAGCAGCTCCAGGGCCTTCCACAGGACTGGAGTGAGATTTTCGCGCGCTAGGGCCGAGACCGGGAAAACGAGATAACCCCGCCGTTCCAGTTCCGGCTTGATCCCCTCCCAGCGCTCTGCCACTTCCGGCAGGTCCATCTTGTTGAAGACCACAATCTGCGGTTTCTTACCCAGGGCAGGGTCAAACAGGGCCAACTCGGCATTGATTTGTGAAAAATCCGCCAGCGGGTCCTCGGCTGTCCCATCCAGGACGTGGATAAGAACGCGGGTGCGCTGGATGTGGCGCAGGAAGGCATATCCCAACCCGGCGCCTTCGTGGGCACCTTCGATCAGGCCGGGAATATCCGCCAGCACCAATGTGTGCTCCATGTCCAGTACGGAAACGCCCAGGTTGGGTTCCAGCGTGGTGAAAGGATAGTTACCGATTTTCGGTTTGGCGTTGGTAACCGCCGCCAGGAGACTGCTCTTACCGGCATTCGGTACGCCAATGATGCCGATATCGGCGATCAACTTCAACTCCATGCGCAGATATTTCTCGGTGGCTGGTTCACCTTTTTCTGCTGTACGCGGAGCCTGGTGGCGGGCACTGGCAAAATGGGTGTTACCCCGGCCACCGCGACCGCCCTTCAGTAGCACCAGGCTCTGGTTCGATTCCACCAGGTCAGCCACCAGTTCGCCGGTCAGGTCATCATAAATGATGGTGCCCGGCGGAACCTGGATGACCAGGTCCGAAGCAGATTTCCCGGTTTGGTTGTTGGTACCGCCATTGCCGCCGTCTTCAGCGATGAAGCGATTCTTGAAGGTGAAATTATGCAGGGTGTTCAGGGTTGGCACCACCTGGAAAACAATATCCCCACCCCGACCGCCGTCGCCGCCGTCCGGGCCGCCCCGGTTGACAAACTTCTCGCGGTGGAAATGGACCATGCCATTCCCGCCGTTGCCAGAGCGTACATAGATTTTCGCTTCATCAATAAACATTGCGTCCTCTTCCTGCGTTGACAGTGCGAGGTTTTGGGAACCGCCCAAAACCTCGCTACCTGTCAGCCGTTCAAATTACTTGCCGAACTTCGCTTTGAGGATATCTTCCAGCGTGGGCTGGCCGATTTCCTGCAGTTCATAACGTACCCGCTCCATGGGTTTATTGACCTTGATGATACGGTTCAGGTCAATCGGGGTGGCCGAGATGACCAGGTCGACATCAGAATTATTGATGGTCGTTTCCAGGTCGCGGGTCATTTCATCACCGTAGCCCATGGCCGGCAAAATGGTGCCGGTGGAGGGATACTTCTGATAGGTCGCCATGATCGAGCCAACCGCGAACGGGCGGGGATCCACGATTTCAGCGGCGCCGAAGCGGCGTGCAGCCACCCAGCCGGCTCCATAGGCCATTCCGCCGTGGGTCAGGGTCGGGCCGTCTTCGATGACGAGCACACGCTTGCCGCGGATGGCTTCGGGATGATCGACGAACAGCGGGGAGGCTGCTTCGATGACGGTGGCGGTCGGGTTGAGTTCATTCAGGCGGTTGCGGACGGCAATCACGTTCTCCGGATTAGCCGTATCCACCTTGTTGATCACAAACACATCCGCAGCCCGCACGTTGGTCTCACCGGGATGGTAGGTGTATTCGTGACCGGGGCGGTGCGGATCAGCAACCACGATTGCCAGATCCGGCACGTAGAAGGGGAAGTCATTATTGCCGCCATCCCACAAGACGATATCCACTTCCTGCTCGGCCTGGCGTAAAATGGCCTCGTAATCCACACCGGCATAGACAATGACGCCGTTATCGATGTGGGGTTCGTATTCCTCGCGTTCCTCAATGGTGCACTCGTGTTTGTCGAGGTCGGCATAAGTCGCAAAACGCTGGACTTTCTGCTTGACGAGATCGCCATAGGGCATGGGGTGGCGGATGGCCGCCACGCGGAAGCCCATCTCGCGCAGGATCAGCGAAACGCGGCGGGTGGTCTGGCTCTTGCCAGAACCGGTGCGGACAGCGCAGATCGAAACCACCGGCTTGATGGATTTGACCTGGGTCGATTTCTGGCCCATGAGGCGGAAATCCGCCCCCAGCGCCATCACAAGCGAAGCCTTATGCATCACGGTTTCGTGCGAGACATCCGAATACGCAAAAATCACCTGCTGCACATCCAATTCTTTGATCAGGCGGGGCAGCTCGGTTTCGGAATAGATCGGGATTCCTTCCGGGTAGAGCGAGCCAGCCAGGGCAGCCGGGTACTTGCGTCCCTCAATATTGGGGATTTGTGTGGCGGTGAAGGCGACGACTTTGTACTCCGGGTTGTCCCGGAAGTACACGTTGAAGTTGTGGAAGTCGCGCCCCGCAGCGCCCATGATAAGGGTTCGAATGGCCATACAGACACTCCTTGTGTGAAAGATGATTTTTCACATCGCTTGTGGGGCTGTGATGCCCAGCAAAGCCAGGCTATTGGCGATAGCCTGACGGGTTGCAGCAACTAGGCGCAGGCGGAACGTGCGCACCGGTTCTTCAGCCTGAAGCACCGGGCACTGGTTGTAGAAATCGTTGAAGGCCTGCGCGAGATCATACGCCAGGTTGGCGATCAGGATGGGCCGGTATTCTGCGGCCGCCCTCTGCACCTCACCTGGAATGCGGGAAATCAGATCCACCAGGGTGATTTCCGGCTTACTCAAGTCAAATTCCATCCCGGCCGGGTCTGGCACCTGGCCGTTCACTTTCCGCAAGATGCTGCCTGCGCGGACGTAGGCATACTGGATATACGGGGCAGCCTGCCCGTTGATATCCAGCGCGGATTGCCAGTCAAATGTGACAATCTTGGTGCTGTCACGGGAAAGCATGGGGTACTTGATACCGCCAATGGCTACCGCCCGGGCGATTTCCTGCTTCACTACAGGGGACAGCTCGGGATTCTTGGTTTCAACAATTTCCAGCGCGCGCCGGGTGGCCTCGGCAATCAGGTCCTCCAGCAGCACCACCGTCCCCTCGCGGGACGACATGGCGACGTTCCCCGGCAGGCTGACCAGTTCATACGGAACATGCTGCAGGCGGCCAGCCCAGGGGCGGCCGATAATATCCAGCACCTTGAAGACTTGCTGGAAGTGCAGCGACTGGCGCACGTCCACCACGTACAGGCAGCGTACCAGGTCGGGGTAATCCGTGAACTTGATCCCCGCCAGGGCCAGGTCTTCCGTCGCATAAAGCGCGGTGCCATCCGAGCGCAGGACGACCAGCACGCGGTATTTCTCATCCTTCAAACCCAGGACTTCATCGATGTTGACGAAAACAGGCCCATCAGGGCGTTCGTCCTTGGCGATCTTCTTCTCGATCAATTCATTGACAATCAACTTACCGGGCTGTTCAGCCATGCTATTGAAATAATAGCGGTCAAAGCGGATGCCCAGCAGGTCGTACATTTCATCAAAGCCGTCCAGCGACCACTGGCGCGTTTCCTGCCACAGTGCCACCACTTCCGGATCGCGTTGATCCCAACGAGTGTACACCGCCCGGACTTCACTTTCCAGCTCAGGGTTTTCCTCCAGGCGTTTGGTTGCTTCGCTGTAAAGGTCGCCCATCCAGCGGGTGCGGCCGTGGGCGGGCGGCTGCTCTCCGCTGTGGAATTTCATGTAATTCCACAGCCACTTGACCACATGCAGGCCGATATCCCCCGGATAATTAGCCCGAATTACTTCATAACCGGCCGCATCCAACATCCGGCAGAGCACATCCCCCAGGATGGCACTGCGTAAATGACCGACGTGAAAAGCCTTGTGTGTGTTCGGCTGGGAGAATTCCACCATCACCCGCTCACCCCTGCGGGGGGCAGAACCAAATCGTTCACCCTCTTCCAACACGGTTGAAATGATCCGGCGGGCATATTCACGGGAGGAAAAGTACAGGTTCAGGTATCCCTTGACTGCCTCCACCCGTTCAAAGCCTTTCGGTACACCCAGGTAGGCCCGCACCTCCTCGGCCAGTTCAGCCGCGCGTTGCGGAACGATCACCTTTTTGCCACTGCGGGCTTCCGCGGCAGCCAGTTGAAAGAAAGAAGTTGAAATGCCCCACTCACCGCCGAAGGGGATCCACGTCCAGGAAATCGGTAAAACCGGCAACTTCTGTTCAACACAGAATTGCCGGATCTTTGCTTCAAGTGCTGCCTGTTCAATTTCAAACATGGTTCCCTACCTGCAGGCGCTGGTTGCGATTTTTAACCGAGAAGATTATAACATAGCCAAATTTTCCGGCAAGTGACAACCGACATGGTTTTCATCACCACCCATCCTGCGTCTGTAAAGAATGCAAAAGCGGGAGAAATCTCTCCCGCTGCATGATTCGAGAAGGTCCCGGACCTCCGGGCGAATGCAATTACTTGGTCAGTTCAGCAAGACGCTTCATCAAGCGGCTCTTGCGACGGGATGCGTTATTCAGATGCAAAACACCCTTCTGGGCTGCCCGGTCGAGTTCGCTGATAGCCAGACGAACGGCTTCAGCGGATTTCTGGACATCGCCGGTGGCGATGACTTCCTCGGCCTTGACAACGAAAGTGCGGGCGCGGCCGCGGGAAACGCGGTTATTGACACGCCGCTTTTCGTTTTGCTTGTTACGCTTGATCGCAGATTTAATGTTAGCCAACTTCTTCCTCCAAACCTTATTTCCGTTACGATTACATGCGAACGAGGATTTTACCCGAAAGCCGTCATTTTGTCTAGTAGATTATCCGAACTGTGATCCCGGTCAATAGCTGGTTATTTTCTACCCGGCCGCAATTTCCGCACATCACCATCCCGCAGGGTGACGCCAATGGCGTCCAGGTGCTCCAGGAAAGCCAGGGCGTAGCGCCGGCTCGTGTTGAAACGATCGCGAAATTCAGCCGCGGTTAATGTCCCCTTTGCTTCGATCTGCCGAATGACCTCGGTTTTCATTTCCTCATATTCAGCCCGGCGAAACACAACTTCCGCCGAAACCGGCACCAGGTCACCACGTTCCACTACGGCCTGGTAGACATCCTCCCCCACTGCTTCTGTGCATTCCTTGATCGTCGGCGGCGAAAAGGGAGACGCAGCAAATCGTTCCATTAATTGTTTGAGCGACGCAATCTGCCCGCTGGAAAAAGTCGGTTTGTGATCCTTGAGGTGCACCAGGGTTCCATCTTCAACGAGAAGTTGTTGTTCCGCCCAGGCATGCAGTATGGCGATAAACAATCTCGGCGTGTATTTTAATCGGCTTTTCAATTCTTCACGTGCCATGCCGCGCTTAAGAGGATTCGCCCGGTGGTAGGCACCCAGTTCTGCCAGGACTCGCCGGGTTTCCGCTTCAAACAAGCCGCGTTGGATCACCAGCAAATCTCCACCCGGGGATGGGTTTCCCTTTTCCAATAACATCCACTCCCCCCGCTCCAGCAGTTCCTGGATGGCCGTCGCGGCATCTTCGGTATTCAGGCGCGCCCGGTTGACCAGCTCGCGTAAGGCAGTCGGTCCGCTGGTCAGGGAGGCTTGCAATAGGATATCGGCCGGGGAACCGCCCCGGTATGCTTCCAGTTTTTGAATCACAGCCGGATCAAACCGCTTGTGCCGCCGGGTGGGCTGGGCATCCACCACCACGCCGCCGCCCAGGGTCTCTCCGGGCGAGGGCCGCCGCAGGATATAGCGGTCCCCGCGGACAGCTACGACCGGGCTGATTAATTCCAATTGCAGCCAGCCCTCTTCCCCCGGGTTCAATTGTTCTGTCCCCAGTAGACGCACCCGCGCCACCACCTCGGCAGCCCCGATGAAAAATTTTACTTCGGCATTGTGTTCAATGGGAGCACTGGCATCCCGCAGTAGCCGGAAATGGCAGTCCAAACGCAGCGTGGTTTGATATTTTCCGGGGAAAGACAGCACCATACCGCGCTGCACCTGCTCCACGTTGACCCCCGAAAGATTGACGGCCGTGCGCGAACCCGGCACAGCAATCTCTTCCTTCTTCTTATGAGTCTGAAGTGTACGGATGCGTCCGCGTGGGCCGTTGGGCAATAATTGGACTTCATCCCCAAGATGCAGCGAGCCATCCTGCAGCGTGCCGGTCACCACGGTGCCAAAACCGGCGATGGTGAACACCCGGTCCACCGGCAGGCGCGGCCGGCCCAGGTCCGGGCGCGGCATCTTTTGATCCAATGCCGCCCGGATGGCCTTTTTGAGGTCATCCAAACCTTGCCCCGTCCGGGCAGAAACCCGCACGATGGTAGCATTTTCAAGGGAAGTTCCCTGCACCACCTGGCGAATATCCCCTTCAATCATCTCCAGCCACTCGGGGTCATCCACCAGGTCGACTTTGGTCAGAGCAATAACGCCGCTTTCCACCTGCAAAATATCCAGGATGGCCAGGTGCTCACGGGTTTGCGGCATCACCCCTTCATCCGCCGCCACTACAAACAAGGCTGCATCGATCCCCCCCACCCCGGCCAGCATGTTTTCAATAAAATCACGGTGGCCGGGCACATCCACAATGCCAATTTCTTCGCCGTCCGGCAGGGTCATCCATGCAAAGCCCAACTCAATGGTCATCTCGCGCTGCTGCTCTTCCTTCAGGCGATCCGGATGAATGCCTGTCAGGGCTGCCACCAGCGTGGATTTTCCATGATCCACATGCCCGGCTGTGCCAATTACCCGCATGGATTTTTCTCCCTGATTTATCCCTGGGAGTGACTCTTATCGTGATCTTCTATCCACTCACCCGAAAGGGCCATCAGCGCTTGCAGGCGCTTGCGGGTTTCCTCGGTGGCCAGCGCAATGGAATCACGCACCTGCTGGGCTGATTCTTCCAGGACGCGCAGGCGTTCCATGATTTTCTCGAAATTCCGCCCGCTTTCTCGCTGGGTCTCTTCCTGCCCCAGGTTGTAGTTCGTCCAGCGTTTCTGGTCATCGGCTTTGAAGGCCACCCACTCCTGCCGGAAACGTTCCTCAACCAGGCGTTGCATTTCAGTGATTTCATTCAATCGGCGATCAAATCTCTGGGTGATGTCATCCAGGGTTTCCTGGGAGCGTTTGACGGAGCGCTGGGTGTTTTCAAGAGCTTGCAACTGGGTGTCCAGGTTGGCAGCCTGCTGACCGATGGTTTCAAAACGGATCTGCATTTCCTTCCAGGCTCGATCACGCTCCACCTGGACCAGGTTTTGCTTTTCGATGAACGCCACCTGCGCCTGGCGTCTTTCGCCTTCTGCTGCCTGGATCTCGCTAATGCGTACTTCCAGTTTGCGCAGATTGTCGGCCGTAAGATCCACTTTTCCGCGCTGCTCATCGAACCGCTTCCGCAGGGCACTTAGTTCGCCACTCAAATCTGTAATTCGTTTGGCATCCTGGCGGAAGCCGTCTTCCAGCAGACGCAAAGAGCGACGGTACTCCTCATCCCCCCGCTGAGTTTCCAGCATTTTATGTTCCATTTCTTCAATCAAACGGGCCAGGCGGAAATCCTCTTCCACGCGCGCCTGGATGCCCTTGCGCAGGTCCGGGATTGGTTCCAGACCTTTGCGCAATTCTGCCAGGGATTTGTTCAACGCTTCCTGGTCGCTGCGCCGTACTTTCTCCACTTCGCGGTCGTGCTCTGCCCGTGCCTTTTCAATTCCCTCAATCATCCGGGTCAGGTCCACCCGCAGTTGACTGATACTGGCTTCAATTTGGTCAAAGCGCGCCAGTTGGGCCTGGATGCGGCTTAGCTCAGCATTTAATTCATTGATCTGCTGGGCGAAAGGAGTTACTTTCGCTTCCAAAATATCCAAACGACTGCGGAGTGCGTCAATGGTTGTTTTATCCTTACGGCGTTCGTCGTCCAGCCAGTCCAAACGCTTGATGATTTGTTCAAGCTCCATAATGCATTCCTCTCAAGGGTTCACACCTTATTATTGTGGCAGTTTTCCCCAACGCAATTATAGCAGAGGGGCAGTCAAGCCGGTTGCCAGAGATGGGAATAAGCCCATTCCGATTAACATCACCATCCCCAGCATCAACATGACAATTATTACCCAATCTCTTTCGACTTCCCTGGAAATTACAACATCTTCCCGGATGAAAGAAACTGTTAACTGCAGGCAGGCTCCCAGGATTCCCAGGATGCCGACTCCCATCCAAAGGGTGGCTGCCAGAGATATTTGCGCAATTTTTTCAAACACCACCAGCCGTACCGGAAATTCAGCCAGCAGGGGTAGCCCGGCCATGGAGAAAAATCCGCCCAGGATGGCCAGGGAGGTGAATGGATCCTTGCGCAGAAAGCCTTTGACACCTTCGAGGCTTAACTCCACTTCAGAGCGGCGCAGGACTGCCAGACCCAGGCTCAGCAAAGCAATGCCCAACAGACGTGGTAAAAAGCCAGCCGCAAAAATCTGCATCGCCAGGGGATCCTGCGGATTGAAAGCCAGCAGGGCCATGCCATTATCCACGATAATGGCGTAGCCAAACAAGCGGGGTAACCTCTTTTGAAAGACAGCCCAGATTCCTGCTGAAGCAATCATCACCAATCCTGCACTACGTAACGCCATTGGCAAATCCGGGTGGTTGCGCAACCAGCCAAATTCATTCGTAAAACCGAGCAGCATCATGAAAGCAATGGTGGATTGCAGGCTGAGTACGAAGCCAGCCACGAATGGTGGGGTTTCCTCGAATAACATGGGCACCCAGGTGTTGAACGGAAACACCGCCAACCAGATGGAGAAGCCGATGGCCAGCATAACCACCACCTGGTTCAACAAACTTGCCTGGGTCGGATCCACTTCCACCCGGCCGGCAAGCGTTCCGGCTAACAGGATAAACGGCACAGCCAGGGTCATGAAAATCAAGTAGCGAAGGATGCCCCTCCCGGCAGGTTGGCCGGGAGCCAGGAAAAGCGGAATGCTGATCAGCACCATGGCTTCCAGGATAATCGCCGCGTATAAGAATGGGCGCACTGCCAGCGCAGCCGCGGATAAAGCCAACATGATCAATCCCAGGGGAGCCATCAAGCGGGGAGCCCGGGCCGGGCGGATGCCCAGGAACCAGAATGCACCCACTGAATACATTAAAACCAGGATCGGTAGATTTCCATCATTCAGGATTAGCTGCCGCCCTAAAATGGAAAATGCCGCGGAAATTTGCACCCGGGTGGATCCAAGCAGAAAATATTGATCAATGGGAAGGAAATGCGCCAGGAGGGCCAGGATCAAACAGGAAGCAGCAGCCAGGATACTGGTCAGGGTACCTTTTTTGGAAATGAACAACAGGAAAACCGCAAACAGGATCGGGAGGAAAATGAATACAATCGGGGCGCTCATTCCATCTCCGTTTCTTCTCCCGTGGAGAGGAGAAACGCACCGGTAAAAGCCAGCCCCAGGTTCATTAGCGCCAGTAGGCCAGTCACCAGGGTGGATGTTTCCAACATGGCATACAGGATTTCAAATCCAGCCAGGGTGGTCAACACCCCGAGCATCACCTTTCCCAA
This sequence comes from uncultured Anaerolineaceae bacterium, assembly GCA_964405455.1. GTDB lineage: Bacteria > Chloroflexota > Anaerolineae > Anaerolineales > Anaerolineaceae > CALESS01. The sequence continues at coordinate 60,281 of CAYOOA010000007.1, read as the reverse complement.
ATCCCGGGTAATCCCAAGTTCAAACAAGCCCATAACCACCAGCAGCAACCCTCCCAGGCGCATGGCTGCATTTCCCGGGAGAATATATGCAAAATTGGATTCCAGGGAAACAACAACCACCCAGATCAGCAAACCAGCAATCAGCCTGAAAATCCACCCGGGTTCGTTTATTGTTGCAGGCTTGACATCTTCTTTGACTGGGACACTTGCCAGGGTGATCGAGGCTACCAAACCGGTGAGCAGCTTGATCCCGGCCATACTCGTTGAAAGAGTCAGGTGACACAACCAAAATACAGACAGGTACTGGAAGGCAAAAGCCAAAACGCTTCTACGCCAATTTCTCAAAACCAGGGTCAGCAGTGAACTGATCCCGGCCAGAATGACGGCAAAGATGGCATAACGTTCCCAGGCACTCATGGAGCCCCTACCTGGAGAAATGTGAGGATCAATACCAGCAGCACAAACACCCACAGCACGCCGCCAGCCCCTTCCAGCATATTCGTGACAAGCTGGACCAGGCGCCCCAACCAATTAAACACCTTCCAGAAAAAAGAATATAGCCAGTTGAGCCTCAGGATGGTTGAGAGGATGTTGCCAACGCGTATCCCTAATTTAATCAACCAACCACCTTGAAACTGACTTAACTCGAATCCTTTGCGTTTCAGGTACAGGTACACACCGACTGAGAGGAGTACGATTAGCGCCGGGATCATGCTGGCCCACCAGTACCCGATGGAAAACGAGCCACTGAAGCCAAAAATTCCGATCAGCCATCCGGCCAGGATGAGGATAGCCAGGCCCTGGTAATAGGTGACCTGCTGCCAGCGTTCCACCTCGGAAGGGGCGTCACCCGGACGCAGAAAATGACGGAGATAACCGAGTAACAATAATGAATGGGCTGCCAGAAAGAAAAAATCCGGCAGGGTAAATGGCAAAACAATCAAACCGTTCCAACCACTGGCGGACGGAGTGAACGGTAAACCGGTCAACCCCAGCAAACCCAAAGCCGGCAGAATAATCGCCCATCTCGGCCGGGTGGAATAGAGGAACAAAAGCCCTCCCGAAAGGATCATGGCAACGCCCCAGGCCAGGCTGGCCTGGGGTTGGCCGCGGATGGCTGATCCAACAGCCATGCCAGCCAGGGCCAGAATCCAGTACTGCCGGCCTTCCACTTCATCCCCGGCAGCCAGCCACATCGTCGCTCCATAAATGACAGAAAGCCCAACCAGGGCCAGCAGCAACCGGGAAATGCTCGCTGGTACAACTGTCGCAGAAAGATGGGCAATGACGCCCAGACTGGCCGCCGGTGCAGATAAGCGCAGCATGGTTCCGATGCCCCTTCTCCGCAGAACTTCCTGGGAAAAAGGTAAGGCGAGCGGAAGCACTCCCAACCGGAGACCGACGGCCAGCAGTAGGAAGATAGCTGCTCGTGGGTCTGCACTCGAAAATTGCAATTCAGCCCCATATGCCCGACTGATACCCATGGCCCAGAAAACCAGGAAGGAACCGGCCAATCGGAACAAGAAGAAGACGACCGCAGAACGGCTGGTACGGGACTCGGCTGAAGAGGAAAGGGTGATGACTAGATCCAGTAAATCCAGGATCGTCCAGGTCAATACCAGGGTCAACGGGGAAGCCGACAAAATACCCAGCAAAGCTGCCCCGGCAATCCCCAAGTTGCCCGCCCAGGTGATCGGGTTGGATTTATATTGCAGACGCACGGGAGCGGTCAGGAGAATGGCCAACAGCAGGCCAAGCAGGCTGATGCCATAACTCCATGACACAGCATCCAGCTGGAACAGGATTTGTGGGGTTTGCTGAGTGACCGGTAACCAGCGATCAAAGGTTAATCCACCCGGTTCATGCCAATGATAAAAAATCATCAGCCCCATGGATATGGCCGCCGCTGCAACAGAAAGGAACCAGGCAACGCCCAGGTTGGGACGTAGGCGGTGGATCACGATCACCACCAGGGCGGTGACCAGCAAAATCAAGGCCGGCAGCAAAGTAAGCACTAAATCACCGGGGCAAAAGGCTGGCGGTGAAGGTATCTTCCCATTCCGGGACGGCCAAACCATTGACCGCGCTCGACGATCAGGTGGCCGCGCAGATAAACCTGGTCAGGGTAGCCCACCAGTTCCCATCCTTCATATAAGTTGTAATCCGTCCGGTGCTGGGCGTGTTGAACGCCGTAATTAAGCCACCGCCCGGGGTCCCAAACCAGGATATCCGCATCGGCTCCGGGAACCAGCGCCCCTTTGTGCGGGTACATACCGAAAATCTTGGCCGGGTTGGTGGCATTGAGCGCGACAAATTGGTTCGGTGTCAACCTTCCTGCCCGCACACCGTACGTCCAAAGGATTGGCAGACGATCCCCCACCCCCGGCAGGCCATTGGGAATCTTTGTAAAATCATCCCGACCCAGTTCCTTGCCAGGAATGGCAATCGGTTTGCCCTCGTAATCAATCGATCGCGTCCCGTCAAAGAAAAATGGGCAATGGTCTGTGGCTACTGTCTGAACAATTCCATCCTGAAGGCCTTGCCACAGTCGGGCATTATCGGCAGAGGTGCGCATGGGCGGGGAGCAAATCCATTTCGCCCCATCCGGGCGGCGCAGATCATCCACCGTGAAGAACAGGTACTGGGGGCAGGTTTCACCCATCACCGGCAGCCCCAGGTCTCGGGCATACTTCAACATATCCACTTCACCGGCCGCGTTCATGTGAACGATATACAGTGGCGCGCGCGTCTGGGCTGCCAAAGCCGCCCCGCGTAGCGAGGCCTCCACTGCTCCCCAGGAGGGACGCGTGTGAGCGTGCCATTCTGGCGTTGTTTTTCCTTCAGCCAGGGCTTCGGCTACGAGCAGTTCAATCACATCTCCGTTTTCTGCATGCAGCATGGTCAGCATTCCGTGCTGGCGGGCAATCCGCATGACCTGGAAGATTTCACCATCTGATATGCGCAGCCGGTTGTTGTATGCTGTAAAAACTTTTACAGAGGTGATTCCTTCTTCCACCAGCGAGGGAATTTCAGCTGCAATCTCGGATGAGAAGCGGGTGATATTCATGTGGAAGCCAAAATCAATGGCTGCCTTTGGATCTGCCTTGGCATGCCAGTCATCAATATTGGCTCGCAAACTGCGGTTATCCAGGGGAACGAAATCAATTACCGTCGTGGTGCCGCCAAACGCGGCTGCCTTGTGCCCGGTGTAATGATCGTCCGAGGAGATGGTCCCGGCCATGGGCAGGTCCAGGTGGGTATGCACATCCACCCCACCCGGCATGATCAACTTGCCGGTTGCATCAACAACCTGCGTATCCGGGGGAACAGGTAAATCCACCCCGATGGCAACGATTTTCTCTTCATCCACCAGGATATCCGCCTGGAAAGTCTCTGCAGCCGTAATAAGGGTGCCGGAACGAATCAATAGCGCCATATTAGACCTCCTGAATAGAGCCTGACTATGATTTTACCAGTCTCTGGAAGGATTACCAACCCCGGCTTCTCCTGCCCTGTGAAAGGCCGCCCCCAACATCGCCAACAGCGCAGGGTCAAGGTCAAATTCAGGTAATTCATTGGCATGATACTGCCCACTGGCCAGGGCTCGTTCCCGTAGCGACCGCCAGAGCACTTCGCGCTCCTCCGACCGCACCACCAGGTCATTGATCGTCTGGGCGGTTTCAAAAAGTGCCCCTGTCGTATAAAGAAACGTGATCCGTTTCCATTTCCCCGCAGGCAGGGGCCGCTCCAGTACCTGGAGCGGCCCAATTTGTAGCTTGTAATATTCCTCGTTCGCCCGCGGATGGTCGGGTTCATCCCGGAACAATTCCCGCCGGGTCGTCAATTCATGCCCGCGTACCGCGGCAAAACGGGTGATCTGCCAGCGGTCCTCCGAACCAAAGGCTCCGGTCTGGTAAAAAGCCAGGTAATCCACTGCCACCACTTTGGGTGCAAAACGCAGCGGAATGCGGTACCAGCCCAGCAGACGGGCAATCTCCAGGTCCCTCTGTGCGGGTAGGACCGCCACCAGGACGAGAGATTCAGCCGGAGGATATGCGCCCATACTTTAGTAATCTTTGACCAGGCCAACCTTTGCGTTGAATTCAGTGATCAACGCGTCAATTTCCGGGATCTGCTTCTGCAGGTCAGTCCAGTAATTTGGATCGTACCACTGAGCCTGGATTTCTTCGTACGTGCGGCCTTGCTGCTCAACCCAGGTGTAATATTTCAGGTTGTGGATGCGTTTGCGATCCGGGTAGGTCAGCTCCTGCATGGCGTCCGTGGATGTGCCGTGAAGGGCACTTGCAAAGGATTCGGCTGCATCAAAGTCAGTGAACTCACCAAAAGCGCCTCGGTATTCCTCAATGCGCGAACCGTACAATTCCATCGAGTCGGTCAGGACGAACATGACGATATCATTGCTGCCCAATTCGTTCCACTTGGCAAACTTGATGGCCGAGAGCATGTTGGCAATGCCGGAATAGCCCATCAGGTCCAGGTGTGAAACAACTTCTTCCGGTACGCCCTTCTTAACCAGGTACTTGCGGCCTTCCGGCTCGTTGAAGAGCCGCATGATGTCCACCACGTCATTGTCATCAATGGCCGTGACGAAGTCCGTATTCATGATATTGTGGATCCACGGCACATGCTTGTCGCCGATGCCTTCAATCCGGTGAGCGCCGAAGCCGTTCTGCAACAAGGTTGGGCATTGTAGGGCTTCACTGGCAACAATCTTGCTGGTCGGGAAGGCTTGTTTGAGATAATCTCCGCAGCCAATCGTCCCGGCCGAACCGGTAGTCAGGGCTACCCCGCGGTAATGGTCGTTCGGTCCCATCACATGCTGGAGGACTTCTTCGATGGCATGGCCTGTGATTTCATAGTGCCACAGGTAATTGCCAAACTCCTCAAACTGGTTGAAGATCATCAAATCCTGGCCGCTGCGGCGCAGTTCCCAGCACTTGTCAAAGATTTCCTTGACGTTGCTTTCCGTGCCCGGGGTGGCAATCACCTCGGAAGCAATCCGGGAAAGCCACTCAAAACGTTCGCGGCTCATGCCTTCCGGCAGGATGGCGATGGAAGAGCAGCCCAGCAGGGCGGAATCATATGCACCGCCGCGGCAGTAGTTGCCGGTGGACGGCCAGACTGCTTTCTGCGTGGTTGGATCAAACTGGCCTGTTACCAGGCGGGGAGCCAGACAGCCAAACGCCGCGCCAACCTTATGCGCGCCAGTCGGGAACCATTTGCCAACCACTGCAATCAGGCGGGCCTTGGTGCCCGTCAGGCTGGAGGGGAATTCCAGGTAATTCACGCCGCCAAAAGAACCGCCTTTGACCACCGGCTGGTTATGCCAGGTGATCCGGAACAGGTTGCGGGGGTGAACATCCCACAGACCAATCCCCTTTAACTCTTCGCGCACACGGGCTGGGATCATTGCCGGGTTGCGCATCTGGGCAAAAGTCGGGACGATAATATTCCGTTCGCGCGCCCGTTTCACCGTGCGCTCCAGGCGTTCCGGATGGACAGTCAAATCAATTTTAGCCATTGTTCTCGGTCTCCTGAACCTTTGATTTGGTAATTTCATCGGGGCCTTCGCTGACAATATACAGCGGGCGGCCCTTGACTTCATCATAAATGCGGCCAACATATTCTCCCAGGATGCCCAGGGAGAGCAGTTGAACACCGCCCAGGAATAGCACGGCCAGCAAGGTGGAGGCCTGGCCGCTGAAGGCTGCACTGCCGGTTAGCCGCAAAATAATCACAACCGGAATGGCAATTACCGCAATCCCGGCGGCCATAAAACCGAGATAAGTTGCCAATTGCAGCGGGAAATAAGAGAAGCTGGTGATGGCGGTCAGGGCCAGCTTGAGCATCTTTTTGAAAGGATACTTCGTGGATCCGGCGTAGCGGGCGGCCCGCTTGTAATTGACGCCCACCTGTTTGAAACCAATCCAGGAGGACATCCCGCGCAGAAAGCGGTGGCGTTCCCGCATTTTACCCATCACGTCCACCACTTTGCGATCCAGCAGCCGAAAGTCGCCGGTATCCAGCGGAATTTTTACATCCGTGATGCGGTAAATGATGCGGTAAAACAGGGAGGCAGTCATCTTCTTAAACCAGGTCTCGCCTTCCCGCTCAGCCCGGACGGCATACACAACCTGGTAGCCTTCCTTCCACTTGGCGATCATCTCCAGGATGACCTCCGGTGGATCTTGCAGGTCGGCATCGATGATGACCACGGCCTCTCCCCGACTGTAATCCAGGCCGGCAGTCACCGCGATCTGGTGACCGAAGTTGCGGGCGAAAATGATCGGCCGCACTCGCTCGTCCTGGGCGGCCAGGTTGTGCATGATTTCGGAGGATTTATCCTTGCTGCCATCATCAATCAGCACCAGCTCCCATGCTTCGCCGGTTGAATCCATTACTTCTTTCACCCGCTTGTAAAGAACAGGCAGGCTCTCCTCTTCGTTAAATACAGGGGCGATGATGGTGTATTTTGGTTTCATTTCGCTCCTTTGCGTGGTTATTTCCCCAGGTGCGCCTTGAGCGCCTTCAGGCTGGGTTCAATTACAGGTGCTGGGGGCACGGCTGCCATGGCCGCGCGAATATCCTTGAGACCGCTGCCCGTGCTCATGACCAGGATGGGATCCTCCGGCATCACCAGCCCGGAGGACAGGGCTTTTACCATTCCAACATAAGCGGTAGCGCCAGCGGGTTCGGTGAAGATGCCCACCCGGCCGAGCTCGGCGATCCCGCTGTAGATATCGGCATCCGGAACGGTGATATAGGCGCCGTTCGTTTGGGTGGCAGCCCGCACCGCACGCACGCCGTCGCGCGGCAGATCGGCTGAGATGCTGTCCGCAATGGTGGTTGCAGCCACTGGAATGATTTCTTCATTCCCGGCAAAGTAGGCGTTGGCTACGGCGGCCGACTGCTCACTCTGCACCCCGAACAAGCGCGGCATCTGTTCCAGCCAGCCCAGGTCGAGTAAATCCTTGAAGCCCTTGTGCATCCCGGAAATGATGTTGCCATCTCCCACCGAAACAAAGATGCACAGCGGTTTTGATCCGCGCGGTTGGTGGCGAATGACCGACTCCCAGATTTCCAGGGCGGCCGTCTTCTTCCCTTCGGCTGTGAAGGGGTTATAGCCCGTGTTGCGACAATACCATCCGAATTCGTTGGCGGCTTCGATGGTCAGGTCAAAGGCTGAATCATAGTTTCCATCCACCAGGATGACCTGCGCGCCAAAGATCAGCAATTGGGCAATTTTGGCCGGCGGAGCCTTGGCCGGGGCAAAAATGATGGCTTTCTGCCCCACGGCTGCCGCCATCCCGGCCAGGGCCGCCCCGGCGTTTCCGGTGGAGGCTGTCACCACAATATCAGCACCGATCTGCCTGGCACGAGCCACCAAAACAGCGCTGGCTCGATCCTTGAAGGAAGCAGTCGGGTTTCGCCCTTCATCCTTTATCCACAACTGGGACAGACCCAGCTTGGTCTTCAAGGCTGGCGGTTGATAGACTGGCGTCCACCCGGCCATGTGCAGGGGGGTGTCAAATCCGCCCGGCTCTGGTACTGGCAGGAGGGGCAGATACCGCCACAGGGAAGGTTCCGGGCTGGAGAAAATCGACTGCGGATTGACAAACCGCTGGATATGTTCAATATCCAGGATCACATCCAGGTTCCCGCCATCTTTTGGACAGGTGTAGGTCACCTCGCCAGGGGCGTAGGTGGTACCGCATATTGAACAATGGTAATGAGAAAACGTTTCTGTCACGCTCTTATCCTGTCATACACAGATTGATATTTTACCAACTACTCATTCTCAAATGGCGTCCCCAGGGAGGCCGGGGGTGAAGTACGCATACCGCGCAGGATCCGCGAAAGAATACGGCGGGCATCCTCCGGCAAGCCGGCCAGGGTTCGATCCACCCATTCTGCATTGCCAATATTGACGAACAGCAGCGCCAGGATCATCAGCGGGAAGGGCGCCACCTGGAAGATGCGCGAATTGACATTCGGCATCACCGGCTGCAAAGTGATCCCCAGCCACTGCAGGAGAACAAAGAGATAGGATCCCAGCGCGCCCTTGATGGGGTGCCAGCCGCCAAAGATCGTGATCGCCAGCGCAATCCAGCCAATTCCATCAATGCCGGAAAGCTGCCCATTCCAGGTTTTCACACTCAACGAGTACAGCGCTCCACCGATTCCAACCAGTGCGCCGCCCAGGGCGGTATAAATATAGCGCAGCCGGTTGACATTGGATCCGCGCACATAGGAAGCGGCCGGCCGTTCGCCAATGCCCTGCAAAATCAAGCCGTGGCTCGTTTTGAAAATCCAGATGAAGCAGACGATGATCAGCAGGTAGCTGAAATATGTAAGCAGGGTCTTGTTGAAAAAAATCGGCCCCAGGATCGGCAGATTATCCAGGAAGGGGATTTTAACCAGGGGAAGCTGCATAACCGGCCGTCCGATGAAGGGAGCACCGGCAAAATAAGCCAGGCTCTTGGTGGAGAGAGCCAGCACGTAGCCCACCGCCACCTGGGACTGCTTGAGGGTGATGCTCATGAAAGCTATGATCAGGGCAATCAAAGCCCCGGTCAGAGCCCCACCCAAAAACCCCAGCAGGAAGCTGCCTGTACTGGTGGCCACTGCAAACCCAACCATGGCTGAGAGGATAATGCTGCCGTTCAATGACAGGTTGATCACCCCGGCCTTCTCCGTCAGGGTCTCACCCATCACAGCAAAGACAATCGGTCCCGCCCAGGCGAAAATGGATCCAAAGCTCAAGAGAAGAGTGCTATCCATATCAGGCTCCTTTACCCTTTCTTGAAAGGATCTTTCTCACCCCATCCATCATCAGGACGAACAACACCAGCAGACCCTGGATGACCCCGGAGATATTTGAATCCAGGCGCAAGTCTATGCCCAGGCCGGTGGCGCCCTTGTTGAGGGCGATAAATACCAGGGCGATCGGGGCGGCCACCAGCGGTTGATAATTTGCCAGCATCCCGACCATCAAACCCAGGTATCCAAAGCCGCCCGAGATGTTGTTTCGCAGCACATGCAAAAATCCAGTCACCTGTAATGCCCCGGTTAATCCGGCAAACAGGCCGCAGAGGATGAAGGAAAGCAGCATGTATCGGCTGGTGGGAATCCCCATCATGAAGGATGACTTGGGATTTTTCCCGACTGCTTTCAAGCGCAGACCGAAGTACGTCCCGCGCAGGATGACTGTAACAAAAATGATCGCCAGGATGGCCAGGCCCAGCGCCCACAGGCTCAGGTACGAACCTTTTAGCTGCGGCAGCCAGTAGATATTTTCTATCATTTTTGTACTGCCCTGGGCCACGCCGGCCGGTTTCCACGGGCCGTACACCAGGAAGAGCAGCACCGCATCTGCAATGAAGTTAAAACCCAGTCCGCCGAAGATCTCGTTCACCCCGCCGTAGTTTTTCAACAACCCGACCAGGAAAGCCCAAAACGCTCCCCCCAGCATGCCGGAGAGGATGGCGAGCACAATTACGACTGGACCGGGGAGGGCAGAACCGGTTGCATAATGGATGACGGCGTAACTGAAGATGGCCCCCATCTCAATCTGGCCTTCCATGCCGATATTCCACAACCCTGTCGTGAAGGTGAATAGCAACCCGCAGGATACGATTACCAGCGGCACCCAGGCCTGGATCAATTGGGTCACGGCATCTGCCGAGCCAACTGCTCCTTTGAGCATAATGCTAAACACCTTGAGCGGATTGACATTCATGACCGCCACAATCAGCCAGGTGATGCCCAGTGAAAGCAATACAGCGATCACCAGGGAGCTGACCCGATTGGTCAGGAGCTTGCGCAGGGTGGCAAGAAAAGTACTTTTACGTTCCATTTTTTCGGTCGTCATCGCACAACCTTCCCGGTAATCAAGACCAACCCTTGCCGCCGATCAACTGGCCCAGTTGATCAATGGTGACCTTTTCGGCATCCAATGGATTGGAGACTTTTCCGCCAAAGAAGACCAGGATGCGGTCGCTGTAATGCACCACCTCATCCAGGTCCGAGGACATAAACAGGATACTGGCTCCCTCGATGCAGCGCTGCTTGAGCTTGCTCCAGATATACATGGTGGATTCGATATCCAGGCCGCGGGTGGGATGTTCAAGCAATAACAGGCGCAATGGATGGCGCATCAAGGCCAACTCTGCCCGCTGCTGATTACCGCCTGAGAGGGTTTCAATCCGCGAAAGGGGCGTCCCGCGGATGTTGAAATCCTTGATCCGGGTTTCGGCCAGTTCTTCGCTGCCAACCCGATCCACGAAAAAGCCCTTCTGGTTTTCTGCCAGGGTGAAGTGCTCTGCCAGGGTCAGGCCGGTAATTAATCCCTCTTCCAGGCGTGCAGCGGGCAAAAACGAGATACCCGAATCCCGGAAACTGAAATAATGTCTTCCCACCAGGTCCGTTTTTCGTCCGCCCTGCTCCCCCATCAAATAGATATGCCCGCCGGTGGGACGCACGATCCCAGCCAGCGCCCGCAAAATCAAACCCTGCCCGGAGCCTTCCATCCCGGCCAGGCCAATCACCTCGCCGCGCTGGATTTCAAAATTCACATGGTTGATATACAGGCGGCCGTCATCTATCTTGAGATCCTGGATGGAAAGGTTCTCCTCATCCTGACGGTCGCAAACCCGCGCGCTGCGCTTGATGCTTTTACCGAACATCATCTCCACCAGGCGGTCGGTATCAAACGGGGGCTGCATGGCACCGATATTCTGCCCCTGCCGGAAAACCACCACCTGGTCGCACAGGGCTTCGACTTCCTCCAACTTGTGCGTCACAAATAGGATGGCCTTGCCCTGGTCCGCCAGCTTGCGGATGGTATGGAATAACAGGTCCTTCTGGCTGGCGGAAATGCCGGTGGTGGGTTCATCCAGGATCAGGACTTCCGCACCCAGCCAGAGCAACCTGAGGATTTCAAGTTGCTGCCGTTCGCCCACGGTAAGTGTATCCACGTAGGTTTCCGGCGAAATGGAAAAATCGAATTGTTTTTGAAGCTCTTTGAAATCTTTGAGAACTTTTTTACGGTTGGGGAATAAACCGGATGGACTGCCTATGATCAGATTATCGATCACTTTCATCGGCGGAAAATCCAACGGATCCTGGTGCAGCATGCCGATGCCCAGGTGAACCGCATCCGCCGGGTTTTGAATATGAACAACCTGACCATTCAGGAGGATTTCTCCGGAATCTGCCTGGATGAAGCCAGACAGAACCTTCATCAAGGTGCTCTTCCCGGCACCATTTTCCCCCAGGATGCCTTGAATGGTTCCTGATTGGACATGGAGTGATATTCCATCATTCGCATGGACTTTGCCAAAGGTCTTGTGAATAGTACGCAGTTCAACATCCATAGGGGATTTATCCAAAAATTGAAAAGGGAGGGAAGGCAGATTGACTCTGCCTTCCCCCTGAAACAACACTTATTTGGCGACGCTGTCGCCGATCATGCCTTCCAGCAGTTGGGGCATGTACCAGATTTGTTGACCCGTGGCGGTCTCACCGTCTTTCAGGAAGACAGTGCCGTCCTGGTAATTCATCGGGCCCTTCCAGAGATTCAAACCGCCGGCCAGTTCAGAGATGAACTGATCCAACTTGGCGGAGTTGTCGGCCGAAAGGCCGTTGCTCTTCTGGAAACCAACCACGGAGGTATCCGGATTGTTGATGTCCTTCCAATCCGGGCCGCCCCAGACGAACTGGCGCGTATACTTGCCGTCGATGATGGACTGGATGACGGGTTTCAACATCACACCCCAGTTGAAGTACGGTACGCCCAGGCAGGCATCCGGAGCAGAATTGCAGGCGTCCTTGTAGTCATACTGGACTGCATAGACATCCTTGCCCTGGCTGCGGAACTTAGCTGCTTCGGTGACCGCTTCGGTGGAGTCAATGCCGGAGATGACCACGTCATAACCGTTGGTGAAGAAATCATCAGCAACCTGGGTCGGATCCAGGGTCACGCCGGGGATGTTAAACCACATGCCGATCCAGGTAACCTTGAATTCCAGGGCAGTGGTTTGCTTGGCAATGTTTTCCCAGCAGTACTTGGCGCCGAGGAAGGCTGCATCCGCCAGGCGGCGGGTTTCATCATTGATCAATGGACCCAGGAAACCGATCTTGCCGGTCTTGGTGGTCAGGGCGGCTGCACAACCAGCCATCATCTTGCCGTATTCCATCTCGCCCATCAGGTCCGATTCGCTCTTCAGGCTTTCCTGGTAGCGCTGGCCATCTTTCCAGGCATAATCGCCGGAGAGCCAGATCACCGGTACATCCGGGTGTTTGGTGGCAAATTCCATCACGCCGTCTTTCATATCATCCGAGTTGAAGATGATGGCCTTGGCGCCGCGCTGGAGCAATTGCTCGGCGAACTGCGCCGCAGTGGTGGATGGATTATCCGCTACATTGACCTTGTCGGCGTAAATGAACTGGGTGTTTGCGATCTTTTCTTGAACATACAGGCCGCCTTCGTACGTGGCGGTGCTCCAGCCATTGTCATTATACGGGCCAACCAGCAGCATGCCAAAGACAAAGGGTTCAGTGCTGACAGCCTTGGTGGGTTCAGCAGTGGGTGCTGCAGTGGGTGTAGCGCAGGCTGAAAGCAGCATGGCTGCAATCAGCAGGACGCTCATGAGAAGCCAACCTTGTTTCGATTTCATAAATACTCTCCTCCGTAACATATGTGAATCGATTGAAAACAAACGGGATTTATTCTTGCGGGTTTTTGCTGTTGCGCCTCCTTTCTCTGGCATACGCCAGGAAACGCCTCATTCCCAAATAAAAGAGCAATCACAGCTCACCATTATTGTACACGAACCCGATCGCCAATCTACGGAAAAACCACACAAAAACAATGTGCAATTTGCACCATAAAAGTTATGCCGGTTGAAACAACCGGCATAACTCGACAACTGATTTACTCGCGGACAATCCAGGTTCCGGTCTCACCGCGCAAGGCCCGGCCGATATTTTCCGGATTGGTGATGATAGCCTGCTTGCCGCCAGCCTTGAGGAAACGCAGGATCGCCTGGATCTTGGGCAGCATGGAACCCTTGGCAAAATGACCTTCCGCCATGTACGCCTCGGCTTCCGCGATGGTCATCCGGTCAAGCCATTTCTGATCCGGCTTGTTGAAGTTGATGGCCACCTTCTCCACCGCAGTGGAGATGATAAACAGGTCCGCATTGATAAGGGTCGCCAGAACGGAGGAGCCAAAGTCCTTATCGATCACGGCTTCCACGCCGATCAGGTTGCCTTTTTCATCTTCGATGACCGGGATACCGCCACCACCGACGCCGACGACCACAAAGCCTGCATCGATCAACTTGCGAATGGCATCCGCTTCCACGATCCGCTGCGGAATTGGCGAGGCCACCACCCGGCGCCAGCCACGGCCGGCATCTTCCACGACCGTCCAGTGATCCCTGGCCGCATGTTCCTTGGCGGTAGCTTCCGACATGAACGAACCGATCGGCTTGGTGGGATTCTGAAAAGCCTTGTCATTACGATCCACGATGGTCTGCGTTACCACGGCGGCAGCCGGCTTGGACATGCCGCGAGCCAGGAACTCATTGTGCAGGGCCTGGACGAACATGTAACCAATGGCACCCTGGGTATCCGCACCGCAGTAATCCAGCGGAACCGGGTGTAGTTCGTGCAGGGACAATTCAGATCGGCGCAGAATAAAACCAACCTGGGGACCGTTACCGTGGGTGACAACGACTTCCCAACCGGCCTGGATCATATCAACAATATGGTGCATGGATTCTATGGCAGCATCAAACTGATCCGGAATCGTCTTGTGCGTTTCATCCTTGATCAGAGAATTGCCGCCAACTGCTACAACTGCTACACCCTTCTTACCCATCGTAGAGAATCTCCTGTTACGTATAAAAATTAGCTCATCGTCAGGGCCATCACGGCCTTCTGAACGTGCATGCGGTTTTCCGCTTCGTCATAAACAACGGACTGCGGGCTGTCAATCACTCCGTCCGTGACCTCAATGTTGCGGTCAGCGGGCAACGGGTGCATGTAGATTGCATCTTCCTTGGCCAGGCCCATCCGGCGTTCATCAGTAATCCAATCCGAGTAGCGGGAGATGATTTCCGCTCCGGCTTTTTCATCCGTGGTATGCACCATGGCACCCCAGGACTTGGCGTAAATGATGTCGGCATCCTTAAACGCCTCATCCATGTTATCGACGACCTCGAAGCCGGTCCCATAGCGGCGGGCCTGTTCGCGGGCCTGATCCATGATTTCCGGCATCAGCCGGAATTCCGGCGGATGCGCCAGGACGACGTCCATCCCGAAGCGCGGCATCTGCAGTACCAGCGATTGCGGCACCGACATTGGCTTCTGATAGGATGCGGCATACGCCCAGGAGACAACCATCTTCTTGCGGCGCAGATCGCGACCCTTCTTTTCAACGATGGTCATCAGGTCGGCCAGGATCTGGAAGGGGTGGTAGATTTCGCACTGCATATTTAAAACAGGGACGCGCGAATACTTGGCAACCTCATTCAAATACTGGTTGCCTTTGCCCCAATCTACGTGCCGGATGGCAATGCCGTCAAAATAACGCCCGAAAATCTCACCAATCTCTTTCGGTGTATCGCCGTGTGAAATCTGGGTGGTGCGCGATTCAATGAATGCAGCATGCCCGCCCAGTTGAGCCATACCGGCCTCAAATGAGCCGCGGGTGCGGGTGCTGCTGAAGAAGAACAACATCGCCAGGACCTTGTCACGCAGATATGCGTGCGATTCATTTAAAGCGCGTTTGCGCTTGAGATCAAACGCCACGTCCAGGACGGTCTCGACTTCCTCGCGGGAGAAATCAAGATCACCGATCAGATCACGTCCGTGAAGAAATGTTTGCATTTGGTACCTCCACTTGAAATTGAGAAATTCCTGCGAAGTGTACCACAACACTTCGCAGGAACTTGATAATATGGTTACTCGACCTTGCCCAGGACGAGCGCGATCAGGGCCATGCGCATGACCACGCCGTAGAAGGCTTCCTGCCAGTACCGCGACCAATGGGTGATATCCACATCGGACGGGATTTCATCCATACGGGGCAAAGAGTGCAGTAAAATGGCATCCGACTTGGCCTTGTTGAAAAGCAGCTCGCGGGTGATCTTGTAGTTATCGGGGGTCATCCCGTGGTCGCCGGCTTCCTGGCGGGACTTGGTATAATCCGGCTGCACAACCGGTTCGACCAGGATGACATCGGCCGTGGCAATTGCTTGTTCCACGTGCTCGGCTTCTTCAAAGCGTAGCGAATACTGCTTCAATTCTTCCTTAAATTCCGGCTTGAGGGACATTTCGGGCGGGGCGACAAAGGTGATCGGGCAGTCGAACTGGGTCAGGGCATACGCCAGGGAGTGCATGGTGCGCATGCGCATATCTCCAACGGCCAGCCAGCGCAAACCATCAATGTGGCCTTTCTCGCGCATGACTGTGAAGAGGTCCGTCAGGATCTGGGTGGGGTGCTCGCCCCAGCCGTCACCGCCATTAATGATCGGTACACTCGCCCACTTGGCTGCTTCCTGCGGTGCTCCTTGCTGGAAGTGGCGCATGACGATCAGGTCCCCGTAGAATTCAAGCATCTTGACGGTGTCCTTGATCGATTCCTGGTACCAATCACCGGCGCGGGTCATCTTGGCATCCGAAAAACCGGT
This sequence comes from uncultured Anaerolineaceae bacterium, assembly GCA_964405455.1. Classification (GTDB taxonomy): domain Bacteria; phylum Chloroflexota; class Anaerolineae; order Anaerolineales; family Anaerolineaceae; genus CALESS01. Next base: position 44,562 of record CAYOOA010000007.1, on the reverse strand, counting down.
GACATGACCACCCAGGCGGTGCATGCCAGCCTCGTGCGCCAGGCGGGTGCGGGTGCTCGGCTGGTAGAAGGCTGTTACCATTGTCTTATCCGCACACATATCACTGTTGCGGCGGCTCCGGGCAATCGGCTCCATCATTTCTGCTATTTCAAAAACCCGGAAAAACTCCTGTCGCTCAAAATCCTTCAATGACAGGATATCACGACCTAAGAAGCTACGCATATGGTTCCTCCTAAAATTATCCTTTTTCAGGAATAGTTTTTATTATATGCCAATTGTCTGACAATTCAATAAGATGTTTGTCACATTTCCGGGATGCGCCGGACGACATGGAAGCGGAAATATCCAGGCAGGAAATAACTGTAGGTATTGGCCACCACCTGGCCGGAACGATCGTACAGGTAGGCTACCAACATCAACAGTACATCACCGCGCTGTACTTCAAGAGCGCGGGCAATTTCCGCGCTGGCCGGTACCGCCCTTAAATCGGTGAACGCATAATCCAATGGGGGCGTACCGCGGCGGATCAAAAAGTCAAGGACAGACCCGGTGAAACCATGCTGTAAATCTGCTACATTAAGGACTTCTTCCGGAAGAACATCAATTAGAAATGCCACCGGCCGATTTTCCGCCAGGATGATGCGCGAAATTTGCAGCAATGGCGCCCCCTCGGCTACGCGCAAAGCCTCCGCCTGCTGCCCGGAAGCGTTCATCCTGTCGATATGCAGTGCACCCATCTTCACTTCCAGGCCAATCTTGGCAGCCAGAGTCTCGATGCTTTCCAGGACCTCCAGTCCGCTTTCCAAGACCTTGCTCTGGCGGACGACGAACGTCCCCACCCCCTGCCGGCGGCGGATCAAACCCTGGCCTTCAAAAGAACGCATCGCTTCGCGCAGGGTGGCGCGGGATACTCCGAGCTTCTTTGCCAGGTCAGGCTCTGCTGGCAGTCGTTCACCCGTGGGGGTGGATGCAATTAGGTCAGCCAGTTGCGCTTGCAACCGCTGAAATGGGTGCATCACTTCTCCTGATTCCTTTCCTCTCATCATTCCTCCCGAAAAACTGACCACAGTTTCACCTCAGATTTATTCGATGACCGGGATAAAGTGAAAATGGTTCACATCCACTAATCCCAGGTCGGATATACGTAACTCTGGAATGACCGTCAATCCCAGCAGGCTTAATTGCATGTTGGGATTATTCATAACACATCCACAGGCGCGAAAACCGGCCAGAACACTGGCTGCTTTTTCAGCCACCACTGCAGCCGGTTCGTTCGACATCAAACCGGCAATGGGCAGATTTACCCGGCCGATCACCTTGCCATCTTTGACCACCAACTGACCGCCACCCATGGCCTTTAATTCATTCGCTGCCAGGGCCATCTCTGCATCATCTGTTCCGGCAACGATCATCTGGTGGCAATCATGTGCCACGGTGGTGGCCACTGCGCAGCGGCCCCGGAGACCAAAACCGTGCACAAGACCAATCTGCACCCGCCCGCTGCCGTGATGCCGCTCGAGCACCGCCACTTTAACCAGGTTTTGGTTCGGATCGGCAAGCACTTCGCCATTCACCACCGGCAATTCCAATCTGAGGTGGCGGGTTGGCGCCTGGTTCTCAATCACGCCGATCACATTCACCGAGACTTGCCCGGTTCGCACTGTCTTGAGCTGAAAATCCTGGGCCTGGATGGGCCGGGGGAATTTCACCGAATTCAAAACCCAATCAGGGTGATGAACCAGGGGTGGCTCAACCACGATCTTGCCGTGTTCTGCCAGCAGTTGTCCCTTTCCATACACGGCTTGGACATCGATTTGATGCAGATCACCCACCAGGAGGAAATCGGCATGTCTTCCGGGAGCAATCATACCCAGTTCGCGGCTGACGCCAAAGTATTCCGCGGTAGTCAGGGTGGCCATTTGTACCGCCAGCATGGGATCCAATCCTTGTTCGATGGCATGCCTCAGCACCCGGTCCATGTGGCCCTCCTCCACCAGCGTGGCACAATGGGCATCATCCGTGCAAAGCAGGAACCGGCGCGGATCGAGGCCAAGCTCCGTTATGGCTTTAACCTGGCTGGCAACATCATGCCAGGCCGAGCCGTAGCGCATCATGACATACATGCCCTGGCGGGCGCGGGCTACGGCATCCTCCACCCGGGTGCCCTCATGATCGTCCTGCGGACCGCCGGCAATATATCCATGGAAGGGCAGGCCAAGATCAGGCGAGGCATAATGCCCGCCAATGACCTTGCCGCTCTGGCGCGTGGCCGCCATTTCAGCGTGGACTTTCTCATCGCTGTTATAGACCCCCGGGAAGTTCATCATCTCTCCCAGGCCAATGATCCCCGGCCAGGTCATCGCTTCGGCCACTTCCGCCGGACCCAGCGAAGCGCCGGGGGTTTCAAATCCCGGCGCGGAGGGAACACAGGAAGGCATCTGGACAAAAACATGAATGGGCTGCAGGGCTGCTTCGTCCACCATCAGGCGCACACCTCGCAGGCCAAAAACATTGGCAATTTCGTGAGGATCGACGAACAAGCCGGTACTGCCATGGGGAATGACCGCCCGGACAAATTCCGTCACCGTCAACATGCCGGATTCAATGTGGACATGCCCGTCCAGCAAACCGGGAACCAGGAAGCGCCCTTCTGCATTCACTACCCGGGTCTTTTCACCCACGGTGTGGTCGGCATTCGGGCCAACATAGGCAAAACGCCCATCAATCACTGCCAGGTCGGTATCCGGGATGATCTCCCCGGTTTGCACGCAAACCCAGCGACCGCCCTTGATGACCAGGTCGGCTGCCAGGCGTCCCATGGCGCAATCGACCAACCGGCGGGTATCCTTGAGCATTTGGTTCAGCATTCTCTCACCTCTAGGCTGGATTCAACAAACGGTGTGCTGCTTGATTATGACGCTCCACCAGGTGAGGAACGTCCACGGTTAATAATTGGCCATCCTTTACCACCATCTTTCCACCAATCACACTGAGGTCCACTCCCTGGGGAGCGCAAAACAGGACTGCTGCAACCGGGTCATGCAATCCGCCGGCATAGGCCAGTTTGTCCAACCGGATGGCAAAGAAATCAGCGCACTTTCCCGCCTCGAGCGAACCGATATCAGTTCGGCCGAGCACGGCCGCGCCACCGCGGGTAGCCAGTTCAAGCGCTTTCCGGGCCGTCAGCAGCGGAGGCGCATCTTCCGTGGAGAGTGAGGCGCCCATCAGGCCGGCCCGCAGCCGTGCCAACAGCATCGCCTGGCGGGCTTCCGCCAGCAAGTGGCTGCTATCATTACTCGCGGATCCATCCACCCCCAGGCCCACTTTGACTCCCGCCTGCATGTATTCCTGCAAAGGCGCAATTCCGCTGCCCAGGCGCATATTGGACGATGGACAGTGAGCCACCCCACAGCCTGTGCGCGCATAAACCCCGATTTCCTCGGTATTTACATGCACGGAGTGGGCGAACCAGACATCCTCCCCCACCCAGTCAACCGATTCCATGTATGCCACGGGACGGTGTCCGAACATCTGGCGGCAGAAGGCCTCCTCATCCTGGGTTTCGGCCAGGTGGGTATGCAGATGCACGCCATACAGCCGCGCCAGGCGGGCTGATTGTCTCATCAACTCACTGGTCACACTGAATGGTGAACAGGGCGCCAGCACGATCTGGGTCATCGCTCCAGGCCGCGGATCATGGTAGCGTTCAATCAAGCGGACGGAATCCGCCAGGATATCATCTTCTGTATCCACCACGCTGTCGGGCGGCAGCCCGCCCTTGCTCTCCCCCAGGCTCATGGACCCGCGTGAAGCTTGCAGGCGCACCCCTACTTCCAGGGCGGCTGCAATTTCATCATCCAGGCTGGAACCATTGGGGAACAGGTACAGGTGGTCTGAGGCCGTAGTACATCCAGAGAGCACCAGTTCTGCCAGGGCAGTTTGCGTGGAGACATAAATATCCTCCGCTGTCATGCGCGCCCAGATCGGGTAAAGCGTTTTCAACCAGTTGAACAAATTGGCATCCTGGGCGGCTGGAACCGCCCGGGTTAAGGTCTGGTAAAAGTGGTGGTGCGTATTAACCAGGCCCGGCAGCACGATGAATCCATCCAGGTCCAGCACCTCGTCTGCCGTTTCCGGCAGACTCCCGGTTGGGCCAACCTGCTCGATGAATCCATCCCGGATAAACAGGCCGCCCTGGGAGATCTCCCGGCGGCCTTCATCCATTGTCACAAGCATTGAGATATTGCGTACAAGAAGTGTCGTCATTTAGTTCCCAGGGGATTGAATAATGGTCTGGACATCTACCGGTCTGACAACCGACTTTATCAAGTGTACAAAAAATAAATTAAAAAGTCAATTGTCTGACAAGACCAATTGTCATAAAAACAGCCTGCAGAATATCCGCAGGCTGTTTTTTCGTTAATCCACCAGTTGCGCGGCTCGCAGGGTATTGCGCAGCAGCATGGCAATCGTCATCGGGCCAACCCCGCCGGGAACCGGTGTAATCCAACCGGCTACTTCCTTCGCTTCTTCGTAAGCCACATCCCCCACCAGGCGGTAACCCCGCGGCCGGGTGGCATCTTCCACCCGATTAATTCCGACATCGATCACAATCGCCCCGGGCTTAATCCATGAACCGCGCACCATCTCCGGCTTGCCAATTGCGGCCACCAGAATGTCAGCAGAGCGAACCACATCCGCCAGATTTTTCGTCCGTGAGTGGCAGATCGTCACAGTGGCATTGGCACGCACCAACAGGAGCGCCACCGGCATTCCGACGATGTTGGAGCGGCCCAAAACGACTGCGTTTAAACCCTCCACGCTCGGAACGGCTTTTCCGATAAGGTACATGCAGCCTTCGGGCGTGCAGGGGACAAATAAAGGATCGCGCCCCTTCTGGGCCAGCCGGCCGATATTCACAGGGTGGAATCCATCTACATCCTTTTCCAGGCTGATGGAGCTGAGGACACGTTCCTCATCCAACCCGGCCGGCAGTGGAAGTTGCACCAGGATACCGTTAACCTTTGGATCCGCGTTAAGTTTTTTAACCGTCTCTTCGACTTCAGCCTGGCTGGCAGTTGCCGGGAGCTCAATGCCAAACGACTCAATGCCAACCTCTGCACAGGCTTTCCGTTTTGACTTTACATAAACATGCGATGCGGGATTATCACCCACCAGGACAGTTGCCAGACCGGGGATAGATTTACCAGCTTCCACCCGGGTTTTCACCTCTGCGGCAATCTCAGCCCGCAGTTTTTCTGCCGTTGCAGTACCGTCCAAAATTTGCGCGGTCATGGAACCTCCACTGATCATTTATTTTAGGATCCAAACAGTTTTAACACAAAGACGCAACCAGAATGTTTTTTAGCTGGTTGGTTCTTAAGATTATACCTGATTCGATTATCCATATCACCAATTCATCCAAAGATTAGAATATAATTAGGTTAAATATTCCAGGTTTTCACTATAATTTCTTCATGGAGGACTAATTCATGGGTAGGATTTGCGTCGTTGGGACCGGCTATGTCGGATTGGTCACCGGGACTTGTTTTGCCGACCTTGGAAACCAGGTGGTTTGCCTGGATGTGGATGCCTCACGCATCTCAAAAATTCAACAGGGCATCATGCCCATTTATGAACCCGGATTGGAGCAGTTGGTTGCCCAGAATGTTAAAGCGGGCCGCCTGCACTTCACAACCGATCCGGCTGAAGCTCTCAAGGAAGCTGAATTTGCCTTTATCGCCGTGGGCACACCTTCCGGGAACGACGGTGAGGCGGATCTCCAATATGTCCGCACGGCGGCTGAATTCATCGCTGATTATGTTGATGACGAAATCATCGTCATCAACAAATCCACCGTACCGGTGGGTACCGGTGACTGGGTAGCCGATATCATCAAGAAACGCCGGGGTGGGAATCCGCTGAATTTCTGGGTGGTATCCAACCCGGAATTCCTGCGGGAAGGTTCTGCCATCAATGATTTCATGAAACCGGATCGGGTTGTTCTCGGTTCCATCAACCGGGAGGCTGCTGACCGGGTGGCTCACCTTTACCTTTCCCTGCGCTGCCCGATCCTGGTCACCAACCTGCGCACAGCCGAGATGATCAAATACGCCAGCAATGCCTACCTGGCCACCCGCATTTCCTACATTAATGAAATTGCCAACATGTGTGAGGAACTCGGCGCGGATGTGGAAGAAGTGGCCACCGGCATGGGCATGGACAAGCGTATCGGGCATGCCTTTCTGGATGCCGGCCTGGGCTGGGGCGGTTCCTGCTTCCCCAAGGACGTGAAAGCCCTCGCTCACATGGCCGTTTTACATGGTACGCATCCCCAGTTGCTGCAGGCCGTGATGGAAATCAATCGCAATCAGCGCCGCCGCGTGGTGGTCAAATTGCGCAAGGCCCTCGGTTCACTGGATGAAAAAGTAATCGGTGTCCTTGGCCTATCCTTCAAGCCCAACACGGACGATATCCGGGATGCACCGGCGCTGGAAATTATTCACCTGCTTCAAAACGAAGGCGCCACGGTCCGGGCTTATGATCCACAGGCCATGCCCAATACTGCCCAGGTCCTGCCAAGGATTGTTTTGTGCAAGGATCCTTATGAGGTTGCCCTGGGTGCCGATGCCCTGCTTCTGGCCGTGGAATGGAATGAATTCAAACAACTGGATCTTGAGCGGATCCTTCCCTTGATGCGCACACCCATTCTGATGGACGGTCGCAACCAGTGGGATCCCACACGCTGCCGAAACCTGGGCTTTACCTATTTTGGAATTGGCCGCGGCTACACCCCATCGGCTGAATAAAGGTTGATCCGCAGGTTTGATTGACCCGGCATGATATAATCGTTGATTATCAGACTCATGAATCGCTCTGCTCAAATGGAGGCGTTCACAATGGATATCAGTACTACCCAATACAAACACTGTGACCTGGTCAAAGTGACCGGGCGTGTCGACAGCGCCACTGCGCCAAAACTGGCCGAAGCTCTTAAAGCGATCACTGATGAAGGCCGCTTCAAGATCGTGGTTGATTTTAGTAGTGTGGAATTCCTGTCCTCTGCCGGTTTGCGCGTCCTGATTTACACCCAGAAGATCTGCAAACGCTACAACCGAGGCGAGGTCGTGCTTTGCGCACTTCCTGAAAATATCAATGCTGCGATTGAACTGGCTGGCTTCAATGCGCTTTTCAAAATCTTTGGCGATTCCCTGATGGCGGTGGGTAATTTCTAACCCAATCGTCAAGAATATGAAGAAAATATTCCCGGGCCGTTATGAAAGCCTGGCAGGAATTGGGGAATTTGTTCATGCTGCCGCAGAAGAAGCCGGGTTCGACTCTTTTGCCATCTATGCCATCGAACTGGCAGTGGATGAAGCCTGTACAAATATCATCGAGCATGCCTACGGTGGTGAAGATCGCGGTCATATTGAATGTACATGCGATATATCGTCAGAAGGATTGACCATCATCCTCCACGATCATGGTCGATCCTTCCGCCCGGAGGATGTTCCCCTGCCCAACATCAAGGCTCCATTAAAGGATCGTGAAGCTCACGGCCTGGGCTTGTATTTCATGCGCAAGTGGATGGATGAAATTCACTTCGACTTCTCCGGCAACCACGGCAATACCCTTATAATGAGCAAGAAACGGGAGCCGGGCACGCCATGACTTTCCCCACTCCCTCTGCCGGGGCAGATTGGAAGCAATTTCTCAATCTGGGGGAGCAACTCATGCGTCAGCCGGACGCAGCTTCCCAGTGCCGTTTGGTTCAGGAGACAGTCAGCCAGTTGTTGGCCTGCCAGGCCGAATTGTGGTTAAACCGACCCCACTACCCCTTGCCAGGTGAACCTCCCCTTGATACCATAATTCAGGATGATTCACCTCAGCCGATCCATAAGGCTATTCAGCAGCGCCGTCTGGCCAGGGGCAGCCATCAAAAAGATGGCCAGGACTATGATTTGCTGGCCCAACCACTCATCACCCAGGACTATGCCCTGGGTGTTTTACTGATCTCTCGCTCCAAAGGCCAGCCCTGTTCGCATGCCGAGCTGGAGTACCTGGACGGCCTGGCTGCTCATATTGCCGTCGCCCTGCAGATCAGCCGCCAGGTGGTCCTGAAAAACTGGCGTTATGAACAGATCAATCTGGTTCGCACAGTCAGTGCGCAGATCGCCAACCTGACAGACCTGGATGATGTCTGTGCTCGAGTGACGAAGCTGATCCAAGAAGCATTTGGGTATTACTATGTCGCCATTTTTACCATGGATGACAACCAGCAAATCCATCAGCGCGCGGCGGCCACCCCACCAGGATTTAGCGGCGCCGTACCTCACCTTCAACCCCAGTTTGGGAAGGGAATCATCGGCACTGTTGCCCGAACCGGCACGGAATTGCTGGTGAATAATGTTCAAACGGATCCCAGTTACAGGTTTGAAGAAGGTCTGCCTGAAACCCATTCCGAGTTCTCACTGCCAATAAAAATTGAAGACCGGGTTCTCGGCGTACTGGACGTACAGAGTGATAATGTCGATGGTTTTCACGAGATTGATGCCCAGGTACTGCGTTCGCTGGCCGATAATATTGCTCTTTCTGTAGAGGGTGCCAAGCTCTATACCGATCTGCAATCACAGGTGGAACAGAGTTCAGTGGTTTTTGATATCAGCCAGGCGCTTATTTCAATCCTGGACCTCAAACAATTATTGAATGAAATCGTTCAAACGATTCAAGATCGCTTTGGTTATCCATATATCCACATTTTTACAGTTCACAGCGGCCGTCGCAGAGTGATTTTTCAGGCTGGCAGCGGCGCCCGCAGCCAAATGCTGCGAGAGATGGATTTTTCCTTTGATCTGGACGACCCCAAAGGAATCATTCCATGGGTGGCGCGTACCGGAAAATCGCATTTATCCAATAATGTCAATACTGATCCGTTGTACCGACAGTCTGCTCTTCCGCCGCATGATACGCTCTCTGAACTGACCATTCCGCTCTCTTTTGGCGGAGACGTGATCGGTGTGTTGGATATTCAATCCGATCAGCTCAATGCCTTTGATACAAATAGCCAGCGCCTGTTTGAAACCCTTTCCGCAGGCATCGCCATTGCCCTGCGCAACGCCACACTGTATCAATCCGAGCAATGGCGGCGCCAAGTGGCTGATTCCTTGCGAGATGTGGCCATCCTGCTTTCAGCCAATGTAGCCGTATCCCAGTTGATGGATACAATCTTGACTGAACTGGAAAGCAACCTGCCTTGCGAAGCCTCAGCGATTTGGCTGATTGATGAGAACGCTGCATATGGCAGCGAACAGGACTTGCAATTAGCCGCCTGTCACGGCGTCAGCGCTGAAAAGATGGTTGAAATCCGCCAGCAATCCGCTGAAGTCCGAGAATGGTTGAATGAGGCTCTCTTTAATTCCGAACCGATTGTTCGCGCCTCAAAAGATCCCCTGGGACCATTGGGCCTGGCGCTGGACTTTCCCCAGGATTACTCATCCATTGCCGCCCCACTGCGGGCTGGAGATCAGCCGCTTGGCTTAATCACCCTGGCGCACCATACCACAGGCCGCTATGGGCAGGAAACCCGGGCGATGACGACTGCCTTCGCCAGTTATGCATCCGTCGCCATTCAGAATGCACGCCTGTACCAGGAAGCCCAGGAGCAAGCCTGGGTCTCCACCATCTTGTTGCAGGTGGCAGAAACCAGCCAATCCAGTGATACGGTGGAAAACCTTGTCTCTGATATGGTTCGCCTGACCCCGCTGGTTTCAGGCGTCAAGCGCTGTGCCATTTTCCTGTGGGATGAAACTACTCATCTGTTCAAGCTCCAATCCTGGTATGGGTTGGAAAAAGAGCCCACCCGAACCGTCTTTTCAGAACAGCAAATGCCAGCCCTGTCTCGCTTGCGTCAATCCAAAAGTACAATTTTTGTCCAGGATATGGAGCGGGAGTTGAATCTCGCCCCGGGTGCCATGCCCGAAAATGGTGCCGTGGTGATTTTGCCTTTGCTGGTCCATGGGAATCTGCTGGGCGCCTTGATGGTCAGTCATCAAAATTTACGCCATATGGGCCAGCCAATTGATCAACAAACCCTGGCCATCCTGCAGGGAATTGCTCATCAGACTTCCATTGCCCTGGAAAACCTGCACCTCAACGAAGCCCGCCAGGAGGAAGCCTATGTGACGGCTGTCTTGCTCCAGGTGGCCCAGGCGGTTGTCAGTCAGAATGATTTGAATGATATCCTGGATACGATAGTTCACCTGCTGCCCATCCTGGTTGGCATCAACACCAGCGTCATTTATCTCTGGGATCATGTGCAGCAGATCTTTCGACCTGCGATGGGTGTGGCTCCTACCCGGGCAGAAGAATCCGCCCTGGCCGCCCGGCCGTACGCCCCGGGTGAATATTCCTTGCTGGATAACGTTCAGCAAAAGGATCGTGTTTTCTTTTCTCCCCTTCCGACAGGCTGTCCTTCTGCAGATTGGCACAAACAATCCTGTTTTGAAGTCGATGAAAATCCACAACGTATCCTTGCCCCTACTGATGGTCTATTTGGATTTCCTATCTCGGTCAAGGGAGAAGTGTACGGCGTGATCGTTGCCCGGGATTCTGTAGAAAACCTGGGCGCGCGCGAGCGCCGCCAGGAAATTATCACCGGGATTGCTCAGCAAATCGCCCTGGCTATCCAGAATGATCAACTCCAGGAAGAAATGGTCGGCCGCGAGCGGTTGGAACGCGAAATCCAGCTGGCCCGCCAGATCCAACGTTCTTTCCTTCCCGATCAATTGCCCCGGGTGGAAGGCTGGCAGGTTGACGCCCGCTGGCAAACAGCCCGCCAGGTTGGCGGTGACTTTTACGACATCATCCAGATCAGCCCGGATATGTTGGGGTTGGTCATCGCTGATGTTTCGGATAAAGGAATGCCGGCGGCATTGTATATGACAGTCGCCCGTACCCTGCTGCGGGCCAACGCCCAGACGATTTACAGTCCGGCCCAGGTGCTCCAACGGGTTAACAACCTGCTTTTAAACGATTCACAGAACGGCATGTTCGTTACTGCCGCATATGCGATCCTCAAACCGAAAACCGGTGAATTGGTTTATGCCAATGCAGGCCACAATCGTCCGTTCCTATATAATGCTGCCTCCGCCAGTGTCAGCCAACTCCCCAAGGGTGGGATGGCACTGGCTGTCCTGGATGAGATTCAACTGGAAGACCATATCTTTCAGTTGGGGCCGGGGGATACCCTGGTATTCTATACCGATGGTGCCTCGGAATCCTTCTCCCCGGCTGGTGAAGCCTACGGGGATGACCGGCTGGGTGGATCCATTTACAAGGCTGCCCGGAATGACCAGGCAAATTTACTGGAAGAGATTGAAGCCGCCCTCTACCGCTTCCGGGAGGGGGCACCGCCCAGCGATGATATCACCTTCCTTTCCGTGACCCGTCTGGATGGCGGTCGACATTGATTCGCGCGCTTCTGTGGGACCTCGACGGTGTGATCGTAGATACCACCGACCTGCACTTCTGGTCGTGGGTAACTTCCCTATCCCGGCGTGGCCGGGAGTTGGATTATGCACAATTCATGACCACCTTTGGGATGAATAATCGGGCAACCCTGGCGAAACTCTACGGCCCTCTTTCTGAAAATGAAATCACATCCATTACCGAATTGAAGGAAATCCTCTTCCGGCAGGAAATCCCCGGACGGGTTCAGGTGTATCCCGGTGTCTTGGATTGGTTGGCCCAGGCGAAACAGGCAGGCATTCCCTGTGCGGTGGCTTCCTCCGCTCCGCCCGAAAACATCCAGGCTTTGATTGGTCAATTTCACCTGGAATCCTTCTTTCAAGCCTTCGTCTCATCCAATGGATTACCCAGCAAACCGGATCCGGCCGTGTTCTTACGGGCAGCCGGTGAATTGGGCATTCCCCCGGCGGATTGCCTGGTCGTGGAAGATGCCCCGGCTGGAGGAAATGCCGCCCGCACTGCCGGGATGCATTGCGTCATCGTCCTCACAACCCGTACTCAACCGGAATTTCCAAAAATGGATTTGTTCCTAAACCGCCTCTCTGATCTTCCTCTTCAGGATGTTTTAAATAAAATCAACCAGGCTGATGACAAAAGCCTGGTTGATGGCTAAACCCGGATTGGATTTTTTACCTGTCTCCAAAAAACAACTCCCACCAGATTTGCCAGTTGGCAACTGCAGTCGGTTGGTGGTCTTCCACGGTCTGCATGGTTGGCTGAACAGTTCCGCCCGGCAGCGGGATGATTGGAATATCCCCTGTCTGGACCATATGACCTTCTGACCGGATGTAAGTTTCAATAAAAGCCGGCTGGGTGGCATTTGCGATCTGGGTTTCCAGGTTGTTTTGTGTCTGCTGGTAACCCACCACCCGCGTGCTCATCTGGTCGCGTTCCCGTACTTTTTCGTTAGCCGCCGATATCTTTCCGCTCAAATCAAAAACAATATAAAAAGCCACTACCATCCCCACCAGGAGCAGGATCTGGCGAAAATCGAATTGTTTCTTTTCTTTCTTTTCCATAAAATGAGTGTACCCCGATTTTCCAGGATCGACAAGCAAATCACTGATAGCCAGTGCAATTCCCGTTCCAGAATAACATTCAGATTAAAAAAGACCCCGGAAATCCGGGGTCCGTGTGCCGAAGGAGGGATTTGAACCCTCATGAGCGTACACTCACTACGCCCTGAACGTAGCGCGTCTGCCAATTCCGCCACTTCGGCATACAACTTGCAAGCCATATTCTACCGGAAATCCGGCTTTTGTCAATGTTTTCCGTTGGATTGGTTTTTTGGATCTCTCGGATCAACGGTTCATGAAGAGCGTGCTATAATCCTAACTAGTGAGATAATCGGGATATGGAATCATTCTATCAACAGTTGCTGAATCTGCTAATCACCCCGCCAGCCAACCTGCTCTATCACCTGGTGCTGGCTTTTGCTGCCATCGCCGCTCTGCAGGGAGTTGAGATCCATCCGCATCGTCCCACCCGCCTTTCCGGACGGTTGAAATTCGGGCTGCTGCTGATGCTCCTTTCCCAGGCAGTCATGTTCATTCTCAGCGGTCTGGCCTGGCAGGGTTTGGTGGATCCAAGATTGGTCCTGCCCGTGGTGGATCGGGCTGTAACAACCTTCGCTCTTATCTGGGCGGCCTGGTTATGGCTTACCCCGTCTCATTCCCGGACTGCCGATCTGATCGGCGGGCTGGCCACCGTAATCTCACTGGTTTTTCTTCTATTCAGCCTATCGCAATGGCCTGCAACAGCGGCCGCTGAACCATTTAACCAATCTCCGCTAAGCCTGGGTTGGGAACTTTTTTCCCTTGCCATCGTCTTAACTTCAATTGCCCTGCTTCTCAGCAAACGTCCAATTGGCTGGGGAGCTGCGCTTGCGTTCTTTACCATTCAGTTGATTGGCCATACAGCCCAGTTGGTCTGGCCCAACCTTGGCGGAGACTTCGCCGGAGCGGTTCGTTTAGCCCTGGTGTGTGCCTATCCACTGCTGCCGCTCATAGCCGCTCGCCTGCCCCAGCCAGCCGATGTGCAAACCGGTTCTTCACTTGCCCCCGGAACTGTCCCCAGCCAGGAAACGATCGAGCATGTAAGGCATAAGACAGATCCGCGCGTGGTTACAGCCTGGGTGGACCTGGCTGCCAGACCAGGCCCGGAAAAGACGGGCGCCACACTCACCCGCGCCATAGCCCACACGATGCTGGCGGAGTTGTGTTACCTGGTTAATCCAACAGGGACGGGTGAACTTGCATTGCACAGTGGATATGACTTGATCCGGGCAGAAGAAGCCCCCAATTCAAATATCCCTGCCAATCACGTGCCGGCTTTGATGGCTGCTCTGGCCAAGGGCCGTCCCCTCCGACTGGATGTGGAAACCACCAGCCCGGATATTCTGGGTCTGGGAAACGCCCTGAACTTGAATCCGCTGGGAAGCCTGATGTTCATCCCATTGGAAGAGTCTGGCAAACCCTGGGGCGGCCTGCTCCTGCTGACACCTTATTCTGGCCGAAGTTGGAGCAACGAAGAACAAACCTTCCTGGCCACGGAGGCCCCTGCTCTCCTCCGCATCTTACTTCGCAGCCAGGCAGCCTCGCCGGCTGAGGACGAGGTGGAACGCCTGCAAGCCCAGGTGGAAGGATTGCAATCAGAGCTGGGTCAACTAAAACAGGAATACCAAATGGTCCTGACCGCCATGGATGAGTTACGCCAGGGCTCGGCGGATGCCAGTGAAATGGAAGCCCTGCTGACCCTGCAAAATGAACAACAACAGCTCATTAAAAACTTACAGGCAGAAAATCAACGCTTGGCAGCCAGTCAGGTTGAAAATCGGCCGGTCCAGTCCACCGCAAGGATGGAAAGCGAGTTACAACAAGCCCTGCGCGAAATTGCCGAATTGGAAAGCCGCCTCGAAGACTCCAACCGCAAGCTGCAGGAAACCCGCAGCCTGCAAAATTCTTCTGGACTGGGTGCGGAGGAAGAACGTGAAATTGTCGCTACGGTTGTCCAGGAACTGCGCCAACCGATGGCTTCCATCATCGGCTATACGGATCTTCTCCTGACAGAATCCGCAGGTATCCTGGGCCCGCTCCAGCGCAAGTTCCTGGAACGCGTCAAGGCGTCCAACGAAAAATTACGTTCCCTGTTGGATGACCTGGTCCATGTGATGGCTTTACGGGGCGGCCCGTTCGAAATGATCGCCGAACCAGTCAACCTCGGCGAAGTCCTGGACCGTGCCATCACCGATACCAGCGCCCAATTCCGCGAGAAAAACATCTCCCTGCAAATGGATCTTCCTGATGAGATGCCCCAGATTCGGGCTGATCGAGATGGACTGCACCAGATTTTTGTCCATTTGCTTCAGAATGCCGGTACGGTGACTCCCAATGAAGGTTCGATCAGCCTGACAGCATATATGCACCAGGTCAGCGGAACCCCGGCCAGCATTCTCATTGAGGTGAAAGATAGCGGCAGCGGCGTCTCAGCCGAGGATTTACCCCAGGTCTTCTCACGCCGTTATCGCGCCGATGATGCCCTGATCCAGGGCATCGGTGATACCGGCGTGGGATTATCCATAGTCAAAGCACTGGTGGAAGCCCACGGTGGACGGGTCTGGGTCGAATCGAATCCTGGAGGTACCACCTTCTTCGTCGAATTGCCCCTACAAGCTGCCACAACGGAGAAGCTCGTTCAGTAAAATGGATCAAACGCGGGGATGGTTAAGCGGAATCCTGACAGCCGCTGCAAGTCTATTGATGATCCTTGGAGCAGTCTTTCTTTCCCAGGTTGAAGGACGGGTACCCATTCCACCCACCCCCATCATCTACCCCACCCTGCCAGTCTACGATTACTCTTTTCCCGAGACATCCACCCCGGTTAATGTAATTATTGTCTTGACAGCCACAGCGCCGATCTCAACGCCTTGCCCCCCCCCGAAGGGTTGGCAAATTTACCGTATTCAACCGGGAGACAGCCTGGCCAGCCTGGCTACTGCTTACAACATGGCCAGCCAGGAAATCATGAACGCCAATTGCCTGGTTGGAGAAAGCCTGCCCCCGGCCAGCCTGATTTTCCTCCCGCCGCTCGTTCCCAGCCAGACGATCACTCCCACCCGCACCCAGACAGTTTGCGGACCACCACCCGGCTGGGTGGCGTACCGGATCCAACCGGAGGATAACCTGTTCAGGCTTAGCCTGGCGTTGGGGATCAGCATCCCGGAATTGCAGTTTGCCAACTGTATGGGAAGTACAACGGTCATCCTGGCGGGCAACTACCTGATGGTTCCGTTCATACCTGTCCGCACGGCCACAGCCACTCCCACACCGACGGGTAGTTACACCCCGACCTGGACCGCCACATCAACCTTCCAGTCACCGACAACCACCACCCCAACCGAGACGAGTGCGCCATCCAACACTCTGACTACTACGCCGACTAACACATCTCTGCCTGAAAACACCCCGACCTGGACTCCGACTCCTTCACCGACAGAAACCATTACCGCCAGCCCAGAGGGCTAAAATTATAGAATAACCTCTTTTTGAGGATAGGGATAATATATCGATGAAACACAAAAGAACTTTATTACTCATACTGATCCTGTTAATCACCCTGGCGTGTAATTTGCCTACTGCTCCGGGTGCCCAGGTGAATCCTGGTTCTCCATCCAATTGGTTGGTCACCGCAGATCCAAACGCTGCACCAACGCCTACACCCTTCCAACCCGTTGCACCCACACCCACCGGAGAAGCTCCCATGGTTACAGAGACCGCAACAGAAGTTCCCCCGCCGGTGGAAGATGTCACCCCCACATCGCCTGCACCGACGGCTTCTCCGTATATAGATGGCCAGGTACGCATCATGTTATTGGGTTCCGATTGGCGCCCCAATTCTGGTTTCCGCACGGATGTGATGATGCTGGTAAGCATCAACCCGAAGGAAGGCACTGCGACCGTCCTTTCCTTCCCGCGTGATTTATATGTTTTCATCCCGGGGCGCGGGAGTTATGATCGTTTGAATACCCCCATGGCTTACGGTGGTTTTCAAATGTTCTCGGATACGCTGGAATACAACTTCGGCGTTCGACCGGATTATTACCTGATCACCAACTTCCAGGGCTTTGTCGGGATCATCGACAGTCTGAACGGAATATATGTGAATGTTGGATCAACTCTTACGGACAGCTGCGATTTACCCCAGGCAGTGGATGGCTACTGTACAGTCACACCTGGACAGCAAATAATGGACGGTGCTACAGCCCTCTGGTATGTCCGTTCACGCCATACCTCCAGCGACCTGGACCGCACCCGTCGGGCACAGGAAGTAATGCTCGGCCTGTTCAAACGTCTGATGAGCTTTAATGCAGTTCTTCGGGCAGGGGACCTGTATCAACGTTATAAAAGCAGCGTTGAAACCAACCTGGGATTGGATGAAATGCTAAAACTGGTCCCTATTGCACCCGGCCTGATCAATGACACCAGCCTGATCCGGCGGTATGCAATCGGCTATGAACAGGTCACACCCTATACGGTTCCCGAAACAGGCGCTATGGTCCTCCTGCCAAATTACGACCTGATTTACCCAATCATTCAACAGGCAGTTTTCACTCCCTAATTGAACAAACCTTGAAAGTGACCATCAATCCCCCTGTCTGGTTTTTCTTGAAGATAGCCATGACAGGGGGTTTTCTTCTTTGTCATCCATCTCAACCGACTCTCGCCCATGAAGTAGCGAAAATTGTCAATTGACAATTTTCTCCAAATCTTGTACACTACATTTATCTACACGCAAGAAACGAGATGAATCCACATGGCAGACAAAACTGCAGTTGAATTTACCGCGCACATCACACCCAATACTCCCCTCCTTCCCGCTTCCCGGGCATGGGAGCTTTACCTGGCCGACCAGGGCCGCTCCGTCTACACCATCAAGGCCTTCATGGGGGATATTCAACTGCTGGCCTCCTACCTGGCTCCGGATCGCACCCTGGGCAGCATTACCACCCGCGACCTGAACAGCTTCCTGGATTGGCTGCAAACCGGCCGGGGAGTTCCGTGCAGTCCTAAATCTCTGGCCCGGCGGATTACCAGTATCAAGGCTTTCTTCCGCTGGCTGCAGCGTGGCGGTGTTCTGCCCATGGACCCGGCCGAGAAAGTGCTGCAACAATCGGTTATCAGCCCGCTCCCTGATATCCTGACCCCGGCAGAGACGAAAAAAGTACTCGAGGTCGCCCAGTCTTACCGAACCCGCCGTAAACCGGATGCGAGACCTTACACGCTTCTATCCTTGATCCTTTCCACGGGCATAAAAAAAGGTGAGTGCCTCGCCATTCATATCAACCATCTGGACCTGGAAAACCCGGAAAATCCCGTGTTATTTGTTCGGTATGCCAACACCCGCAATCGCTACAAGGAACGTAAGATCACCCTGCCGGCTGCCTGGGTACCTGTATACCAGGAATACCTGGCCCAGTACAAACCGACCGAACTGCTTTTCCCCTGGTCGCCGCGCCGGCTGGAATATTTGCTCGAAGATCTGGGACAAGAAGCCGGGTTAACCAAGCATCTCTCCTTTGATATGTGCCGTTGGACGGCCGTGTTGATGGATTGGACATCCGGCCTGGATCACGAGAAAATTCGCCAGAAAATGGGCATCTCCAAAATTCAATGGCGCGAAATAAATCTCAAGCTGCGTCAGCTTGCCGGTGAACCAGCTCCAGCCGGATAGCTGTGCAACTTGATGGCTTTAGCCGGGCTCGTTCACTAATCCTCTGCCCAACCACCCACACAATCTCCCCCTGACAGACCACCAGCGGCCATCCCGGGCGCGCCCGCCGTGGCATGTGGATATTGCTCCAAAAAGTTGAGAGACGCACGCTTTTCCCACCCATTCCTAACGGGATAAAACTTTCACCCGGTACCGCCCGGCGGATAATAAATGGTCCCTGCAGGACGGCCCGATCCAACCAGGCAATTTCGTTTGTCGTGGAGGAAAAATCCTGCGGTTGTTCGCATTCTTCAGCCCGTATTTCCCATTCGCTCAGTTCAATCTTTCCAGGGATGGGCAATTCCTGCTCAAAATTTGCCTCTACTTGCGGAAAAGGGTCTGGCAGTGCCGTGTTTTCAGCTATATGAATAAAAATCCCATCGTAATCCGCTTCGGCGATTAATCCGCCGGCAATGTCCACTTGCCCGCAGGTTGGATGGGCTGAACAGAAATTTACGCCCCGTTCCACACTTTCAAAATCAACGTCGCGCAGATCCGGCAACAGGTGATTGGCTGCCCGGCGAAGAATCCGCCGTTGCAAAGCCCGCGCCTGCCTTGAAAAGACCTTTGGGAATACTTGCACAATGCCTGGTTTAGGTTCGCGGCAACATTCGAGCCAGGCTGCCAGCGCAGCATCCTCCAGCACTTGCTCATCCCCGGCCATTACCTCTCCCATACGCAGCATGGAGGAGCGAAAACGGGGGTTGTATTTTTCCAGCTCAGGGATCAATTGAAGGCGCAGCCGGTTGCGGTAAAAGCTGGTATCCTGGTTGGTGTGATCCTCCCTTGGGTGAAAACCTCGTTCAACGCAATAAGTCAGAATATCTTCTTTCTCAATCCCCAGCAGCGGGCGGATAAGAGGGATGAAGCCATCCCACTCCGGGAGGATGGTCCGCATCTGCATCCCACGCAGCCCGGCGGGTCCGCTACCGCGCAGAAAATGCATCAGAATGGTCTCGACCTGGTCCGCAGCATGATGTCCCACCGCCACCGCCTGGGCGCCTGTGAAGCGCGCCTGCTCAAACAGGAATCGATAACGCGCTTTTCGGGCCGCTTCCTCCAATGAAAGACCATTCCTGTGAGCGATTTCCTTAACGTCTCCTGAGCCAAGAATACAGGGCAGCCCCATGTCGGAAGCAAATTCCACTACAAAGCGGGCGTCTTCGTTAGCATCTTCACGGAGTTGATGGTTAAAATGGGCGGCTGCAAGGGGATAATTTAGTTGATGTAATATATCCAACAAAGCTAGACTGTCCGCCCCTCCAGAAACCCCTACCAGGATGATCTGTTTTGAATCAAGGTGGCAAACCGATTGCAGTATGTGTTGGATTAAGTCCAAATCCATGCGATAATTATAGCATTAGGGCTGCTCTGCTTGCCAAGCCCGGTAATTTTTGCTACACTCTGCTCATAATAGTCGCTAAACGAGGGCACCATGCCAGAAAAAATCCTGATCATTGATGATGATGTCGAAACCTTGCGCCTGGTGGGAATCATGCTCCAGAAGCAGGGCTATGAAATCCAGGCAGCCAGTAACGGCGTCCAGGGGATCCAAGCAGCGCGTGAGACACATCCCGACTTGATCGTCCTGGATGTAATGATGCCGGATTTGGACGGTTTTGAAGTAACCCGCCAAATCCGCAACCAACCTGATACTCTGGCCATTCCGATCCTGATGTTCACCGCTAAGGGCCAGGTGGAGGATAAAGTCACTGGTTATGATGCCGGGGTGGATGATTATGTAACCAAACCCATTCATCCGGCAGAGTTGGTGGCGCATGTCAAATCCTTGCTGGCACGCAGCCGGGCAAGAGGAAAAACGATTCCTGAAGAACGCGGGTACACCCTGGCTGTCTTGGCGCCCCGTGGAGGGATGGGATCCTCAACTATTGCTCTCAACCTTGCCATCAGTTATTTTCAAAAAGAAAAACGAGATGTAATTGCTGCAGAATTACGTCCCGGGCACGGTACTTGGGGAATAGAACTGGGATTTTCTGAATCTGTTGGCCTGAGCCACCTGCTTCGTATGATTCCTCCGGAAATTACCACTCAAACCGTGGAAGCTGAATTAACCCGAACCAGTTTTGGACCGCGTTTGCTACTGGCATCGAACCAAATCCCAGAAATTAATCTTGGCAGCGCCACACAACAAATGCAAGCCATAGTTCACGCCATGAGCTTGATGGCATCCCTGGTTATCCTGGATATTGGCAGCATCATCTTCCCCAATTACGAACAAATCCTTGGTTTATGTGAAGAAGCAATTATCTTAACAGAGCCATTTCCAACTGCAATTGCAGCAACCCAAAAATTTATAGACGAGCTAAAATTGATTGGTTTTGGTCGGGGAAAACTGCTCAATCTGGTTCTTGTCAATCGAATACGGGCGGATGTGCAATTGACCATTGCCCAGGTACAGGATCAACTTGGACTGCCTGTGACTCAAGCCATCCCTCCGGCCCCCGAACTTTCATTCAATGCTGCCAAACGCTCGCTTCCTATTTGTCAGGTGCAACCAGATGGATTGATATCTCAGCAATTCAACCATCTGGCTGAGGGTCTCGCAAAACGGATCCATCATACATGATACCTGGTCAATTTTTCACTGCCATTCAGAATGCCGCCGGGCTGCTCAAGGCAGCCCGGCATGCTGTCGCCTTCACTGGTGCCGGGATATCCACGGAATCAGGAATTCCTGATTTTCGGTCTGCCGGAACCGGCCTGTGGGAAAAGGATGACCCGATGCAGGTGGCATCTCTGACCAGTTTTTTGCATACCCCCGGCCGGTTCTACAACTGGCTGCGCCCGCTGGCCCGGCAATGCTATTCTGCCCAACCGAACCCGGCCCACCTCGCCCTGGCGGAGCTTGAAGAGTTGGGTATCCTAAAAGCAATCATCACACAGAATATTGATAACCTTCACCACCTCGCCGGGTCCCGGAACGTGATCGAATTGCATGGTTCACTGCGCACCTTCAGTTGCCCGGCCTGTCAACGCACTTCGGAAGATAACCAGGTCATCCCGGGCTTCATCCAGGGCAATTCCATCCCGGCCTGCCCTTTCTGTGCTGCTCCGCTCAAGCCGGATATCGTCCTGTTTGAAGAAAGCCTGCCTGCCTCGGCCTGGCACCAGGCAGAGGATCATGCTCGACGAGCCGATGTCATGCTGATTGTTGGCTCATCTCTGACGGTTACCCCGGCTGCCTATATTCCACTGGATGCGCAGCAGGCTGGCGCGAAGATCATCATCATAAATCTCACGTCAACATTCCTGGATGAGCGGGCAGCAGTGGCCCTGCCTCTCAGCGTGGCGGAAGCTCTTCCCCTGATCGTAGAGCAGATCAAGAATCCTTCCCGATAAATTAATAAGCGCCGGTTTCCCGGCGCTTAATTTTTTCAGGGATTCTAGATTCCCAGGTCCTTGAACAAATCAGCAGGCCCAACGCAAAGGCCGCTCATCCCTGCGCCAGTATGGGCTCCCAGTACCGGGGCGACCGTGGCCGGTTCCAGCCAATTGCATTGGAAAAGGCCGTCCAGTTTTTCATGTAGATATTGGATCCCTTCATCTCCCATGCTCCTCAGCAATTGGATGCGAATGGGACTGCCAGGGATATGCAAATGTGAAACAATATCCACCAATTTATTGAGAGCGCGCTTGATAGTAACTTCCTGGCCGTGCTGGGCGTATTTTCCGCTCACCTTATCCACCATAATGATAGGTTTAATAGATAGTAATGAAGCAACCAGACCGGCAATATGGCTGATCCGTCCCCCGTGGATCAGGTATTTTAAATTCGTCAAGGTGAACATCCCGTCCACCTGGGTCCGGCATTTATCGAGCAAAGCCAGAATACGATCCAAAGGCCAGCCTTGTTTTACTGCCTGGGCAGCCGCTTCCACCTGCCAACCGAGCGGACAGGAAAGGGTCATGGAATCCCAGACTGTCACATGGGCCTGTGGGACCAGTTCAGCCCCTGCTTTGGCAGCCTGGTAGGTGCCGCTCAACCCGGAAGAAACGTGAATGGAGAGGATTTCCGGATCACGCTTTGCCAGGGTCCGGTAAAGTTCAGCAAATTCACCCGGCGAAGGCAGCGAAGTGGTTGGCATGCTCTCTGTGTTTTCCAGTAATTGATAGAATTCCTCCGGTTGCAAGTCCACCCCGCTGATGTAGGTTTTATTATCCAGCACAATCCGCAATGGACTGAAATGGATATCCAGGCCCTGCATCTGTCCGGGAGTCAAATCTGCCGCCCGATCTGTAACAATGATCATCTGATACTCCTTAACTTATGAATAATCCTACCGGCTACCCTGCCGGCCAAACTGGCGTTCCAACAAATCAACAGATAAGTGGATCATGGTAGGTCTTCCGTGCGGGCATGTGCGCGGCGATTGACATCTCTCCAGGTCAGAAACGAGTGCCCGTTGTTCTTCCACACTCATATTATAGCCTGCCTTCACAGCTGCCCGTTTACAAATTCGCGCCACCAACCGCGCCTCGACTTCCTGTTTTAAGGGGGTTTCATCTTCTTCAAAATCTTCAACGATCACCCGCAAGGCAGCCGCTGGATCCATGCGGTGAAGCAGCGCCGGCAGGCTGGAAATGCGGAAGGTGTTGGGACCGAATAATTCCACATTGAAGCCATATCGGGCCAGGGTGGGTAATTCTTTCTCAATAATTCTTGCTGCAGCAGGCTGGAGTTGCACTACAACTGGTTCGAGGAGAGATTGGGCAGCCACCGTTGCAGAAGTACGTTTCATCAGTTTCTCAAACAGCACCCGTTCGTGGGCAGCGTGTTGGTCAATCAAGTACAAACCGTCCGGCCCTTCAGCGACCAGGTAGGTCAGACCGACCTGGCCAATTAACCGCAGTAAGGGCAGCTGACCGGATGGCATTTCCTCGTCATCCAGGGAAGGAGCATGAAGATCCGGCAGGGAAGGCTGGCCGGAAGGGGCTTTCTTCAAATCACCGGCCATCTCCCAGGCCAGGTCAGGTTGGTTTTGGGACATGGGGGTTTGCCAGGTTGGGCCGCCCAGGCTGGGAACCGGAGAATAGGCCAGCAAAGCCCGCCGCACGCCGCGCTGAACTGCGCTGAAGATGGCATCCGGCCGGCGGAAGCGCACCTCCGCCTTGGCTGGATGAAAGTTGACATCCACATCCTCGGGTGGAACCTGGATAAACAAGGCCGCCAGCGGGAAACGTCCCACCATCAGGTAGGTATGGTAAGCCTGGATCAAGGCACTGTTCAAGGCAGCATCCTGCACCCAGCGCCCATTAACGAAGAAAGTGATCTCACGCCGGTTGGAACGGGTGAGCGCCACCGGACTGGTAAAACCGGTCAGGCGGAAATCATCCTCCTCCAACAAAACCTCCAACATCTGTCGGGCCGTGTCCACTCCGTACAGGTGGGCCAGGGTTTCGCGCCGGTTGCCGCTCCCACTGGTTTGCAGGACGGCTTTTCCATCCTGAAACAGATGAAAGCGGACATGCGGATAAGCCAGGGCGTAGCGCGTCACCAATCCGTCAATTTGCTGGCGTTCGGTGGCATCCTGTTTTAGGAATTTCAGCCGGGCTGGAACGTTGAAAAACAGATCCTCCACCCGGACCAAAGTACCCACCGGGGCACCGCGCGTTTCCACTGCTCCGCTGCGTCCGCCGTCCACCGTAAGAGCCGCCCCTCCAGCTGAACCTTGCGGCCTCGAAACCAGGGTGAAGCGGGAGACGGATCCGATCGATGCCAGCGCCTCTCCCCGAAAGCCAAGTGTTTTGATATGAAATAGATCTTCTGCGCTGGCCAACTTGCTGGTGGCATGCCGGCCAACCGCCAGCAGCATTTCCTCTGGAGGGATGCCGCAGCCGTCATCGGATACTTCGATTAATCCCTGACCGGCCCGTTCGATGCGGATGGTTATCAAACTAGCCCCGGCATCCAGGGCATTTTCCATCAACTCCTTGACAACCGAGGCAGGGCGTTCAACCACCTCGCCAGCGGCGATTTGTGAAGCAACTTCATCAGGTAGAATATGAATAGCCATGGTTTTCTATAATGAATTATACCCAAGATGGAGCATGGAAAATTGATTCATCCCTGGCAGTAAATTAGAAATAGATTCTGCTTTTTACACGTAAGCAATATAAACCAAAAATCGATTTTGATCATCCCACGCAGGTCACACTTTCGGAATGTGACCCTGCACAACTTTATGTATCTTTCGAACCCGAGAACCTGCCCAGGCATCTACGCCATTTACATAGATTCCATCCATCCGTTATACTGTAGGCATGGCTTACACCACATTATTATTAGACTTGGACGACACTGTTTATCCCCCATCCACCGGTATATGGGATTTGATCGGGGTTCGGATTAACCTGTTTATCCAGGAAAAATTAGGCTTCCCTGTAACACAAGTATCAACTTTGCGCGAAAGCCTGTTTCATAAATACGGCACCACCCTGCGGGGACTGCAATTGGAATACAACATTGATCCAATTGAATACCTGGATTTTGTACACCAGGTTCCCATTGAAGACCTGGTTTCTCCAGATCCCCGTCTTCAGCAGCAATTGGCAGGGTTTGCGATCCCAAAATGGATCTTTACAAACGCCAGCCGCCAGCACGCCCTGAGAGTGATGCGTAGATTACGGATTGAAACCACGATCACCGGCATCATCGACATCCTGGATATTTCACCATATTGCAAACCCATGCCGGAAGCATTCACATTAGCTGTCGAAAAATCTGGCGCCCTTTCACCTGGAGAATGCATCCTGGTGGATGATTCGCCGCGCAATCTTACCACTGCCCGTCAAATGGGCATGTTCACCATCCAGGTTGGGAATCAACCCCACCTGGACGCCCATGAACAGATCGAAACCATTCATGATCTACCGTCTGTCTTACCAGCGTTGGAGGGTGCATCCGCATGAAGGATATTCCACTTATGGGTTGGATATGCCTGGGTAGCATCCTCTTGATGGTGCTGGGGCTTTACCTCAGCCTGTTTACCGCCTGGCGGCGAAAAAACCAGAAGCCGCCCTCAGATGGGATGGACGGCCAGGAACTGATCAACACGCTCCGCCAACCCTGGGCACGCGAAGATGCCGAATGGGAGCGGCTCCATCGTTCCACGGAGCAGTTTCGGAAAAATCCCCCTCCTCCACCTCCCCCGGCGGAGTGAACAAACATAAACGTTTCATCAGGAATTAAGGTTGATATAGTATTTTTGGTATGCTACCGTATCTCAAACTATCCAGGTGTAAATCCTGTTGGAGGGTTTTGAATGAATACAAGTGGTAAGAAAATCCTGCTCGTTACATTGGTCGCGCTCATTTTGCTGGGCGGTGCGTTCTCCGGCGGCGTATTGGTTGGCTGGGTTCTCCCGAAGGCGTTTAATCAGACAGCTGCCCCATCCATTTCTGCAACAACTCAACCTGTCAGCCCCACCGCCACCCAAACCACCGATCAACTCTTCAAACCATTCTGGCAGGCCTGGCAAATCGTGCATGATCAGTATGTCGATCAACCGGTGGATGATACCGCCCTGATGCGCGGCGCCATCCGCGGGATGATGGACGCACTTGGTGACAAGCACTCCTCCTACATGGATCCCGTCCAGTATAAACAGGCAGAGACTTCTCTGGCAGGTGAGTATGAAGGCATTGGGGCCTGGGTGGATTTGACCGGTGATTACCTGACCATCATCAGCCCCATACCCAACACTCCGGCAGAAAAGGCCGGCTTGAAATCCGGCGATCAGGTGATTGCCATTGATGGTGAAGATATGACCGGTGTGGCCAGTGAAATTGCCCACCAGAAAGTGCTTGGCCCGGCCGGCACAAACGTGACCCTGACGATCAAGCGCGAAGGAGTGGATGCTCCATTTGATGTCACCATCACGCGTGCAAAAGTCACGGTTCCTTCGGTGGAAAGCAAAATGCTGGATAACAACATTGCCTATGTCCAGATCATCCAATTTGGCGAAAAGACCACCAGCGAGTTGAAGAGTCAGCTCAAGGACCTGATGAATCAAAATCCCAAGGGCTTGATCCTGGATCTGCGCAACAACGGCGGTGGCTACCGCGACACCGCGGTGGATGTTCTTTCCCAATTTCTCCCTGCTGGAAAGATTGCCATGTACGAAGAATATGGGGACGGTACAAAACAGGAATTCAAGACCTCCGGCCGCGGCCTGGCAACCGATATTCCGATGGTGGTTTTGATCAATGAAGGTTCCGCCTCCGCTTCTGAAATCACTGCCGGCGCTTTGCAGGATTATGGGCGCGCCCAGTTGGTGGGTGTGACCTCCTACGGCAAGGGTTCTGTCCAGGTATGGACGGCACTTGATAACAACGAAGGCGCTGTTCGGGTTACCATCGCCCGCTGGCTAACCCCCAACAGCCGCCAGATCAATGGCGTTGGCTTGACACCCGATCTGAAAGTGGAAATCACCGCTGATCAGATCAAAGCCGGTGAAGATCCCCAGCTTGATCAGGCGGTGAACCTGCTCCTCCAGGGAAAATAGAAGGCTGGAAAAATGAAACGCATCCTGTATATCCTCCTTACCGTGCTGCTGGCCGCTGCTGCAGGAACAGCCGGGGCAATTGCGGGGGGTGTGACGGTATTCACCTACATGCGGCAAAACATGCAGGCTGCCCAGGCCACCCCCACGGCTGCAGCATCAGCAGTTGGCCAAACCCAACCCTCCAGCCAATCCACTCCCCAGGCGGTGCTGAAAGTTGATTCAGTTGCCGTTGAATCCGCTGTAACCAGCGCCGTGGAGAAAGTGGGCCCGGCCGTGGTGACGGTAGTGGCAACCATCCAGAACACCTTTAATCCCTTTGGGATTTCTCAAAGCGGAACATCCAGCGGCAGCGGCATCATTCTCAGCGCAGACGGGGAAATCCTGACCAATAATCATGTCATTGACGGCGGTTCAAACTTCTATATTGTGCTGGCCAATGGCGAAAAGTTGGATGCTACACTGATCGGGGCAGATGCCTATACAGACCTGGCTGTCTTGAAAGCCAAAGGGACCATGCCAGCCGTGGCCGAACTGGGTTCCTCCGACTCCTTAAACCCGGGCGAAACCGTGATTGCCATCGGGTCTCCACTGGGAGAATTCAATAACACGGTGACTGTTGGTGTTGTTAGCGCACTGAACCGTTCTCTGGATACGGGCAATGGATACCTGATGGAGGGTTTGATCCAAACAGATGCCGCGATTAACTCCGGTAACTCAGGGGGACCCTTGGTGAACCTGGCCGGACAGGTCATCGGCATCAATACCATGATCATCCGCACCACCAACAGCGGCTCCGTCGCCGAAGGTCTGGGCTTTGCCATTCCTTCAAGCACCGCCCGGGTAGTCTCTGCCCAGCTCATCTCCAAGGGACAAATAAACCGGCCATACCTGGGAATTCAGGGCCAATCAATTGACCCACAAATCGCTTCCCGCTATAATTTACCTGTTCAATGGGGTATGTATATTTTCACCGTGTATGGAAACAGCCCGGCTCAATCAGCCGGTCTGCGCGAGGGAGATATCATCACCCATTTTGATCAGACCGCATTGGACGAAACCCATCCTTATTTGAACGTTCTGTTCAATTACCAACCGGGTGATATTGTCACATTGACAGTCGCACGCGGCAATCAGACCGAGAAGGTGCAGGTAAAGCTGGAAGAAAGTCCATAGGCAGACCTTTTTGCGCAAGATTCTCTTTTTAATCGTCATCGTACTGGCAGCCTGGTTTATTTACACCCAGATTGCTGAATTTAAGCAAATCGGCGATACACTCAAAGAGGGAGAGTGGGGGTATTTATTATTAGGTGTACTCATTGCACTCGCCTGGATCACCCTTTCAGGGGTCATTCTTAATTACATCTATAAAGTAGTGGGGCTGAACGAAACCTGGTTGCACATGGTTATCACCACTTCGGCCGGCTTTTTCGTTAACGTAGTATCCACGGGCGGCGTAGCCTCCATATTGGCCGTGCAACTGGTGGAAGGAAAACGGCGCGGGAACGCCAGTTCCCGAGTCACGGTTGCCTGGGCTATCAACATGCTCTTTGAAACGGTCGGATTACTCAGTGTTGTTATCCTTGGCCTGGCGGTCCTGGCCCGCCGTAACAATCTGTACTGGGGAGAAATGACTGGCTTTTTCTTCCTGCTGGCCATTGCAGCCGGTCTCTCCATCGGGCTTTACCTGGCCATGAAATCTGCCCGGATCTTAAGCAATGTCTTGGCCTGGTGTGTGGAAAGACTAAACTGGCTGCTGCGCCCTATCCTGAAACGCGAATTAATTGCTCCGGATAATGCCCGCCTGTTTGCCTACGAAGCCGCGGATGGTGTAGTGCTTCTGCGTAAAAATCCGCGCCAGTTAATCATCCTGTCCCTGATGGCCATATCCAGCAAGGCCCTGTTGATGCTGATTTTCCTGGTTTGCTTCCTGGCTTACCAGCTGCCATTTTCGCCGGGAACGATTGTGGCCGGCTTCAGCCTGGGCTACCAGTTTGTGGTAGTCTCCCCCACCCCTTCCGGAATAGGCATCGTTGAAAGCGTCTGGCCGCTCTTCCTGCGCACCCTGGGGGTGGAACCCGGTGCGGATACAGTCATCATGCTTACATTTCGCGCTCTCACTTTTTGGCTGCCTTTGCTGGTGGGGTTCGTGTGTTTCCGGTTGCTGCCCGCAATGCCCAAGAATGCTGCGTCTGAAATAGCCGAAATCCAACGTGACCCGGAAATTCATTCATAAACCTTGATTCATTGGAAAATCGAAGCATATGAATTAATTGACAGTTTTTTTCACAAGCGGTATAATCCATCTTTGCTGAAATCACACCTTATGGAGAGTTCTAATGGAATTAAGCATGGAAGCGGAATCCAACCGCCCGGAAATCAAAGTTAAACAGCATTTTACCGGTAAGGTGGTCAAGATCAGCTTGGCAGGTGCGGTCATTGACATCGGCGTTGGCGTCCCGGCGGTGATCCACATCTCTCAGCTGGTTTCGCCGACCAACGAACCGATCAAACGCGTTGAAGATGTCTTGCAGGTTGGACAGGAAGTTGAAGTCTGGGTTAAGAAGGTCAAAGAAGATCACGTCGAATTGACCATGATCAAACCCCTCGACCTGGAGTGGCGCGAGATCAAGAAAGATATGCACGTGCACGGCACGGTCGTTCGCCTGGAAAAGTTTGGCGTCTTTGTAGAAATCGGCGCTGAACGACCCGGCCTGGTTCACATCAGCGAGATGGCTCACGGATATGTTCGCCAACCCGGTGATGTGGTCAAGGAAGGCGATGAAATCGACGCCTTGGTATTGGATGTCAACCGCAAGAAGAAACAAATCAAACTGAGCATGAAAGCCCTGCTGCCGGAACCGGAAAAGGTTGAGCCCGAACCGGTCGAAGTTCGCCCGGTGGAACCGAGACCCTCCCGCGTTCGCCAGACTGCCGCCGCTTCAGGCGAAGGCGCTGCTCCTGCAGCTCCCCGCCGGACCCCAAAGAAAGCCCCGCGCAAGCGCGCTGGAAATGCAGCCGAAGTCTCTGATGAATTGCTGGCCGGATTGGAAGAGCAGGCTCCCGTGGAAGCTGAACCAACTGCCATGGAAATCGCCCTGCGCGCCGCCATGGAGAAGGCCAAATCCCGCAAGCAACAGCGTGAAACCGGCCCCAAGGCCAAAAACGTTTCCCAGGAAACGGAAGAAATCTTCTCCCGCACACTGGATAACAAACCGCAATCGTAAGGGAACTCGATCGATCGAGTGTAAAGACCGGGTCGGAAAGAAACCACCAACTTCTTTCCGACCCGCTTCTATTTTTATTGAGATATAAAGCCTGGAAAAACGTTATAATTTTGACAAGACAATCTTATTTTCGTCAATAACCGCTCCTTTCCATTCTTCAAAGAACCTTGACGAGGTGTGATGATGCCAACCAAGTATATTTTCTTCACCGGCGGCGTGGTTAGCTCAGTCGGCAAAGGCGTGACTGCAGCTGCAATCGGCCGGTTGCTAAAAGAACGCGGTTTTGCAGTCGCGGTGCAAAAGCTGGATCCATACATCAACGTGGACCCGGGGACCATGAGTCCCTACCAGCACGGTGAAGTGTATGTGTTGGACGACGGCGCAGAAACCGACCTGGACCTGGGCCACTACGAACGCTTTATTGATAACCGCTTAAGCCGGGTCTGCAACATTACCACCGGGCAGGTCTATGCCGAGGTGATCGCCAAAGAACGCCGCGGAGATTACCTGGGCGGCACCATCCAGGTCATTCCACACATAACGAATGAAATCAAGCGCCGCATTGGCCTGGTTTCCAAGTCCACCGGTGCAGAGATTGTATTGGTGGAGGTTGGCGGCACGGTGGGCGATATCGAATCCCTGCCCTTCCTGGAAGCGCTGCGCCAGTTGCGAAATGATGTTGGCCGCGAAAATACCATGTTCATCCACGTCACCTGGTTACCTTATATCGGGGCGACCGGTGAACTGAAAACCAAACCGACTCAGCACTCCGTGGCGGAGGTTCGCTCCATTGGTATCGCCCCGGATATGATCGTGGCCCGCTCGGATTACCCGATGGATGAAAGCATGCGGGAAAAGATCGCCCTGTTTTGCGATGTCGATAAAAGAGCCGTCATCCCGATGGAAACCACTTCAGTGCTGTACGAGGTGCCCCTACTGCTGGAAAAAGCTGGCGTCGGGGATTACATCCTGCACCGATTGGGCTTGCAGCCGCGCGAGACACCGGATTGGTCTGAATGGCAGAACCTCGTCCGCGAGGTGCGCCGCCAGAAACCCAAAGTCTCGATTGGCCTGGTGGGGAAATACGTCGAATTACATGATGCTTATATGAGTGTCCGCGAGGCCTTGACCCATGCTGCCCTTCACCTGGGTGTGGAACTGGACTTGCACTGGATCCATTCCGTCGAGGTGGAAAAGGGTAAGCACTGGGAAGAAATCCGTGAAATGAACGGAATCATTGTCCCCGGCGGCTTCGGCGGCCGCGGAATCGAAGGCAAGATCCAGGCTGCCCGCTTTGCCCGCGAAAACCTGGTCCCCTACCTGGGTTTATGCCTTGGCATGCAGCTCATGGTGGTCGAATTTGCCCGCCATATTTTCCAGAGTGAAGAAGCCAACTCCACCGAATTCGACCGCAATACCCCTTACCCCGTGATTGATTTAATGCCCGAGCAGCAGGGCATCACCGATATGGGCGGAACCATGCGCCTGGGGTTGTATCCCTGTCAGCTGGTGCCGGGCACCAAGGCCGCAACTGCCTACCAACAACCTCAAATCGAGGAGCGCCACCGCCACCGCTTTGAATTCAACAACGCCTACCGCCAGGCTTTTGAAGAACACGGCATGCTTTTCTCCGGGCTTTCACCGGATGGACGGTTGGTGGAGATTGCCGAATTGCGCGATCATCCCTTCATGCTGGCTTCGCAATTCCACCCGGAATTCCTTTCGCGACCGAATCGACCGCACCCTCTGTTTGTCGCCTTCATGCGGGCAGCCTGTGAGCGGGCCGGAGTGCCTTTCCGCAAGAGTGGCAAGCTGGGAAGCGACGAGGAATAATCCTCCCAGGTGGATTGGAATTCGGTTATACTTGTGCAAATCCGCACAATTAACCCGGCGAGAAATCGCCTGGATTTCAACAATAAGGATGAAGGAAATGGAAACAATTATTGAATCAATTTCTGCATTGGAAGTTCTCGACTCACGCGGTAATCCCACCGTTGAAGTGGAAGTGATCCTGGCTGATGGTTCCTGGGGCCGGGCTGCGGTTCCCTCCGGCGCCTCCACCGGTATCCATGAAGCCCTGGAGCTGCGCGATGGCGATAAATCCCGCTTCCTGGGCAAAGGCACCCTGAAAGCGGTAGAGAACGTCAAC
Source organism: uncultured Anaerolineaceae bacterium (assembly GCA_964405455.1). GTDB lineage: Bacteria > Chloroflexota > Anaerolineae > Anaerolineales > Anaerolineaceae > CALESS01. Next base: position 12,370 of record CAYOOA010000007.1, on the reverse strand, counting down.
GGCGATATTGCCGACGCCCTGCTCGGCTATGATGCCGTGGAGCAGCGCGCCATCGATATGGCCATGTTGGAACTGGACGGCACCCCCAATAAATCCCGCCTGGGCGCCAATGCCATGCTGGGCACCTCGCTGGCTGTGGCCAAGGCGGCCGCCAATTCGCTCGGTCTGCCGCTCTACCGCTATATTGGCGGTGTGTACGCCCACGTCCTGCCCGTCCCGATGATGAACATCCTCAACGGCGGCGCCCACACTGCCTGGCAGTCCACCGACGCCCAGGAATTCATGGTCATGCCGCTCGGCGCTCCCTCCTTTGCGGAAGGCCTGCGCTGGGGCGCTGAAATCTACCACGCCCTGAAGACCGTCCTGAAGAAGAAAGGTTACATCACCCTGGTGGGTGATGAAGGCGGATACGCCCCCGCCCTGAAGGCCAACCACGAAGCTGTGGAAGTAATCCTCGAAGCCATCATCCAGGCTGGCTACAAACCCGGCGAGCAGGTCTGCATCGCCCTTGACCCTGCCGCCTCGGAACTCTATGACGAAGAAACCAAGAAGTACAATCTGCGCAAGGAAGGCAAGATGCTGACCGGCGAAGAAATGGTTGGCTTCTGGAAGAACTGGGTGGACCAATACCCGATTGTCTCCATCGAAGACGGCCTGGCCCAGGATGACTGGGATGCCTGGAAGCTGATGACCGCTGAACTTGGCAGTCGCATCCAAATCGTCGGCGACGACCTGCTGGTCACCAACCCGATCCGCGTCCGCCGCGCCATCAAGGAACACGCCGCCAATGCCCTGCTGGTCAAACTGAACCAGATCGGCACCCTGACCGAAACCATCGAAGCAGTCGAAACCTGCCAGCGGGCCGGCTGGCGCGCCGTCACCTCCCACCGCTCCGGTGAGACGGAAGACTCAACCATCGCCGATCTGGCCGTCGCCCTCAACATGGGCCAGATCAAGACCGGCGCTCCCGCCCGCTCCGACCGCGTGGCCAAGTACAACCAACTCCTGCGCATCGAAGCCGAGCTGGAAGAAACCGCCACCTACGCCGGTTGGGACGCCCTGCGGCGCTAAGCCTTTCAACCATCAAAAGAGCGGATGGACCAATCCATCCGCTCTTTTTGTTTATTCAACAGGAATTCGGGAAATCAACCTGATGTCATTGCGAGCCCCGTCAGGGGCGCCCGAAGTGTACCCTCTGGGTAAAGCAACCTCCTGTTTGCCGGTAGAAACATTTCAAAGGTAGATTACTCCAGTCGCTTCGCTCTTTCGCAATGACATATGCTGTCAGCTTTTCTCCTATCCTGAATTGATGCAATACTTGAGGAAGAATCAGCCTTCCTGCATAATTTGATCGATGACTGCCAGCACATCCCGGTTGGCGGGGATATCCGACATGGAATCTCCATAATGGCTGTATCGAACCAATCCTTGCCCGTCAATCACGAACAATGCCGGCATGCGGCCGAATTTGAATAGATTGACCTCCTGGTAGTAGCGGTCCGCCACCTGCGAGCGGATATCCGCCATGCCAATGAAAGGCATCTTTTCTTCCTCCCAGTAGCGTTTAAAGGCGTTGGGACCGTCCGGTCCGAGAACCAGGATTTCCACGCCCCGCCGGTTAAATTCTGCATAATCCTGGCGCAACTGCGCCAAATGCCCGCGGCAGTACGGTCAGGCAAAGCCGCGCGTCAACACCAGAACAACCACCCGGCCTCTGAAATCTTCCAACCGGATGGTCTGACCGCGGGTGTCGGTCAGCATAAAGTCGGGCGCAGGAGTTTGCTTTTCAATCTTTTTCATTTGTCCTCTACTGGATGATGGATTCATTTACAAATTTTTGCAGGGCTTGCATAAACGCCTGCGGGCACTCCTCCTGGGGAACGTGGCCGCAGGCCGGAATCACCGCTAGCTGGCTGCCCGGAATGGCAGCTGCCAGTTCCAAGCTTTGCGCAGTCGGCACAATCCGATCATCGTCCCCGGTGATGACCAGGACGGGCATCTGGAATTGATCCAGTTTCCCGGTGATATCCTCCCGGCCGGAATCACGGGTTAGTTCCCACAAGGCCTTATCCCAGTTGTTCACTTGCAGCGGCTTCTGGTAATTCTCGTAGATTTCCGGGGTGATTCGGGAGGGATCATGCCAGGCGGTTTTGAGAAAATCCAGCCCCCAGGTGCGAATATTACGCGTGAATAAAGGGCCCAGGCGGTTAGCCTGGGGCGTCTTGAGCAGCCATCCCAGGAGAGGTGAGGATGAATTGTCCGTATAGATGGCTGCGTCCACCAGGACCAGGCCGGTTACTCGTTGGGGGTACTTCAATGCCGCGGCAGCTGCCACCGTTCCGCCGGCTGAATTCCCCACCAGGATGGCTTTTTCAATTCCCAGGGCATCCATCAGCCGGATAACCATATCCGTCTGGTAGGCATAGCTGTACGGGCTTGGCCCCTGCCATTCTCCCGGCATGGGCCGGTCGGTCAAGCCAAAAGCCGGGCGGTCGTAGGCAATCACGGTACCCGCCTGGCTAAGCGTCGGCATGACTTCACGCCATGAATAGGTGCTGGCTCCAAACCCATGCAACAGGATGTAGATCGGCTCCCCTGCACCCATTTTCTTGTAATGAACCGTTAAGCCGTCCAGGTCGACGAAAAGGCTGTCCGGATCAGCCAATTCTGCCACTGGTTTTGTATCTTCAAGGGGTGGAATCGGGATCAAAAATGGCACAATAGCGATGAGCAGGATGATCCCAAGCAGTACCAGGCCGATGATTTTGAGAATTTTCATATTATCTTTATTTTATACCCGCCAGGAAATTTGAAGTTGCTTCAACAACCTGGGTGCGCTGTTCAGCCGGGTTGATGGAGGCCGGATTATCTCCCGGTTGGACGCCATAACTGCCAAACTGGGCATGATTTCCTCCTTCAATTTTCACCCAAATCGTATCGGCTGGTAACAAGGCTTTCGACGCCGCAATCTTCTCTCCAGTCGCCAGGCCGTCCTCTGAACCATAGATCGAGATGACCAGGATGGGTGATTTTGACAAATCGTCGGAGGAGGCCGGGTAACTGGCCCAAAAAACCAAACCCTGCACTTTTGCCGGGTTTGCTGCAGCGAAATTCGCCGCCATGGATCCACCCAATGAATGACCTCCAACCACCCAATGTTGGATTTGGGGGAAAGCCGCCAGCACATCCCTGGCTGCGGCCGGATCAAACACTGCCAGGTTCAAGGGCATGGGCACAAGCACCACCAGGTACCCCCGGGCAGAAATTTCACGCAAGGCCAGGGCGTAGGCGCGAGCATCCACCCGCCCGCCGGGGTAAAAAATAAAACCGGTTTGCGGTTGTGCTGCAGTCGGGGTGAAAACGTACCAACCATTTTCACGCTGGACGGTGACGTCGGCACTGTTTTGCAGCGCATTCACTGCTTCAGCAGTCGCTACGGATGGAGTTTCCGCCCAAAAAACGAAACCGCCCACCAGGACTAGCAATATAACAGGCAACAGCCAGAGTAATTTAAATCGTTTCATGGTTCACCTCACCCCATGATTGTACAATCGATTACCGTTTGAATCCAGTAATCTATATACAAGGATTATACAAAATGGATGAATCCCATCTCAATCTTTTTCCCCAATTAACAACTGGAAAGCTTTCTCCCAGATGGCATCAAACATGGCCGGCGTTAACCGGCCGGTCTGTGTATTCTGACGGCTGGGATGGTAGCTGGCCAGCAGCCAGGGCAATCCGTTCCCCAGTTCATAAAAAGCTCCGTGGGCAAAAACCGGCCGTGATTGTATAGTGGAGCGGCTGCCGTAGATATCCCAGGCTGCATCAAAAGCAATTTTTCCGAGAGTCACAACGCCTTCCAATTGGGGCAGCATATCCAACTCTTCCAGCAGCCAGGGGCGGCAATTACTCAACTCCTGTGGGGTGGGCTTATTATCCGGTGGAGCGCAGCGACCCACGGCTGTGATCATGGCATCCTTCAACGTTAGTCCGTCGTTAATTTGTTCGCTGTGATCCTGGTTGGCAAAGCCAGCCCGGTGCAGGGCTGCATACAGGAAGATGCCAGAGCTATCGCCGGTGAACATCCGCCCGGTGCGATTCGAGCCGTGCGCCCCGGGCGCCAGGCCAAGGATTAGCAGGCGCGCGGCCGGGTCGCCAAAGGCCGGGACAGGCTTACCCCAGTACTCCCTATCCCGGAAGGCAGCCCGCTTTTCGCGCGCCATCCGTTCGCGCCATTCCACCAGGCGCGGGCAGCGGCGGCAGGCAATCAATTGCTGGTTGTGTCTTTCCCAATTCATTTTTTCCGCACCCCATCCATAAAGATACCAATGATGAAATTCTCATCGACCCCGGGCAAGCCTCGCATCTGCGAGGGATAAAAAAAGGGGAATAACATTCCCAGAAAAATCCAGGTTGCCAGCCGGGGATCCATCTCTGGGATTTCATCCTCCTTTATGGCAGTTCTCATCCATCCTGTTATTGGCTCAATGAATTTCTCCCGGTATGTAATTCCAAATACTTGTTGTGACTGTTCGGTAAGTTGGCCAAAATCCTGTGTGGCGAGCCGAATCAGAGCCCTCTGTTCAACGGGTTGAGCAAGGATGGCTCGGACAAAACGCATCAACCTGCCCCGCAGATTGATTTCCTCTCGAGAACATTCCTGGATCAGACCGTCCATCGCATTCAGATATTCCTCCAGGATCGCCAGGAACAAGGCTTCTTTGTCGGCGAAATGATAATACAGGGCAGCCTTGGTGATTCCGCAAGCAGAACTGATCTCCCGCATGGATATGGCATGATATCCCTTTTCAACAAACAGGAAGTTTGCCTGTTTTAGAATTTTCTGACGCATTGGCAAAGTTTCCATGGCCCTTTTTTTATCCGCTTCAGGCAGCCTCCGGTCTATTCAATTTTTCTGCGGACCTTTTCTTCTCGATTGCCTGGTTATTAAGTCCGAGGGCAACAAAGATGAGCAGAATTGCTGAAATACCGATGGCCAAAAAAGCGGACGTATATTCACCGGTGGATTCAGCCACGGCTCCTACCAGCGCCGAACCCAGGAGTTGCCCCATGCTGGTAAAAATCGCCGCTACACCTTGTGCTACTGAGCGTTCACTTGGTTCGGATTCATTCAACATAATATAGCGGATCGGCGCTCCCAACAAGGCCGATAAACCCAGCCCGATAAGGATGCCGGAAATGATGAACATAACCAAGCTGGCAGAGAACTGGCTGAGCAACAGCATCCCCAGGGCGGTAACAACCGTTCCAAAGAGGATGACGGATCTTGAACCCAGTTTATCCAGGAAGCGGCCCACCATCGGAGAACCAATTCCCATTGCAAGCACTACGGGCATCAACAGGTAGCTCGCTGTACGATCTGTAACTTTCAGGGCGACAACCGCCAGCAGCGGCATGAAAACCAGGCTGGCTTCAGCCCACCCCGCCCCGGCTGAAAGCAAGTAGGTACGGGTCAACTGGCTGCGATTAAACAGAGAGCCCGGGATGATGGGATTCAGGTGTCTGCGCTCGAGTTGGATCAAGATCACCAAAAGCACAATGGAGGCTGCCAGGAACGGTAAAACTCGGCTGGAAAGCAAACTGGCGAAAAAGTGTTTTGTGTCAATTCCATTGATTCCGTACGCAAAGGCAGCCAGACTGGCAGCCAGGGTCAACATACCGGGCCAATCAAAGGCTTGATTGGATCGAGTGCTAACCGTTGGCAAAATCCGCCAGGCCAAAACCACTACCACTAAGGCCACTGGAATATTAATCAAGAATAACCACGGCCATGAAGCCACCGTCAGGATGATCCCACCCAGGATGGGACCGATGACAAACGCCAGGCCGAATACAGCGCCAATTAAACCCAGGGCACTACCCCTTTTCTCCGGTGGAAATGTATCGCCGATCACCGCACTGGCAACCGGGAAAATACCGCCAGCGCCAAAGCCCTGGATTGCACGCCCGATCAAAACAAGCGGAAAACCAATCCATTGATTGGCAGATGCAACCACCAGGGAACCAATGCCGAAAAGGCAAACATCCAGGATGTAAATATTCCGGCGGCCGTAGAGATCGGAGAGCTTTGCCATCAACGGTGTGCCGATTAAATTAAAGAGAACATAGATACCAAACAGCCAGGTCAGGACATTTTCCGGTACCTGGAAGCGGCTGCGGATGGCTGGCATGGCAGGTCCGACAATGGCAATATCCAGGGCGCCCATCAGGACACCAATAAACAGTACGGTCAGGATTTTATTGTTTCGCTTTTGATCCATTTTTCTCTCCAGATAGATTTACTTACCGACCGGTCAGTAACTTTATGCAGTTTACTCCTATAACAAATCGTTGTCAATAAAAAAAAGGAGGTGTATCACCTCCATTTTTGGCATGTTTTTTCTAATATGAAGATTTATAGGATAAGCATTGCATCGCCGAAGGAGAAGAAGCGGTATTTCATCTCCACGGCCGTCTGGTAGGCAGATAATATTTGTTCGCGCCCGGCAAAGGCGCTGACGAGCATCAGCAGGGTGGAGCGCGGCAGGTGAAAATTGGTGATCATCACATCCACCGCGCGGAAAGTATAACCTGGAAGAATATAAAGGGAGGTGGGGCCGCTGAAGGCAGCCACGCGTTCCCCCGGGGCGGCTTTCTGGGCAGCGCTTTCCAGCGTGCGCACGCTGGTGGTACCCACGGCAATGATTCGGCCGCCGTTTCTCGAAACAGAATTAATCTTCTCGGCCGCCGTGGGGGTCAACTCGCACCATTCCGTGTGGATGGCATGCGTTTGCGGATCATCCTCAGTGACCGGGGCAAAGGTATCCAGCCCCACGTGCAATGTCACCGGGCAGAATTCAACACCCTTCTCGTGAACCGCAGCCATCAATTCAGGAGTAAAGTGCAATCCGGCAGTCGGAGCAGCAGCGGAGCCGGGTTGGCGGGCATATACGGTCTGATAACGTTCCGGGTCTTGCAGGCGGGTATGAATATATGGCGGCAGCGGCATCTGGCCGATTTTTGGCAGGATATTCTCCACCGGCTCGCTGAAGCGCACCATCCGCCGCGAGCCTTCCAGGATCTCCACCACTTCCACCTGCGGTCCGCCTTCAATTACCAGGGGCGTGCCGGGCTTGACGTTCTTGCCGCCAATCAACGCCTCCCAAGTCAGGGGATCCTCCCGGCGCAGGAGCAGCAGCTCCACCTTGCCACCGGTGGCCTTGCGGGCGTAAATGCGGGCCGGGAGTACGCGCGTCTGGTTGATGACCAGTAAATCTCCCGGGCGCAAATAAGCCAGCACATCCCAGAAGGTTCTGTGCTCCAGTGTACCAGTTGCCCGGTTCATCACCAGCAAACGGCTGGCATGCCGGGGTTCCACCGGGGTCTGGGCAATCCGCTCCAGCGGTAAATCGTAATAAAAATCGTCTGTCAGCATGGAGGTCAAATCAGGCGGGGCTGGCCGTCCTCCCCTTTGAAAGGCAGCCCGAGATGCTCATAAGCCAAACGGGTGGCAATGCGCCCCTGGGGTGTGCGGTCGATGAAGCCGAGCTGCAGCAGGTAGGGTTCCACCACGTCCATGATGGTATCAGATTCCTCGCTGATCGAGGCGGCAATCGTATTCAGTCCGACCGGGCCTCCGCTGTATTTTTCAATGATCGTGGAAAGAACCCGGCGGTCAACATCATCCAGCCCGAGGGGATCTACATTTAATAGGTCTAGCGCTTCGGATGCAATCACCTTATTGATGATGCCATCACCCCGCACCTGGGCAAAATCGCGCACCCGGCGCAGCAGGCGCAGCGCCACGCGCGGCGTACCACGCGCCCGGCGGGCCACCTCGCTCACGCCCTCGGCATCCGCGTAAACGTTGAGCAGGCTCGCCGCGCGGCGGACAATTTCACACATGGCAGGCTGGTCGTAAAAATCGAGGCGGTAGACTGCCCCAAACCGGGCACGCAGCGGCGCGCTGATCAAAGCCAGGCGGGTAGTCGCCCCGATCACGGTGAAGCGGGGCAATTTCAGGCGGATCGAGCGCGCAGACGGCCCTTTACCGATGACAATATCCAGGGCAAAATCCTCCATGGCCGGGTAAAGCACCTCTTCCACGGCTTTCCCCAGGCGGTGGATCTCGTCGATAAACAGGATGTCTCCGGCATGCAGGTTGGTCAGGATGGCAGCCAGGTCTCCGGCTCTTTCAATGGCCGGCCCGGCAGTGATCTTGATATTGACTCCCATCTCATTAGCCAGGACGTGGGCCAGGGTGGTCTTGCCCAGGCCGGGCGGCCCGTAAAACAGGACATGATCCATCGGTTCGTTGCGTTTGCGCGCAGCGGCAATCAGGATGGACAGGTTTTCTTTCACCTGGTCCTGCCCAATCACGTCGTTCAATTTACGCGGCCGCAAAGCCTGATCCACCCGGTCATCCGGGCGGGCATCCGGGGTCACCAATCGGTTGGGAGCATCACTCATAAGGGAAATTATACCTGAAGTTGCTATCGCAGCGTCCATAAATCCGTCCATCCGCATGGAGGTTTTCATCAATCACATGCTATAATGGTCTGCGGAATAATTCCAGTCCCCGAAGAGGAGAATCCCATGGGAAACTTGATGATCTCCCCCCACCCGTTGGTGAAACATAAACTTGGCAAACTGCGGGATGTGCATACCGAACCCAAGAAATTCCGCGAATTGGTGCGCGAGATTGCCGGGTTGCTGGCGTACGAAGCCACAGCCGACCTCCAGGTTCGCCCGCGCACCATCCAGACACCCCTGCAAGAAATGCAAGGAGAAGAGCTGGTAATGAAAATCGGCCTTGTGCCGATTTTACGTGCCGGGTTGGGAATGGTGGAAGGTGTCTGGGAGTTGATGCCCTCGGCCGAAGTCTGGCACATCGGCATCTACCGCGATGAAAAGACGCTGAAACCCGTCCAGTATTACAACAAGCTGCCCATCGAGCCGCGCGTGCAGGTCTGTTTGATCCTGGACCCGATGCTGGCCACCGGCGGTTCGGCAGTCGCCACCGTGGATATCCTGAAAAACTGGGGGGTTACACGGATTAAATTCGTCGGATTGATCGGTGCGCCGGAAGGCATCCAGAACATGGTCGAGCATCACCCGGATGTACCGATCCACCTGGCAGCGGTGGATGATCATCTCAATGAACGCGGCTATATCGTCCCGGGTTTGGGCGATGCCGGCGACCGCCAGTTTGGCACCGGGTGACGCTCACCCGCCAATCTGGTTCATGCAGCGGTTGTAGGGGTGGGTCGATTCACTCAGGTTATGCCCGGAAGGTTTGAGTAGCACAGCCTGTTGAAGTAGCGGTAAAATTGGCTCGCCCCTGCGCAGCGCAGGTAATACCGGGATTTCCACATCTGTCAGCAAACAGGGCCTCAGGTGACCGTCGGCCGTCAGGCGCAGGCGGTTGCAGTGGTCGCAGAACTGCTCCCCCACCGGGGAGATGAAGCCAATTTTCCCGACTCCACCCTTCAAACGATACTCCCGCGCCGGACCGTTCCCTATGCCACTTTCGTCCGGAACAAGGTCCAGGCTGGATAGTTTCTCCATCATTTCATGAATGGAATAATAGGTTGTCGCCGGTTCCGGGAAGCCCTCGCCCCAGGTCTGCTGGTTGTTCACCGGCATCAGTTCGATAAAGCGGATGTGCCAGGGTTTTTCCAGGGATATCCGGGCCAGGTCCAGCAATTCGTCATCGTTGACGCCCCGCATCATGACTGCATTGACCTTGATCGGTTGGATGCCCAACCTTTCAGCCTGTTCAAGGCCGCGCAGTACCTTCTCCAGCGAACCGCCGCGGGTAATCCGGGCAAACTTTTCAGCATTCAGAGTATCCAGGCTGACATTAATTCGCTTCAGTCCGGCGGCAGCCAGGGCTTCCACTTGATTTTCCAGCAGCAAGCCGTTGGTTGTCAGGCTGATATCCTTTACCCCGGGTGTTTCAGCCATCATTCCCACCAGTTCAGCCAATCCCTTGCGGATGAGCGGTTCTCCACCCGTCAGGCGGAATTCAGACACACCCTGTTCGGCGGCCACGCGGACCACCTGCATAATCTCTTCATAGCGCAAGATATTTTCATGCGGCTGCCAGGCAATGCCTTCCGGCGGCATGCAGTACACACAACGTAAATTGCATCGGTCAGTTACGGAAATTCGCAGGTAGGTTACTGCTCGTCCAAACGGATCAATCAGCATGATGATCAGCTCCAGGGAAGCTCATTTTACCATTAATTATTGAACGGGCAGCTTATTGTCTGACAACCCTCATTCCAGTCAATCTGCTGATCAAGTGATTCATCCCCCATAGCGGCAAGCCCAGGCCAATATGGACCGTCAGGCTGGTGGCGAAAACCATGGCCAGCGCACCCAGGAATTGGTTCACGCCGGGTGCTGCCACCTTGAGCATCCACGGCCCGGCACCTGCCAGCAGCGCCGCCAGCACAGCTACCCCCAGACCAAGCAGAACCGGCAGCCAGGCCTGGCGGTCGGATTTGGATGGCAGCATGGTGGAGGAAATCACGAAGGTCAGGTAAAACCACAGCCAGAAATCCGGTAGGCTGGGCAGGCTGGATACACTGGCAGAGAATCCGGACCAATCCCGGGCCAGCAGGAGCGTGAACAGGTTGGCCAGGCCGAGTTTCCAGGTTCCCAAGGCAGCCACAGCCAACCCGCCAGTGATCAACGGGGCAACACCGATCAGGGCATCGCGGACGGAATCCACCTTCTTGACAGATACATAGCCCAATTGAACTGTTCCATTGGATTTCATGCGGGGAATCATCGAAAACGCGGCCGTCCGCACCAGCAGCAGGCGGGCCATCAGGAAATGACTTAACTCATGCAACAAGACGCCGGGGAAGAAAAGCAGGGCGAAGAGTCCAACCGCCAGGTCCGGCCGGCGGGTGAGGAGGAGAAACAAGGCTTCAAACTCCTGGTGCAGCCAACGCTGCACCAGGAGAAATGGGAAGAAGCAAACCAGCAGGGCGATCAGCCCGCCCACGGGGAAACTCACCGGGCGGCAGCAGCAACAATCTGCACAAAATCAGCCGGCTTCAGACTGGCACCGCCCACCAATGCGCCGTCGATATCGGGCTGGGCAAAGAATTCAGCCGCATTGGCTGCGGTCACCGAACCGCCGTACAGCACACGGATCGATTGGGCTACGTCGGCTCCAAACAGGGTCGCCAGGGCCGGGCGGATCATATCAGCCACGACGGAGTTGGCTGCCGGTGCCGTGGAGGCCTTGCCAGTGCCAATGGCCCACACCGGTTCATAGGCTATCACCAGGCTGCGGCCCTGCTCGGCGGTGAAGCCTTTCAGGCCTTCCAGCACCTGGCGCTTGACAACGGCTGCGGTCGCGCCGCTTTCATATTCGGTCAGGGTTTCGCCCACGCAGACAATCGGGGTGAGGCCGATTTTCAAGGCCGCATCCACCTTCTTGTTGACGGTCTGATCGGTCTCGCCAAAATACGCCCGCCGCTCAGAGTGCCCCAGGATGACATACTGGCAGAATTCCTTCACCATGGCCGGCGCAACTTCGCCGGTGTAGGCGCCGGAAGCTTCCCAGAATAAATTCTGCGCCCCCAGGCCGACCCCGGCTCCCACCAGCATGGCGGAAACGGGCATCAAAGCCATGAAGGGCGGACAAAGCACTTTCTCCACGCCGCCAACAGACTGCAAACCGGGGAGCATTTCCGCCGCCAAAGCACGGGCCTGCTCAACGGTCTTATTCATCTTCCAGTTACCTGCTACAAAAGGAGTACGCATACGAACCTCTACCATAATGAATTTCAATTCGGATATCCCGGATTGATGATTGAAACGGATGGGTAACAAACAGGGGTAATGAGTCAATAAATTATATCCCAAAAACCATCCGGTTGACGACTGGCAGCATTGCAGGTATGATGGATGTGCCCAGGCCAGTCGGATGACCGCGCCTGCGCTTAGCGCAGTCGAGGAAAGTCCGCGCTCCACAGGGCACGGTGTCGGGTAACACCCGGGGCGGAGAAATCTGCCGGATAGGGCCACAGAAACATACCGCCGGCCTCTCCCCGTCCCTCCCCTTCAGGGGAGGGGGGAAGGGAGGGGTGGCAAGGGTGAAATGGCGGTGTAAGAGACCACCGGCGAGCGCAGTAATGCGCCGGCCAGGTAACCCCCACCGGGAGCAAGGCCAAGCAGGATTCATCGCTGCCCGTCAGCGGGGAGGCAGCCCGTCTCCCGCACCCTATGAGGTGCGCAGATCCGGGTAGGCTGCAAGAGCAGCCTGGCAACAGGTTGCCGAGAGAGATGGTCATCCAGGATGGCTCACCCCATCTGGACAGAACGCGGCTTATAGATTGACCTGGGC
>CAYOOA010000006.1:0-77579 GCA_964405455.1 uncultured Anaerolineaceae bacterium | reverse complement strand
TGGGCTGTTTCCCGCCGGGGGCCAGCCCGTACGGCATCCGGGAACTCTCCGGCAATGTCTGGGAGTGGCAGGAAAACTGGTCCGATCAGGACAAGAAATATAAAACCCTTCGCGGCGGTTCATGGTACTACGCTCAGGACTTCGCCCGCATTTCCTACCGGAACTGTCTCAGCCCGGGCCACGGGGACTACTACCTCGGTTTCCGGTGTGTCCTCTCGCAGGCCTCCTGAACTCCTGATTTCTGGGATTCTGCACTTCTGCACCGGGGGGTGTGGCCCCAGGGGGTGCTGCACGAGGGGCAAGCCCCCACCTTATTATTTATTGTCACCATTAAAAGCCGTTAGTGTGGTGGCATGCCTCGACATGAACGACTCCTATGTGCGGTTGGTTCTGTCCCCATTTCACTCTTAACCTCTAGCCTCTGTTCCCCTGGCCATCCTACGCGTAAGGGCGACCGGCCGGTCGCCCTTACGATGGATCCGTCCATCCAGATAGAAGCACGGGGAAACTGGATAAAGCCTACCATCCACAATCTCGTCCATCGCGGTAAGGGCACGGGGGAACCGGATTGAGCCTGGTTGTTACGATTCTCCCCCGTGCCCCTACCGGCGGTACAGGTGACCGGTCGGCCGCCCCTAGCGGATCATCAGCGCCACGAACAAGAACCAGGCGATGGTGGTGAAGAAGACCAGCCATTCGAGGAAGGGCATCAGCCAGAAGCGCGGGCGCGGCTTTTCCTCCACCGGCTGCAGCGGGCTTTCCTGCGTGGTGCGCTCGTCTTCCGTCTTCCAGGGGATGGAGAGGAACCCGGCGAAGGCGGCAAAGGCCAGGCCGCCGGGGATGTTGGCGGTCAGCGGCAGGGCGCGCTGGCTGGCCGGCTGGAAGAAGATGGCCAGGGAGAAGAGCAAGACCATCACCAGCCCGGAGCGGAAGAACGAAAGCGCCGCCCGCGTGTGCGGCTGGATGTTGTTCATCGGGAAGACCCCGACCAGGATGCAGGAGACCGCCGCCCACAGTCCGGCCGCCATGCCGGCGTAGGCCAGCCAGTGCGGGATGAGCAGCCCCAGGGCGATGCAGAACGGCAGCAGCACCGCTCCGCCCAGCATCAGGCCGAGGTTGAAGACGGCCGCCGCCCGCGAGACGCCCACCTCGCCCAGCTCCGAGATGAAGTGGTTGAAGACGGAGTACGGCCGGCCGTCCTTGCCGCGGTAGAACAGCCCGGTGATGCAGAACGAGAGGATGACGATCAGGCTGCCGGCAATGCCGAACCAGCGGAAGGATGCGAGGGGGAGGGAGAGGAAAGTCTGGGTGATCATATTTTCCACCTGTTGAGATGAATCCATTATAGCTTTAATTTTCCCGCGCAAGTTTGTATAATGAGGTTGAAGACCTATAAGGATCATATTCCTCAACAAGCAAGTGCGGCGGTTGGCGACCATGCAAAAAGACGTGGTCAGGCTGAGCGCAGCGCACGGTCCGGCATCTGGTTTTGAAAGAGATTCTTCGCCCCTGCGGGGCTCAGAATGACAAATTATCCAAATGGATTCCGCCGTGTTCCCAGTGGACTCCGCTTCTCCGCGGTGGATCTTTTCAGGAGGTAGAGATGGATTTCAAATCACTGTATGAAGACCTGGCCAACGGGCCGGCCGTGCTGCGCGCCCTGACCCACGGCATCTCCCAGGAGGAGGCCGTGCTCAAGCCGGAGGAAGACTCCTGGTCCATCCTGGAGGTGATCTGCCACCTCTTTGACGAGGAACGCGAGGATTTTCGCCCCCGCCTGGACTTGATCCTGCATCATCCCGGCGAGCCCTGGCCGCCGATCAACCCGCGCGGCTGGGCGATCGAGCGGGCCTACCTCAACCGCAACCTGGCGGATATGCTGGCCGGCTTCGCCGAGGAGCGGCGCATCTCCCTGCTCTGGCTGGAGGGTCTGGCCGGGGCGGACTGGGAGATTGCAGCCGCCGCTCCCTGGGGTGAGATGAAAGCCGGGGAGATGCTGGCCGCCTGGGCTGCCCACGATAAGCTGCACTTCCGCCAGGTGGTGGAGCTGCGCTACCGGCGCGTGCTGCGCCTGGCGGCGCCCTACGCCGCCCTTTACGCCGGGGAGTGGTGAGATTACCCGGCCATTCAGCGTATGTGCATCCAGGTCGGGTTTATAATTAGGCAGATCGAGAGGGATTAATCCAGTTCTGTAGAGGAGAAGATCATGCGAACGCATTCGAATATCGTGTTTAATTCAGATTCAGGCGGCTCCGGCGGACCGGAGCGCATCCACGTCGAACGCCGCCGGCGGCCGGGTCCCAGCCAGGGTCCGCGCCAGACGGCCGAAGGCCCGGAGCGCAACCGCCCGTCCACTTCCGGCGGAGGTGGCGGGGGCGGCTTCACCAGTGGTGGCGGGGGTGGTGGCGGGGGCGGTGGATTTTCCTTCCCCGGCGGCAGCCGCGGCAAGACGGTCGGCGGCGGCAGCCTGCTGCTCGTCATCCTGTGCGTGGCAGTCTACCTCATCATGGGCGGCAACCTGGGTGATTTGCTGGGCGGCTCCACCGGCACCACCGGTACCACCGGCAACACCGACCAGGGCCAAAATACCACCGTTGACCAGGGAAACTATGTTTCCCCGACCGAAGTCCCGCAGGTGGTGGAGGCCATGCCGACCAGCAAGCCCAAGGCCACCAAAACGCCGGTTGGTTCCAGCAGCAGCGGCCCCTCGTGGCTGGTGATGATGTACGAGGATGCCGATGACAAGGTGCTGGAACAGGACATGTATTTTGACCTGAATGAGGCCGAGAAGATCGGCTCGAATGACCGGATCAAGATCGTCGCCCAGGTCGACCGCTACCGCGGCGGTTACTCCGGTGACGGCGACTGGACCGGCGCCAAGCGCTTCCTCGTCACCCAGGATAATGACATCACCCGCGTCGGCTCGGAAGAGATTGACGACCTCGGCGAAGTCAACATGTCTGACGGCCAGACCCTGGTGGATTTCGTTACCTGGGCGATCGGCAACTTCCCGGCTGAAAAATACGCCCTGATCATCTCGGATCACGGCATGGGTTGGCCGGGCGGCTGGAGCGACGGCGATAACTCCGCCCGCAGCAGCGACAACACCCCCCTGGGCCAGCGCCTGGATGATCACCTGTACCTGGATGAGATCGACACCGCCCTGACCAAAATCACAGACGAAACCGGGGTTGAAAAGTTTGAACTGATCGGTATGGATGCCTGCCTGATGGGGCAGTTGGAAGTCTTCACCATGCTGGAACCGCACGCCAATTACGCCGTGGCCTCGCAGGAAACCGAGCCCGCCCTGGGCTGGGCCTACACGGCCTTCCTGGGCGGCCTGCGCGACAACCCGGAGATTGACGGCGCCGGACTGGGCAAGTTGATCATTCAAAGCTACGTGGACGAAGATCAGCGCCTGGTGGATTCCTCCGCCCGCAGCGAAAGCCTCAAGGCCGGTTCGCCGATGGCCAGCCTGTTCGAGTTGCTGGCCCAGCAGAGCGGCACTTCCAACAGCCCGGCCGGCATGGCTGCTCAAATTGAACGGGATATCACCCTGACGGCGGTGGATCTCTCCGCCATTCCCGACCTGAACAAGGCGGTGAATAACTTTGCTTACAGCCTGCAGCGGGAGCAGCAGTCCGTGATCGCCAAGGTGCGCAGTTACACCCAGAGCTACACCAGCATCTTCGGTTCGGATGTGCCCGCTTCCTACATTGACCTGGGCAACTTTGTGATGCTGTTGAAGAAAAATACCAGCAACAGCCAGGTCATCAAGACCGGGGATGCCGTCCTGGCGGCCATCAGCAACGCGGTGGTGGCCGAGAAACACGGCCCCGGCAAGCCCGGTTCCACCGGCGTCGCGATTTACTTCCCCACCTCGCAGCTTTACCAATCCCCGGTGGCCGGCCCGCAAACCTACACCAGCATCGCCGGTGCGTTTGCGAAGAAGTCCACCTGGGATGATTTCCTGGAATTCCACTACACCGGGAACAACTTTGACCAGGCGGTCAACCGGGTGGCGGTGCCCGCCGGCGGCATCCCGGTGCGCGGACCCGGCGCCGGGCAGATCAGCATCTCAGAAATCACCACCTCTGCCACGGAGGTGAGTGCCGGGAATACCATCAACCTTTCGGCCACGGTAACCGGCAACAACGTTGGTTATGCCTACATCTTCACCGGTTATTACGACCAGAACGCCAACTCGATCTTCATCGCCGATATGGATTACCTGGAGAGCGCCAATACCCAGAACCTGAACGGGATTTATTACCCGGTCTGGAACGACAGCGGCGAATTCATCCTGGACTTTGACTGGGAACCGTTGATGTACGGCATCAGCGACGGCACGCATACCGTCACGGTGGGGATGAACCCGGAAAGCTACGGGGCCACCTACCAGGATGCAGTTTATTCCGTGGACGGGACGTACACCTTTGCCGACGGCCGTTCGCCGATTGCGGCGCGGTTGTACTTCCGCGACGGGCTGCTGCGCCAGGTCTTTGGGTTCGATGGGGGCATCAACACCGGTGCGCCCAGCGAGATCTACCCGCAGGCCGGCGATACCTTCACCGTCACCGAGCACTGGATGGACCTGGATGCGCAGGGCAACGTCAGCCAGGAAGTGACCCAGGACGGCGGCACGTTGACCTTTGGCAGCGACATGTTCACCTGGCAGGCGCTCAACGCTGCGCCCGGCTCTTATGTGGTCGGTTTCATCGTGGAAGACCTGGATGGCAATAAGGTCCAGGCCTACACCCCGATCACGGTTCGCTAACTGCTTGCACCTGCACTGAAAAAATACCGCCCGGCGAGATCTCACCGGGCGGTTGTCATTCTGAGCGCAGCGAAGAATCTTTTCCTAAACTCGTCTCACCCACCAGCCATCGAATTTTCGCGCAGAAATCCCAGCACATCGTCCAGGCGGGTGAAGGCCAGGGCGGTCACCGTATCCGCACCGCCGTAGTAGATGGCAATCCGCCCGGTCGGCTCATCATACAGCGTGGCGCACGGGAAAGCCACATTGGGCACATCCCCCACACACTCGTACAGGGTCTGCGGCGAAAGCAGGTAGGGCTCGCCGCGGGCGATCACCTTCCAGGGCTGATCCAGGTCCAGTAGGGCAGCGCCGAAGCTGTAGACAAACCCGTTGCAGGAGGTCAGGACGCCGTGGTAGAACAGCAGCCAGCCTTCGGGCGTCTCAATCGGGATGGGGCCGGCACCGATCTTGGTGGATTGCCAGCCGCCCTTGACGCCCATCACGTAGCGGTGCTCGCCCCAGTGCACCATATCCGGGCTCTGGCTGAGGAAGATATCGCCAAACGGCGTGTGGCCGTTGTCGCTCGGGCGGCTGAACATGACGTATTTGCCGTTAATCCTGCGCGGGAAGAGCACCCCGTTGCGGTTGAAGGGCAGCAGGGCGTTCTCCAGGAAATGAAATTCTTCAAAGTCGAAGGTGTAGCCAACCCCGATGGTCGGCCCGTGGTAACCGTTGCACCAGGTTACGTAGTAGCGATCCTCCAGCCAGACCACCCGCGGATCGTAGCGGTGTTCGAACCTGGCCAGCTCCGGGTCGGCGTATTTCCAGGCGATGGGCGCATCCTCCAACTGCCAGCGGATGCCGTCCGGGCTGAAGCCGCGGTGGATATTCATCTCCCGCTTGCGGTTGTCGCAGCGGAAGACGCCGGCAAAGGCATCCTTGAACGGTACCACGGCACTGTTGAAAATGCTGTTGGACGAGGGGATCAGGTTGCGCGGGATGATCGGGTTGCCGCTGTAGCGCCAGACCACATCCTGGCTGCCGGCGGGGCGTTCCTCCCAGGGGATATGGGGCAGGGGTGGGTAAATCATGCTTGGCCTTCCTTAGGATCTGAATATTTTTGAATTGAATTCCCGGGAATGATTGTAACATTTTTCGGCAACAGCATCTCTTCATCTGCCATTCCAACCCGGGGATGGATTGGAGGATTCGTATGCTATAATCAGCGACATTCTATGGATAAGATTTCTGATATTCTTTTGACGGCCTTATTCGCCAGCGCGCTGACCCTGATGCTGGTATTCTGGGTGCTTGAGTCCATCCTGAAAAAGGCCAAGGTCCGTTATACGGATATTTTCAAAACCTTCCCGATCACCCCGGAAGATGTGGTCATGCTGGGTGACAGCATCACCGACCTCACCCGCTGGCACGAACTGGTGCCCGGAATGGCCATCAAAAACCGCGGGATCGCCAACGACACCACCCTGGACGTGCTCAACCGCTTGGATCCGGTGGTCAGCGGCAGACCCATGGCGGTTTTCCTGCTGATCGGCACCAACGATATCCCCTGGTACCGCTTCACCAGTGACGAAGTGATTCTGCAGCGATATGAGAGCATCCTGCGCCGCTTCAAGGAGGAGTCTCCGCGGACGAAGGTATATGTCCAGTCCATCCTGCCGCGCGACCGGCGCTACAGCGACCGGGTCCGCAGCCTGAATGAGCGGCTCAAGCAGCTGGCCGCGAAATATGATTACATCTACGTGGACTTGTTCCCCCACTTTGCCGATAAATTCGGCGGTATCCGCAGCGAACTCAGCAATGACCAGCTCCATCCGCTGGCCGTGGGGTATGAGGTCTGGGTTCAGGCCATTCAACCCTACCTGGACGAATTGCGCCAGCAGCAGGCTGCCCTGCGGAAATCAGTGGAACCCCGGGCCTGATTGGCCATTGTGACTGGATCAACCGTAGCTTGAAGCACTGCCCACCTTTTCCCTATCTTGATGATCAGCCATATCATAAAAAAGCACCATCGATCAAAGCAGATGGGCGTAGATATTTATAGGATTATTTTTCAGGATCGTGAATGGCCTGAGAAAGTTTCTTGTTCATCCATGAAGCATCCCTCCACCTGGAATATCATTTTTGTTAAGCGTCTCTCCCGCAACTGTCAGGTGAGAACAGGGTTTTATTTGCTATAAAGATGCCAGGCAGCACCTGGAAATGTGCCAGGTCATACTCCAAATATATGACCTGCGTGGGATGTTCAAAATCCGCTTCACGAATAAGATTACTGCATCTTTGACGGCAACTCTCCGGCAGCCCCGGCAATAAAGGAATTAATAGAGGTTAAATCCATGCTTGCTGACCGAATCATGTACTTTTTTTCCCGCCCGGTGGTTCGAACCTATACCGGCACCATGTTGAAAATGAATGTCCAAAAATTACAGGAATTTCCTTCCGGCGCAAAGATTATCGCCGCCAACCATCCCAGCACCACCGATCCATTTTTCGTCGCCTCCATGGTGGGGCAGCAATCTTTCATCCTTATTAATGAAGTCTTGTTCCAGGTCCCCGTCCTGGGTGAATACCTGCGCCGCAGCGGGCACATCCCGGTGTGTTGCGGCAGCGGCAAAGCCGCCATCGATACCGCCCTGGAGCGCCTCAGCGAGGGCAAGACGGTCATCATCTTCCCCGAAGGCGCCCTCAGCCCGCTGGGCGGCGGATTTGAGAAACCCCGCACGGGTGTGGCCCGCCTGGCTTTGATGAGCGGCGCCCCGGTCATCCCGGTGGGCATCCACCTGCGCTGGGAGCGGGTCAAGGTCATCCGCTCGGTCGTGCGCGGCAAAGAGGAATACGGCCGCTGGTATATTTCCGGCCCTTACAACCAGACGGTTGGCGCGCCGCTGTATTTCCGCGGCGACGTGAATGACTGGGATTATACGCGGCGGGTGGCAGATACGGTGATGCACCACATCATCGAACTGGCCCGCATCAGCCAGAACCGCATGGACCGTCTGCCCACGCCCATGCAAAGCCTGCTCAACCCCTTTTAGTGAGATCAACGCCCTCAACCGAGGGCGTTTTTTTCGTCCCGGGAAACGACCTGAATATACCCAAACAAAACCCCGATTCTTACCCTGGATTAACCATTGGGCTATAAAATATTCTGAACTTAATTGATTTGGGTGAAAATCATGGCAGACAAAAAAATACAAATCATCGCCGACAGCACCTGCGACATCCCGCCTGAGTTGGTTAAACAATACGATATCATGATCGTGCCCAATTATGTCATCTGGGGCGATCAACAATACCTGGATCGGATCAACCTGCAGCCGGAGGATTTTTACCGCCGCCTGGAAACCGATCCCACCCGGCCCACCTCGGCCCAGGTAACAGTGCCGGATTTCACCTGCGCCTACCAAACCGCGGCGGAAAACGGCGCCACGCAAATCATCACCCTCACCGTTAGTTCAGCCATGAGCGGCGATTACCAATCCGCACTGCAGGCAGCCCCCAATTCTCCCGTGCCGGTGCACGTGGTGGATTCCAAGGGGCCAACCATGACCCTGGGCTGGCAAACCCTGGCCGCAGCCCGCGCCGTGGCGGAGGGATTGGACTTGTCCATGGTGCTAAAACAGGTGGAGCAGGTGCGTCAGCGGCTGGCCCAGTTCGTCGCCATGGATACCATGGAATACCTCCAACGCGGCGGACGGTTGGGCAGCGCGGTCCGTTGGGTGGGCACCGCCCTGCAAATCAAGCCGTTGGTTTCCATTAACCATCAAACCGGCCTGGTGGAAGCGGTGGGAATCGCCCGCACCCATAAGAGCCTGGTGGAGATGCTGTTTGATAAATTCTTTGAAAAAATGAAAAAAGATGCCGCGCTGCATGTTGCCGTTTTACACGGCAACGTACCTGAAGAGGCGCAGGCACTGGCAAAGCGAATCCAGGATGATTTTCATCCGGTGGAATTGCTGCTCAATATTACCGGCCCGGTACTGGGAATCAATACCGGCCCGCGCGCCCTGGCGCTGGCCGGTTACTGGGAGTAGTGAGGGAGCTTATTTGGCAGGTCTGGAAACCTGGAGCTGCTCTTTCAACCGGGCGGCGGTTCTCTCCAGGTGCAGGCGCATGAGGCGCGCCGCGGCATCCGCTTCATGCCGGTTGATCGTCATCCAGATCTCCAGGTGATCCTTGAGCGGATCCGCCGCATTCCGTCCGGTTTCGAACGCAATCCGTTGATAGATCTTGGACAGGTCCAGGTATTGGACGATCATTTTCGACAGGCGCACGCTGTGGGCGGCATTGTTGATGCCGGCATGGAACTGGTGGTGTGTCTCAATGAGAGTCTCCAGTTCATTGCGCTGGTAGGCGTGGGCCATTTCGGTCAGGCAGGTTTCCAGGGCGTGCAGCTCTTCTTCAGTGATGCGCTGGGCGGCCAGGTAGGCGGCATGGCTTTCCAGGGCAGCGCGCATGGTGAAGGTCTCTTCCAGGTCGGCCGCGGAAAACTCCGCCACAAACGTCCGGCGGTGGTCGGAGATGATCACCAGGCCTTCGTGAGCCAATTGATTTAATGCTTCGCGGATCGGCGTGCGGCTGACGCCCAGTTCGGTGGTTAATTCGTCCTGCACCAGGCGTTGGCCGGGGCGCAGCTCGCCGCTTAAAATACGCTGCCGGATATGGTCGGCGACCGCTTCCTGGACAGTGGGAATCTTGATGATCTTTGGATGGGTGGACTGGGGCATACATCCCCTTTCTGAAAAATGTATTTCACATTCTGTATACAGTATAAGGAGAGCCGAGGTTTTTTGTCAAGCTGTCTCCAGATCTGTATATTGGAGGATAAGGAAATTCCAGCTAAGAGTTCGATTAGAAGCTCTTTTCCCTGGTTTGACATTCCGATGGGAGTGTGATAATATGCACTTCACATAGCCCCACAAGGCGCTCTTATCCAGAGAGGCGGAGGGACCGGCCCGACGAAGCCTCGACAACCTGGGTGAACGCAATCCACCCAAGGTGCCAATTCCGGCAGAAATTTCTGGAAGATAGGAGGGCATGCATTGCTCTGAAATGCCCCTCTTTGACCGGAAGGGGCATTTTCAATTTTATGGAGGATTTTGATGAGCACTACCTTTATGAATTCGGCCCATTACCTGTTCACTTCTGAATCGGTTACCGAGGGCCACCCGGATAAACTGTGCGACCAGGTCAGCGATGCTGTGCTGGATGCCTGCCTGGAGCAGGATCCCTACTCCCGGGTTGCCTGTGAAACCGCCACCAAGACCGGTTTTGTCATGCTGCTGGGTGAAATCACCACCCGCGGTTTCGTGGAATTTGACCAACTTGTGCGCAAAGTCGTTAAAGAAATTGGTTACGATGACAGCAGCAAGGGCTTTGACGGTAACACCTGCGCTGTGCAGGTTTCCATTTGCAATCAATCCGGCGATATCGCCCTGGGCGTGGATCATTCCCTGGAGGAGAAGGCCGGGGAGAAGCACAACGGCTTTGACGATCTCGGCGCTGGAGACCAGGGTATGATGTTCGGCTTTGCCTGCGATGAAACCCCCACCCTGATGCCCATGCCGATCTACCTGGCTCATAACCTGTCCCGCCGCATGGCTGCTGTGCGCAAGAGCAATACCCTTCCCTGGCTGCGCCCGGATGGCAAGACCCAGGTGACCATTGAATATCAATACGGCAAACCCGTGCGCGTGGATACCGTCCTGGTCAGCACCCAGCATTCGCCGGATGTCAGCCATGCCGAGATCACCGAGGGCATTTTTGAACACGTCATCCAGCCCACCCTGCCCGAAGAGATGGTGGACAGGAATATGAAGGTGTTCGTCAACCCCACCGGGCGCTTCGTCATCGGCGGCCCCATGGGGGATGCCGGTGTGACCGGCCGCAAGATCATCGTCGATACCTACGGCGGCATGGGCCGGCACGGCGGCGGCGCCTTCTCCGGTAAGGACCCGACCAAGGTGGACCGTTCTGCGGCTTACGCGGCCCGCTGGGTGGCCAAGAACATCGTGGCGGCCGGCCTGGCCAAGCGCTGTGAAATCCAGATTGCCTACGCCATTGGTGTAGCCCACCCGCTCTCAATCAACGTGGAAACCTTCGGTACCGGCGTCATCCCGGATGACCGGATTGCCTCCCTTGTGACCGAAATCTTTGACCTGCGCCCGGGTGCCATCATCCGCGACCTGGATTTACGCCGCCCGATCTACCAGAAGACGGCTGCCTACGGTCACTTTGGCCGCGACGACCTGGATTTGACCTGGGAACACACCAACCGGGCTGAAGCACTGCGCACCGCTGCCGGTCTTTAATTTCCTCTCGCTTCCAACGCTCCCCTGCCGAACCTGACAGGGGAGCTCATTTTTAAGGCGTATTCATCCAATTCTCAAGGAAATGGCTATAATGGTTTCAAGCCAATGACGGCGGTAAAGGAACAGTACGGCAGATGCATCATCATTTTGTCTGTTTCGGTTGGATAATATCGGGTGTAACCCGGAGGATATCACTGTCCCTCTGTCGTAGCCATTTCACGGCAAGCTCGTTTACGTTCTGCAGTAAATACCGGTTGTCAGATTTTTTCAAAGGATGAGAGATGATTCCACTGGGTGATGCCTCCCGTCGTATGGTCCGTTTCCCGATCGTAACGGTCAGCCTGATTCTGGCCAACATGCTTGTTTTCCTGCTGGAGTTGACCGGAGGGGATGCCTTTGTCACCCGCTGGTCCATGGTCCCGGCAGACATCATGGCCGGCAAAAACCTGGTGACTATTTTGACCGCCATGTTCCTGCACGCGGGTTGGTCGCACATCCTCGGCAATATGATCTTCCTGTGGGCTTTTGGCCCGGAGATTGAAGATTTCATGGGGCGCATGAAATATGCCGGCTTTTACTTGCTGGCCGGCCTGGCCGCCACGGCTGCCCAGATCCTGCTCGACCCGTCCTCCACCATCCCCAACCTGGGCGCCAGCGGCGCCATCGCCGGCGTGATGGGGGCATTCCTGATCACCTATCCCCGCGACCGGATCCGGGTGCTTTTCTTCTTTGGCCTTTTTGCACGGGTAGCCTTCATTCCCTCCATCTTCCTGGTCGGCTTCTGGTTCCTGACCCAGCTTTTCAACCAGTTGGGTGCCCTGGTTACTGTTCAAAGCGGTGGAGTGGCCTATGCGGCCCATATCGGTGGTTTTATTTTTGGCGCTCTGGTCGCCAAACTGATGGAGCAGAAAAACCGACCTGATATCCAGGAACCGTTCTAGCGGAAAACATCCCTTATAATTATTTTATGCTTCCCAAACGATTAGGATACATCCTGGCCGGGTTGGCAGCCGTGTTGGTCATCGGCATCCTGTGGTTCACTACGGCTCGCCCGGTGGTGGTGCTGCCGCGTCTGAAGCTGGCCCCGGGCTACGGCTTGCAAAAGGCGGATGGCTCTCTATTTACCAGCGAGGACAGCCGTGGAGTGGTGACACTGTATTCTTTCGCCTACACCAGTTGCGGCGACCGCTGCCAGTCCATTTATTCTATGCTGCAATCCATTGATGCTTCCCTGGCTGAGCAACCCACACTGAATCCTCCCTTGCGGTTTGTCACCCTGACGATAGATCCCACCCGGGATACCCCTGAAACACTTTCGGCCTTTGTCCTGCCGTTTCAACCCCGAGCGGTGGAATGGCTCTGGCTGACCGGGGATGCCGACCGAATGAAGCTGATCAGCGGGGGTGGTTTTGAGGTGCTCTATCAAGCCCAGCCCGACGGCAGCATCTTTTTTGATCCGCTGCTGGTGCTGGTGGACGGTAACGGAATCATCCGCGGAACCTACTCAGTAACCCGCTACTCGGCCGAGGATCTGACTGCCAATATCAAATTGCTGTATCGGGAAATCGAAAATTCCTCAGGTCCTGCCCACCTGGCTTATGAAGCAGCTCATTTCTTTGCCTGTTACCCGCATTAACTTGCGCCTGCGAACGCTAAAATGCGATGGAAGCGGCACTTATTCGGTAAGGTTTGGATCTCTCCGGACTGAGCCTCCCGGAAAAAGGAGATAGTATGCAACGAATCATAAAATCTCGCTGGTTTTTACCAATTTCCGGGCTGGTCATTGGCTTGGCAGCCATCCTGTTGATCAGCCAGGCGCTGCGCCCGCATGATTTCGCAGGAACCATTCTCCAGTCGCCGGAGCCGGCCTACAATTTCACCCTGAGTGGCCCGGACCAGGCGACAGTTAGTCTGTCGGATTTCCGCGGCAAAGTTGTGCTGCTCTTTTTTGGATACACTCACTGCCCGGATGTCTGCCCGACCACGCTGCACGAAGAAAGCAAGGTGCTGGATCTGCTGGGCAGACAGGCGGAGAAGGTCCAGCCGATCTTCATCTCGGTAGATCCGGAGCGCGATTCCCCTCAACGGTTGAAGGCATACTTGAACAACCTGGATGGGCGGATCATCGGCATAACAGGTGATCTGAAGGTGATCAATGAAATTACAACCCAATACGGCGTATTTTTTCAAAAGCGCATCATCAGCGCGGACGGGAATTACCTGGTCGATCATACAGCCACGACATTCCTGGTTGATCAGAACGGTTACCTGCGGGTGATCTACGCTTACGCCACACCGGCCAGGGGGATTGCCGAGGATGTCAAGTACATCCTGGCGCATTAGGGGGCGGCTCTGACCGGACAAGGCCGGTTATTAAGCGGTATAATTCTGGTACCTATGCAATCCCCGTGGAGCTCCCACTGATGGCATTTTCACCTGATCGGCGGACTCGAACCCGCACCATCCTGGCGCTGGTGATCCTGGCGACGCTGCCCTGCTACTGTATTGGCCTGATCCTCTTACGCAGCGCAGACCGGGCCGGGTCGATTACACCCACTCCCACGGAAACTGCCACCATCACAGCCACTTTCCCATCCTACGTGACGGTCATTACCTCTGCCCCGCAGGCGACAGAGACTGCGACGCAAACTCCCACTCCCACCTGGACACCTTCCATCACCCCGACTCCGTTCATGCCGCCCACACGTACGCCCAGTGCGACGCCCACCCCTACTTTCACAATCACACCGACGGTGACGGCCAGCTTCACCGCCTCGCCGCCCCCGCCGGATACCCCTACACCGACTGAAACCAGTCCGGTGATTATCACTCCCTGAGCTCAGGAGACTATGTACCCATTCACAGAATTGCTCAAGCAGTTGATGTCTTTGCCCGGGCTTTCAGCCTATGAAGGCCCCGCCCGCGCAGCCATTTCCGAGGCCTGGCGCCCGCTGGTGGATGACCTTTCGGTCAGCCGCCTGGGCAGCCTGCATGGGCTGCGCAAGGGTCGCGGTGTGGAACCTCGTCCGCGCCTTTTGCTCGCCGCTCACATGGATGCCATCGGTATGATGGTGACCGGCATTGTAGACGGCTTACTGCGCTTCACCGAGATCGGTGGGATCGACCCCCGGATTTTACCGGGTCAACAGGTCACCGTCCACGGGCGGCGCGATTTGCCTGGCGTGATTGTTCAGCCCAATGAACGCCTGCTACCGCCCTCCCAGAAAGACAGCGCCGTGGAGATGGAATATCTCTTCGTGGATATCGGCCTTCTACCGGAGGAGGTTCCCCAGGTTGTGCGGATCGGCGACCTGGTCTCGTTTGCCCAGCCGCCCCTGGAGCTTTCCGGCGATGTGCTGGCCGGCCACAGCCTGGATAACCGGGCCTCGGTGGCGGCCGTAACCCAGTGTCTCTACGAACTGCAGAACCGGTTGTTCGATTGGGATGTCTGGGCGGTGGCCACATCCCAGGAGGAGGAAACACTGGGCGGTGGAATGACCTCTCCGTTTGAAATCCGCCCGCAATTGGCCATTGCCATCGATGTCACCTTCGCCAAGGGGCCGGGGGCATCCGACCACCGCACTTACGGCTTTGGTAAAGGACCGACAATTGGCTGGGGTCCAAATATTCATCCAGCCCTTTTCCGCACCTTTAAGGATATCGCCGAAGACCTGGATATGCCCTACCAGGTGGAAAATATGGCGCGTCATTCCGGCACGGATGCCTACGGGATGCAAATCGTGGCCGAGGGTATTCCTACCCTTGTGTTGGGGCTGCCGCTGCGTTACATGCACACCCCGGTTGAAGCCATCGTCCTCAAGGATATTGCCCGCGCCGGTCGCCTGCTGGCCGAATTCATCACCCGGCTCAAGCCGGATTTTATGGATCAACTCCACTGGGATAACTAGCCCATGACTGAAGCAACTTCCAATCAACTCAATCTGCCCACCATTGGCAGCCAGCAAATTGCCCTGCTGGAGAAGTTATGCAACGCCTGCGCCGTCAGCGGCGATGAAGGCGAAATCCGGGCAATCGTAATGGAAGAAGTCAAGCCCTTTGCCGATTCGGTGAAGGAAGACGCCCTCGGAAATATCCTTGCAATCCGCCACGCCCGCACGGCCAATCCCCTGCGGTTAATGCTGGATGCCCACATGGACGAAGTGGGCTTCATGCTGGTGGATAGTGAAGGGGAAGGCTTGTTCCGCTTTGATATCGTCGGCGGGGTAGATCCGCGCCAGCTGGTCGGCAAGACCGTTCTGGTCGGCAAGGATCACGTTCCCGGCATCATTGGCGCCAAGCCGATCCACCTGACCACGGCAGACGAGCGCAGCCATGCGATTCCCCTGGAAAGCCTGCGCATTGATGTCGGCCCTGGCAGCAACGGCAAGGTCAAGGTGGGCGACCGGGCAACATTTGCCACGCGTTTCCAGCAGGTCGGCCCCAGCCTGATCGCCAAAGCCCTTGACAACCGCCTGGGCGTGGCCACCTTGATAGAATTATTGAAGAATCCCCCGCCGGATATTGAATTGCTGGTTTCATTCTCCGTGCAGGAGGAAATCGGTTTGCGCGGGGCACGGGTGGCTGCCTATGCCCTCAAACCGGACCTGGCCTTTGCGATCGATTCCACGCCGGCCAACGATTTGCCGATGTGGGACGGCAGTGAGAACAGCAAGTACAACACACGCCTGGGAGGCGGCCCGGCCATCTACATCGCCGATTCCGCCACGCTTTCAGACCCGCGCCTGATCCGCTTCCTCGCTCAAACCGCGGATGAGTTGTCCATCCCGTGCCAGTTCCGCCAGCCCGGCGGTGGTGGGACGGATGGCGGCGCCATTCATAAAGTGCACAGCGGTGTTCCAACGGTTTCGGTGTCAGTCCCCGGGCGTTATGCCCACACCGCCGCGCTGGTCAGCCGGATCAGCGATTGGGAGCATACTCTGCAATTGATGGATGCTGCCCTACGCCGCCTGACGCCGGAAGTGATTGCCGGTGATCGCAAGTAATTTCACGGATGCATTTTCAGGAGATTGATCGATGAAGGAACTTATCAAGAAATTGGTTGAGTCCGTTGGGCCTTCCGGTTATGAAGACGGTGTTCGTACGCTGATTCGCCAGGAAGTGGCCGGTTTGTCGGCTGAAATTAAAGTGGATGCCCTGGGTAACCTGATCGTCCGCCAGGGGCGAAAGACCGAAAAAGGCCTGCGGATTATGCTCTCTGCACACATGGATGAAATTGGTCTCATCGCCACTCACGTGGATGAAAACGGCTTCGTCCGCTTTACCACCATTGGCGGAGTTCGCCCGCACAACCTGCCCGGTGGGCGGGTACTCTTCCTCAACGGCACGCACGGCGTGATCGGCGCGGAACGGACGGAAAATCCGTCCAGTGTTTATACTTTTGACCAGTTGTTTGTGGACGTCGGCGCTTCCAGCCGGGCGGATTGCCCGGTGAAGGTCGGCGACCTGATGATCTTCAACCGCCCGTTTGCAGACCTGGGCAACCGCCTGGTTTCCAAGGCCATGGATGACCGCATTTCCGTGGCGGTGCTGATTGAAACTCTGCGCCAGTTCCCGGCCGGCAGCCCGCACGAAGTGTTCTTCGTCTTCAGTACGCAGGAGGAAGTGGGTTTGCGCGGAGCCACCACAGCTGCTTACGGGATTGACCCCGACCTGGGCCTTTCGGTGGATGTGACTGGCACCGGCGATACCCCCAAGGGAGCCAAGATGGAAGTCGGCCTGGGCAAGGGTGCAGCCATCAAGATACGCGATGGCGGTATGCTGTCCGATCCGCGCGTGGTGCGTTGGATGGTGGATACGGCGGAGAAAGCCGGCATCCCGCACCAACTGGAAATCCTGGAGGGCGGCACAACCGATGCCCGCGCCATCCAACTGACTCGGGCCGGAGTTCCCGCCGGCTGTGTTTCCATTCCCTGCCGCTATGTCCATTCCCCCTCCGAAATGGTGGATTATCGTGATGTTCAGAGCGCCGTCCGCCTGCTGGTGGAACTGCTGAAATTCCCGGTCGTCCTCGGATGAAATTGATTAGTCGGATGCTGCTCGTGATGTTGTTGATCACGGCAGCAGGATGTTCGCTCATCACCCCCGCCGGATCCACTCCTTCCGGCGGGGAGGCCACTCCCACAATGGGAGTGACGGAGGCTACATCCACGCCCGTACCCACCCCTACTCAGGTCGGTCCCATGACGTTGACAATTTGGTTGCCGCCCCAGTTTGATCCGCAGAGCGATACCCCCGCGGGAGAAATTCTCAAGCAAGCCCTGCAGGATTACCAGAAGGATCACCCGGAAATCCTGGTGGATGTACGCGTTAAAGCACCTGAGGGTCCGGCTGGATTGCTTGAATCCCTGGCAGCAGCGGAACCGGTTGCCCCGGCGGTGGTTCCCTCAATCATCGCCCTGCAGCGCCCGGATTTGGAAACAGCCGCTCTCAAGGGGATGATTTACCCGTTGGAAGCGGAAGCTGCCGGATTGCAGGATGCGGATTGGTTCGCTTACGCCCGCGACCTTGCTCGCGTGCAGGACACCGTCTTTGGCCTGCCCTTTGCCGGTGATGCACTGCTAATGCTCTACCGTCCTGGCCGTCTCAGCTTCATCCCTACCAGTTGGGAGCAAATCCTGGTTTCCGGGATGGGTGTTTCCCTACCAGCCGGTGATCCGCAGGCCCTGGCCAGCCTGGCCCTGTACCTTTCGGCAGGCGGTGCAATCCAGGATGAACAAGGACGTCCACTTCTAGAATTGGAAACCCTGCAATCCGAACTGGAACTTTATGCACGCGGTTTGAATGCCGGAGTTTTTACGCCCGCCCTAACGACCGTGAACACGGATGGTATGGCCTGGCAAAACTACCGCGATGGTGTCGATCACCTGGTGGTTTCCTGGGCCAGCCGGTATCTTTCAGAACGTCCGGCGGATACCATGTCAACGTTTCTGCCTGGCCTGGCAGAACAATCATACGTCCTGGCAGATGGTTGGGCCTGGGCAGTTGCAGACCCACAACCGGCCCGCCGCCTGGCCGCCATTCAACTGGCTCGATATCTTTCCAGTGAAGAATTACTCAAAAAATGGTCCCAGCCGGCCGGATACCTGCCCGTGCGCCCATCTTCCCTGGATGGTTGGACGGATTTCAACCTGCGCGATACAATGACCCGGATTTCACAGGCTGCCCGCCTGCGTCCGGCCAACGACCTCGTCGCCAGCCTGGGCATGGTATTCCAGGCATCTGTTGGGCAGGTACTCACCCGCCAGGCCGACCCGCAAACAGCCGCCCAGTCAGCGGTGGAAAGGTTACTCCTCCCCCAGAATCCATGAGCAAACTGATCTTCATCCCCTCATTTCTATTATCACGTCCGCGCCTGTTATGGGGTATCGTCATTGGAATTGTCTTTGGCTGGCTTCTTTTGAGTTGTGGGTTCACGCTGCTCCCGGGTGGGATTTTACCCGCCCAACCGGCGGCAGAATTCACGCCTACGCCTCTGCCAGCAGCCCATCAACAGATTGAAGCCGTTATCCCGACTCCCACTCCGCTGCCTGCGGAATATCTGGCTACCTCGGACCAAACCACCGGTATCATCCTGGGAGCCAGTGTGTTGGTGCTGGTGATCCTGATTGGCACGCTCAGTGCATTCCGGTCCCAGAAGAAGAAATCCTAAGCTTCCAGTTCTCCCCGAAAAACAATCACCGTTTGACCGCCGATCAAGACCCGGTCGCCTTCCTGGCGCAGACGCAAGGTGCCGCCCCGGGTGGATACCTGTTCGGCGTTCATCTGGTTGGTGCCTAATTTTTCTGACCAGTAGGGCACCAGGACGGTGTGGGCGGATCCAGTTACCGGATCTTCATTCACGCCGACTGCCGGGGCAAAAAAGCGCGAGACAAAATCCACCCGGCCATCCGCCGCCCGGCTGGTCAGGATCACCCCGCGGACTGGCACCTGGCGTAAGGCTGCAAAATTGGGCTCAGCCGCCAGGACTTCAGCTTCTGTATCGACCTCCACCAGGAAATCCTCCACGCTGCGACCGAGGAAGGTCGGCTGCACACCTAGCGCTTCCAGCAAGCCGGGCGGCGGTTCAGCCGATTGGACCGGCCGCGCAGGAAAGTTCAACCAGATCCAGCGGTCGGTTTGCTCGGCTGTCAGGAGGCCGGAAAGGGTGTAAAAGCGGGCTGTCGCACCGGTGGGAAGGCGGCCCGTACCGAAAAGAACGGCAGCGCTGGCCAGGGTGGCGTGTCCGCATAAGCGCACCTCCACGGCCGGGGTGAACCATCTCAGCCTGAAACCATCTGTTTCGGGCAGCAGGAAGGCCGTCTCCGAAAGATTCATTTCACGGGCGACTGCCTGCATCCAGGCATCCGGGCGGGGGGTATCGAGCAGGCAAACCCCGGCCGGGTTTCCCTTGAAGGGTTCATTGGTGAAAGCATCCACTTGAAAGAGGGGCAGAGGCATTGTTAATTCTCCATATAATCAGGCTATGAATATTATGATCCAAAATTCAAAAAACAAACTCCCCGGCAATACCTTTCCGGGGAGTCTGTTTCTAGAGAGGATGGACAGCGATTAGATCGCTTGGACGACGTTGCTGAAGATCTTGCCGATGGCCGGGCCGAGGAGGGCCAGGATGACGATGACGACGACGGCGACCAGGACGAGGATCAGAGCATACTCTACCAAACCTTGTGCTTTTTCCTTCGGGGCGAATAACATGACTGCGATCTCCTTTTGCATAAAATAGATTAAGCAAATTATAAAATGCTTAATATAAATTACAAGATGATGCACTTTGCAGTAAGCTTACATTTTGGTAGATGCAATCAATCTTGTTAGGTTATCAACATGTATCCCGTCAACCGATCTCACCACCAGCCCATCTCTTATAGATATTTTATATCTCAGTGGGTGATTGTGTAAGAAGACAATATCCAGACAGCGTGCCTCTTGAATTACCAATTTCAAGATAATGGCAGTAAAATAACAAGCACCCCGGTCTGATAAACCGGGGTGCTGCTCTCAATGGGGGTGCGATGAAATTAGACTGCTTCGACGATGTTGCTGAAGATCTTGCCGATGGCCGGGCCGAGGAGGGCCAGGATGACGATGACGACGACGGCGACCAGGACGAGGATCAGAGCATACTCTACCAAACCTTGTGCTTTTTCCTTCGGGGCGAATAACATGACTGCGATCTCCTTTTGAAAATAAATTGATTGGTTACATTATAAGTATGCAGGAGAAATTCATCAATAATTGCCACTTTGCAAACGGCTTACATTCTGTAAAATAGTAATGATGATTGAAAGGAGGATGAAATGATCCTGTTGCTATTGGATGAAAGTCTGAAGCTGGATGTGTTTTACGACACGGAAGATGATCAGTACGAGGATAATGTTTGCTTGCGCTTCGAAGAAGATTGTCCGGAAAGCGAGCGTCTTTTTCGGCATGACCAGACAAACATGTACATTACCCCGGCCCAGGCTGTTGCTCTGGCCAATGCTTTATTAAAGGCAGCCCGCTCCAGCGACCAGGCCTCTGAGTAATCAACCAAAAAAGGATGATTTATAAAATGGATACAAGTTCGAACCCTGAACCTGTTCAACCCCCTCAGCCCTCTGAACACAGGGCAAGGCGTGGAAATAACCTGGTCTGGGCGGTTGCCCTGATTGTGATTGGCGGAATTATGCTGGTTAGGAACCTGTTGGGGGTACAAGGGGCTTTCAACTGGTGGGCGATCTTCATAATCATCCCGGCAGCCGGGGCTTTTGCTACGACCGTGGCCGCTGTACAACGCAGCGGAAGATTCAATGCGGCCGCCCGCAGCAGCCTGGGCAGCGGCATCGTGCTGACAACCCTGGCCGTGATGTTCCTCTTCAACCTGGATTGGGGCAAATGGTGGCCGTTGATGGTGATCGCCCCGGGTGTCTCCCTGATCCTGGGCGGCATCACGGATTCCAGCCTGCACCCGCTGGGTGCAGCCGGCGGATTCCTCAACCTGGGTGCCTGGATCGGACTGGCAGCCGTCCTGTTGGGCTTTGGTTTCCTGTTTCAAAACCTGCAAGTATTCGATCCGGCTGCCTGGCTCCCACAAGGCTGGCGTTGGTGGGGCTTGATGATCCTTTTGCCGGGCATCGGCGCCTTGCTCAACGGATTCCTGCTGCGTAATGGACAAACCACCCTGCGTAAACTCTCTTCCGCCGGGCTCGTCCTGATTGGCCTGCTGGCCTGCGTGATCGGCGGATTGGCGTTCTTTGGGTTGAATTGGCGACTGCTCACCCCGTTGGCTCTGATTGCTGCCGGTCTTGGTTTTCTCTTCTCGCTGATGGGTCAGAAACCGGCCGAATAATTATCCGGGTTTATTGTTTTTATACCGTGGAACCGGGTGTGGCCCGGTTTCACGGTCATCCCAACCAGAAGATGGGAGGGCGTCGAAATGAGAGCATCTGTAAAAGAAGCACAGGGGTTGGTTTTCCGCGTGTTGGCAGTATTGATCATGCTGCTGATTGGATGGCCGGTCCAGCCGGTTCATGCGGATGCCGGGCCTAAACCGGGGATGGATTTCAGCTTTGCATTTGACGGGGATGCCTCGGATATCACCGGCGGAGAACTGCTGGAATGCAGCCAGGCGGATTGCACGGATGCGGCACCACTGCCGCAACTGGGGCCGCAGGGATTTAACTGTACAGTCAATTCCTGCTCGTCCATTGCTTACGGCTATGCTGATTACCACAAGCTGCGCATCACTTTTGCGGACGGGCGTACCCTGGAAAGTAACATCTTTCAGAAAAAAGCTTTCAGCGCCAACTATACCGTCAAGGTTGGCAAGGATTCGCTGGAGGTAAAAGAAATTTGGAATCCGCTGGGTTGGTGTTTTTGCGGTTCCGCCCTGCCGCTGACCCTGGTGTTGGAAACTTTGCTGGCCAGCCTCTATTTTGCCTTGTTTGGCTTACCAAAGGCATTGCTCGGGTGGGTGCCCATGGTCAGCCTATTAACCCTGCCGGTGGTCTGGTATCTCTTCCCGCTGCTGCCCCTGCGTGACACCTGGGTGACAGGTCTTTCCGAAGGATTTGCCTTCAGCGCCGAAGCCGGACTGCTCTTCCTGGCTTTTCGAGGCGTGGTTCCGTTCAAGCATGTGATCAGCCTGAGTTTTTTGATGAATTTGGTCAGCTTCCTGGCTGGACTTGCGCTATAATCATTTTATTCCAAATCACACTCTAAATGGAGGGTAGTATGTGGAAAGAATTCAAGACATTCATCATGCGCGGTAATGTCATTGACCTGGCCATCGGTATCATCATCGGTGGCGCCTTTGGGAAAATTGTCACTTCTTTTGTTAACGACATCATCATGCCGCCCATTGGCCTGCTGCTCGGGAAAGTGGATTTTGCCAAACTCTTCGTCGATCTTTCCGGGGGAGGGTACAAAACCCTGGCGGATGCCCAGGCTGCCGGTGCACCGACTATTAACTATGGCCTGTTCATCAACAACATCATTGATTTCCTGATTGTAGCCTTGGTGATATTCTTCGTTGTCAAGGGGATCAATCGAATGAAGGAAATGGGCAAGAAGGAAGAAGTCTCGGCGGCTCCGACCACCAAGGAATGCCCGCACTGCTTCAGCACCATCTCGATCAAAGCTACCCGCTGCCCCAATTGCACCAGCGAATTGAAGTAGGTTTTCCGGTTTGATTCGCCTGGTCATCGCATCCAACAACCCCGTCAAGGTGCGCGCCGCCCTGGCGGGGTTTGGTCGTGTTTTTCCTGGCGCAGAATTCGAGACGCACACTCTCAGCGTGCCTTCCGGCGTACCTGAGCAGCCCTTTGGTAATGCGGAAACCTTGCAGGGCGCGCTCAACCGGGCGCAGGCAGCCCGCCAGGCCGTATCGGATGCCGATTACTGGATCGGCATTGAAGGCGGGGTGGAGCAGGACGGGCCGGATTTGTGTGCCTTTGCCTGGATTGCGATTTGTTCGCCTACGCTCACCGGGCGCGGACGGACGGGTACCTTCACCCTGCCGCCTCGGGTGGCAGAATTGGTCCGTCAGGGCATGGAACTGGGTGAAGCGGATGACGTGGTTTTCAACCGCTCCAACAGCAAGCAGGAAAATGGTGCCATTGGCATTTTGACTCACAACCTGCTGGATCGGGCGGGATTGTATGAGCAGGCGGTTGTACTGGCCCTGGTACCGTTCATGAACCCGGACCTGTTCTGACAGTCCAGGCTACCAATTCTGTACTTTTTAATGAAATGAGCCCTGCACGAATAAATTGCAGGGCTCATCCATTTCATCGAGCTGTTATTATCCCACGCCCACCGGCGGTGCGGACTCCGGCGCAGACTCCCGCCTGTGCAGGATGATCTCACCGTCGTCGTTCAAGTCCACCACCACCGTATCGCCTTCATTAAACTCCTTGGCCAGCAGGGCGTCCGAGAGGCGGTCTTCCACCTTTTGCTGGATGACGCGGCGCAGCGGGCGGGCGCCCATATCCGGGTCGTAGCCTTCCGCGGCCAGCTGGTTGAGGGCGGGCTCGGTGGCCACCAAATGGATGTTGTTGTCCTTCAGGCGGGTCGCCACTTTATCCAGCTCCAGGTTAACGATCTGGCGAATATCATCTCGGCCCAGCGAGTGGAACACAATCACGCCGTCCAGGCGGTTGATGAACTCCGGCCGGAAGACCCGTTTGAGCGAATCGAGCAGTTTCTTGCGCATCTCGCTGTAATCCTGGGCTTCCTGGGCGGCTTCATCTTTTTGCAGGTTGAAACCCAGCCCGGTGGTGCGTTTGATCATATCCGCCCCGATGTTCGAGGTCATGACGATGATCGTATTGCGGAAATCCACCTTGTGGCCGCGGGCATCCGAAAGATGGCCTTCTTCCATGATCTGCAGCAGCATGTTATGCGCTTCCGGGTGGGCCTTTTCGATTTCGTCAAAGACGACGATCGAATAAGGACGGCGGCGGATGGCTTCGGTCAATTGGCCGGCCTCT
Organism: uncultured Anaerolineaceae bacterium; assembly: GCA_964405455.1. Lineage (GTDB taxonomy): Bacteria > Chloroflexota > Anaerolineae > Anaerolineales > Anaerolineaceae > CALESS01. The sequence continues at coordinate 53,502 of CAYOOA010000006.1, read as the reverse complement.
TCGAAGCCAACGTAGCCGGGCGGGGCGCCCACCAGGCGGCTGACGGAGTGGCGTTCCATGAACTCTGACATATCCAACTGAATCAGGGCCTCTTCACTGCCAAACAGGAAGCGCGCCAGGGCTTTGGTCAGTTCGGTCTTACCTACACCGGTCGGGCCAAGGAAGACGAACGAACCGATCGGGCGGCGCGGGTCCTTAAGACCGCTGCGGGCCCGGCGTACGGCCTTGGAGATGGTCTCGATGGCCTCTCCCTGGCCAATGATGTACTTGTGTAATTCTTCTTCCATGTGCAGCAGCCGCTCGGATTCCTCCTGGGCCATCTGCATCACGGGCACGCCCGTCCACATGGATACGACTTCAGCGATGTCGTCCGCAGTGACAATCGGGGCGTTGGCGCGGTCCCAGCCGGTACGCAGGCGTTCCAATTGCCGCTCCAGCTCGGTCTGTTGATCCATCAACCCCTGGGCGTCGTCATAACGGTTCTCTTCCACCGCCAGGTTGTGGCTCTGGCGAATTTCACGCAGTTGGCGCAGCAGTTCCTTGGTGGTCCGGGCAGCCGGGCTCTTGTACATGCGCACGCGGGAGGAGGATTCATCGATCAGGTCGATGGCTTTATCCGGCAGGAAACGTTCGGTAACGTAGCGGGCGGAAAGGCGGGCAGCCGCCTCCAGGGCCTCATCAGAGATCGTCAAGCGGTGATGCTCTTCATAAGCACTGCGCACGCCGCGCAGGATGGCGATGGTTTCCTCCACGGTGGGTTCATTGACAATAATGGGTTGGAATCGGCGTTCCAGGGCGGCGTCGCTTTCGATGTGCTTGCGGTATTCCTCCAGGGTGGTGGCGCCGATCACCTGCAGTTCGCCGCGCGAAAGGGCCGGTTTGAGAATATTGGCGGCATCCACGGTGGAACCGGCGGCGCCGGCACCCACCAGCATGTGGACCTCATCAATGAAGAGGATGGCACCGGAAGCCTTCAATTCATCGATGACCCGTTTCAGGCGCTCCTCGAACTGGCCGCGATACATTGTTCCGGCCACCAGCGAGCCGACATCCAGTTGCAGAACACGCTTGCCCAGCAGGGGGGCGGGTACATCGCCTTCAATGATGCGCTGCGCCAGGCCTTCCACGATGGCAGTTTTGCCGACGCCCGGTTCGCCGATCAGGGCAGGGTTGTTCTTGGTGCGCCGGGCCAGGATCTGGATGACGCGTTCAATTTCCATCTGGCGCCCGATCACCGGGTCCAGCTTGCCTTCCTCGGCCAGGGTGGTCAAATCGACGGCCAGTTGATCCACCAGGGGCGTCTTGGACTTGCTGCTGTCCTTGGTTTTATCGCTGCTCTTTTCTGCCCGCGGTTCTGCATTGGGAGCGGTGGAGGCCGTATTGTTCTCCTGCAGTACCCGACGGGTCTGGCGGCGGATTTGCTCCGGGGTGATGCCGAGTTTCTTCAGCACTTCCATCCCCAGGCCTTCATCCATGCGCACCAGGCCGAGCAGCAGGTGCTCGGTGCCGATGTAATGATGCCCCATCCGGCGGGCTTCGTCAATGGCGAACTCCAGCACCTGCTGGACGCCGGGGGCGAGTTCAATCTTTCCACTGCGGTTTTGCCCAAAGCCGCCCAGGCGTTCCACCATTTCACGCACCCGGTCAACCTCCAACCCCAGGTCAGCCAGCACGCGGGCGGATATGCCGCCGTCTTCCATCATTAAACCCAGCAGCAGGTGTTCAGTACCGATTAAATTCTGTTGCAGGCGTTCTGCTTCCTGGTGGGCCAGGGTCAGCACACGCCGTGCGCGTTGTGTAAAGCGTTCCATTCCAGCCATGCTCTCCTCCTTGTCTAAAAGCCTGTCCCCGGCTGGAGCGGGCCGATCAGCGGACAGGACAATCCTTTAATCTGAAAATCGAACATTTATCCGATGTTTCTGGCTTGATTCTACCAAATTTCCGGTCAATTATCGAATCATCCAGTAGGTGGATTATACAGGCTGATTGTAAGAGGGATGTTAGAAATACAATGGACAACTTGGCGAAAGAGTGAAATCCAACCAGGACTGTCATTGATTTGAAGTACGGGATAGTTCTTTCTTCCCTCCCGCTTGGTATAATCTACTTAATCAAGTAACGTTTATGCTTCGGAATTCCCGGGAGGTCAATCATGCCGCTCGAAATCGTTGTTGGCGCCCAGTGGGGCGATGAAGGAAAAGGCCGCATTGTGGACCTTCTTTCGGCCAAAGCGGACTACGTGGCCCGCTTCAACGGCGGCGATAATGCCGGTCATACGGTTACCGTTGGTTCACAGACCTATAAGCTGCACCTGGTTCCCTCCGGGATTGTTCATCCGCACACGGTGGGCTTCATCGGCGCTGGCGTGGTGTTGAACCCGCTGACCCTGCGCAGCGAAATTGAAGCTCTCACCGCCAGCGGGGTGGATGCCGGACCGCAGCGGTTGCGCATCTCACACGCTGCCCACCTGATCACCCCGGCTCACCGGGCGCTGGATGCCGCCCAGGAGCGGGCGCGCGGTGCCGGGCAAATTGGCACTACCGGGCGCGGGATAGGCCCGGCTTACACCGATAAAACCTCGCGTCAGGGCATCCGGGTTGAGGAAATGCTTAACCCGGATCACTTCAAGCAGCGCATGACAGAACATCTCACCGCTGCCAACCAGACCCTGGCCCGGCTCTTCCAGGCAGAACCCCTGGATGTAACCGAAAACGTGAACAAGTTGCTGGAGTGCGCCGAATTCCTGCGTCCCTACATCACCGATGTTGGCGATGAAATCAGTCAGGGCATGACGCACGGCAAACGCGTGCTGGCGGAGGGCGCCCAGGGCACCCTGCTCGACCTGGATCACGGCACGTACCCCTTTGTCACCAGCTCCAATCCGATTGCCCCCGCGGCCTTCACCGGCCTGGGAATTGGCATATGCCCGGTGGAGCGGGTGATCGGCGTGACCAAGGTCTTTCAAACGCGGGTGGGGGCGGGACCTTTCCCGACTGAAGTTTTCGATGAGACTGCCGTCCGTTTGCGCGGTACCGGCGCCAACCCGTGGGATGAATTTGGCACCACCACGGGCCGTCCGCGCCGGGTGGGCTGGCTGGACCTGGTGCTGCTGCGCTACGCTGCCCGCATCAACGGTCTGACGGAACTGGTGCTGACCAAGCTGGATATCCTTTCAGGTCTGCCGGAATTACATCTGTGCACAGCCTACCGCGCGGGCGGGAAGCTGTATGAGCGCCTGCCGTTTGGCCCGGCAGACCTTTCGCCATTTGAGCCGATTTTTGCGCCCCTGGATGGTTGGGAGGAAGATGTCAGCGGCATCCGCACATGGGAGGAACTGCCCGAGGCTGCCCGGCATTACGTCCTGCGCATCCAGCAACTCACCGGCGTCCCGGTCAGCCAGGTTTCGGTTGGCCCGGAGCGGGACCAGGTGGTGGATGTTATGTTATAAGCAGGGTCTCGCCGGGATGGACCAGCCGATGTTTAGATAAACTTGTGGTTTTGAGCCTGAAAATCCAGAATGGCACGGCAAACTTGGATTACTTCATCCTCTTTCATCTCGGGGAAGAGGGGCAAACTGAGGACCTCACTACTGGCCAATTCTGTTTCCGGCAGGCTACCTATTTGATAGCCGAGGTCGGCATAGGCGGGCTGGAGATGGATTGGAACGGGGTAATGTACCAGGGTTTGGATTTCCCGGCTGGCCAGGAATTTCAGTAACTCATCCCGCCTGGGGTGGCGGATCACATAAAGGTGAAAAACAGGTTCTGAATCAGCCGGAAAAAGTGGTAGAGGGATCCCGCTATCGGAAAGAAGGGATTGATACAGGCGGGCCAATTCCCGGCGACGGTCGTTCCAGGCGGGAAGATGGGGTAATTTGACCCGTAAGATGGCTGCTTGAATTTCATCCAGGCGGCTGTTGATGCCTTTCTCTTCACTGATCCGGTTTGGGTTCCATCCAAATTGTCGGATTTTGCGCAATTTTTCAGCCAGGTTGTTATCGTTCGTCAAGATAGCGCCACCATCTCCATAAGCCCCCAGGTTTTTCGATGGATAAAAACTAAAAGCGCCAAGTTCTCCCCATGTTCCCACCTGTTTTGAAAGGTAAGCCGCTCCATGGGCCTGGGCGCAGTCTTCGATCAGGTGAAGATGATGGGCACGGGCCAAGTCCAGCAATGGTGCAAGATCAGCCGGACAGCCGAAGAGATGGACAGGGATCATTGCCCGGGTGCGAGGACTTAGTGCAGCTTGAACACAGGCCAGTGATAGGGTGTACCGGTGCGGGTCAATATCGACAAGGATGGGGCGGGCACCGGTCATTTCAATTGCTGCGATGGTGGCAACTGCCGTGAAAGCGCTGGTGATCACTTCATCACCAACCCCAACATCGCAGGCCAGCAAAGCCAATTGGAGTGCCTCTGTCCCGGAGGCCACGGCAACTGCTTGTTGTGCTCCGCAAGAGGTGGCAAATTCCTGTTCAAATGCGGCTACTTCCTCCCCCAGGATGAAACTGCCGCGTTCCATCACCCGCCGAACGGCGTTATCAATTTCAGGACGTAAACTATGGTATTGGGCAGTCAGGTCGAGAAAGGGGATCTTCATAAAAAGTATTGTTTCTGATACTTTCGGTAAAATTCCAGCGTGCGCTTAATCCCTGTGTCCAGGGGGATCTGCGGCAACCAGCCCAATTGAGTTTGAATTTTAGTAAAATCGGCATAATAATCGCCAATATCAATCCGCTGGCGCTCGGGTGGGAATGGTTCGAAGCGGTAGGAGCCGCTGCCGTTCACTTTCACCATTCGTTGAGCCATATCCAGCAGGCTGATCGGCTGTCCGCCCAGGTTATAAATGTTCCCTTCGGCCTGGGGGCTGCAGGCAGCAATCAGCAAGGCATCGATTACATCCTCCACATAGTTGAAGGCGCGGATCTGATTGCCCGTGCCATAAATTGTTATCTCGCTTCCTTCAATAAGCTGCCGGAACCATATTCCTATAAAAGTCTTGCGGGCATCCCGCACCCGCATTCGGGGGCCATAAACATTCGTCATCCGCAAGCTGGTTGTGCGTAATCCATGGACTTGATGCTCAATCATGTGATACCACTCCCCCGCCATTTTGCTGATCCCGTTGAAATCCACCGGGTCGAGCGGATGTTTTTCATCCACCGGCAGATAATGGGGCCGGCCATAAACCTGGCGCGTTCCAGCAAAGATGATCCGGACTGTCGGGTTCAACTTACGGCAGAGTTCCAACAGGATTATGTGGCCAAGGGCATTCGCCCGTAGATCCGTTTGAGGATCCAGCATGCTGTCAAGATGACTGACCTGTCCGGCAAGATTGAACAGAAAATCCTGATCTGGCAGGATGCGGGCCATCCTGGCTTCGTCTGAAATATCAGCTTTTACAAACTGAACTTTTCGTCGTATGCCGTGTAGATTAAATGGGTTACCGCCAAAAACTGGAGCAAGATTATCTACGATCGTTACCTTTGCTCCCAGGGTCAACATGCGGTGCGCCAGGTTGCTACCGATAAAGCCCATCCCGCCGGTGATTAATACCCTTTTGTTGCGATATGCAGTATTGGTGTTGAGTATCATTGCGCAGAGTGGCCGTTTTCTTTATGGATGATAAGTTTCAGCCATAATTGATAGAGCTGAATCGCGGTGGCGAGTAAACGCCTCCAGTTGAAAAATTGGGACTTTCCATACTGTCGAAAATAATGATGAACAGGAACTTCAGCGAAATGATATCCTGCATCTTGAAATTTCTTGACCATTTCCAGGGGAAGTGTGCCGGTGGTACTTTCCAGTTGAATTTCCGTGAATATTTTTCTCCGGATCAAACGAAAATCGCAATCAACATCCCGTAGATGGAAGCCAAAAGCCCATTTGACCAGGTAATGATATACCCGCCCGATGATCTTTCGATCAAGGGGATCACTGCGCGAAATTTTATAGCCATTGACTACATCCACATCATCCCTGACAGCAGCCACCAGGTTGATAAGTTCCAGTGGATTGTATTGGGCATCACCGTCAGTATAAAAAATCCATTCCTTGGTCGCAGCGGAAAAGCCGCTGCGCAAAGCTGCACCGTACCCCAGATTCCGGTCGTGGTGGATCACCCGCAGTTCAGGATAGCGAAGGCACATTTCATCCAATACCTGGCGAGTGTAGTCTGAGCTGCCGTCGTTTGTGACAATGATTTCATAATCATCCGTCACCTGGCGTAACGCCAGAATGGCAGTCAGGATCATGCTGGGGATGGTTCCGCCATCATTGAACGCCGGAAAAACAGCACTGATTCCAGACAGGCGGGGCAAAATTCCATTTTGAGTTTGTGTTATCACGGCTTCTGCGCCAGCGCGAATATGCTCAGCCCAAATGGAAGTTGGCTGCGCGCGACCAGGGGCGCCTCCATTTTCAAAAATGCAGAGAGAACTTGGTTTAGCCAATGAGGAGGGAGAAACAGGTCAGGAGAAGAATCAGCGGCCGGGAAAATCTGACCACCCATTCTTTTCAAGAGAGCCAGAGGGAAGAGAATGGTATTTGCATAAGAATAATGCTGAACAACCAATCCAATTCTTTCAAGTAGTTTCACGAGGTGATGGGCGGTAAAACGGCGGGCAGTCCAGACAGCACGATCATGGCGGCCGCGCAGCCAGTCGTAGGCTGGGAGCCGCAGCAAGAGTTGCCCTCCGGGTTCCAGGACGCGGCTGAATTCCTTCAATGCCGCCTGTACATCCGGAACGGTTCGTGCATAAAGAACATCGAAACTGGTGACAAGGTTGAAGCTATTGGTTTTGAAAGGAAGGTTCGATACAGTTGCCCGGACTAATGGGTCCGCACCTCGAAGGTGGCAGAATGATAAAGCATGGGGAGATAAATCCAGGCCAATCACCTCACCAATGTCTGAGAGAAAAGACTTCATCGCTGCGCCGGTTCCGCAACCCGCATCGAGGATCTTGAGTTTTTTTTCGGTGGATCTCCAGCGCTTGAGGATTGCAGTTGAAATGGATGCCATCCCACGATACCACCAATGGCTGTCTTCAACCCGATACATTACCTCATATTCAGAGACTTCCAAGTTTCCTCAAGGGATTTTATATCCCAATAAAATGATATTACTGCAATCCCGAACATAATTGGTTTTTCCGCCAGGATGATCATGAATCCAGGCCTCAAGCTCGGGGATACGGGCTGGGCTGGCGATAATTGTATCGCCAAGGACGCCAGGCATAGTGTTGATTGGACCGGCAACATTTGTAATCTTTTTCTGTCCGCTCAAAAAATCCGTTGATGCATGCGAACCATAAAAATAGGTTTCATCACTCAACAAATAAATTTTCGATCCTTCATCGATCGTTTGAGCATATTTACCCAGGTATGAGGCAAACCGTCCGGCCAGGTTGCCCCCATATCGGCACTGGCCGACAAAATCGCCGTAATAAGCCCATAAATTAAAGGCGGCCAGGCTGAGTAATAAGGCTCCAACCAAAAAAGCATAAGACTTCCCAGCCCGTTCCCAGCCAACCCCAATCAGTCCCATGATTTCATCAATGGCCATCCCAGCCATCAGCAGAGCCGGCGGTAGAACGATCAACATGCGGTATGAATCCGCTGAGGGGGGAATTGAGAAAATTCCGATTGCAAGGACAGGCGCCCAGAAATAGCCGTTCATGAGGAGCATTCCTGGAGAACGTAATTTCCGGAGTGCAATTATTAGTCCCAGCAAGAAGAAAACCGCTGTGAAGATAGAGAGCATTGGGATATTAGAGCCATAGAAATCAGTGGCTGGGTAATAGATGAGGGAGAGAAAAGCGTGCACCACTCGACCGGCTAAAACCTGGAAAGCACTTTGCCCGGTGAGCTGCATGGTTTGAGCAAGCCAGCCCGATTGGAAGGTGCCATCCTGGGCCAGCCGGTTAAAGAATTCAGACGGGTTCAGGATGATATAGGCCAATTCAGGCAGAATCATAATCGCAAACCCGCCAATAAAGGCCGCTACCTGGCGGGTGACGGACAGGAACCACTTTCTCATGAATAAAAATGTTATCAGGAAGTATACAATTAACAAACCGACGATAATCTGTGAAGTCAGGTAGACGCTGAAATGAACCGCCAGGAGAGCGCCACCAGCCGCGGTCAACCAGGATTTCTTCTTTTCAAGCCCGCGGATCAGTAGAAAAAATTCAAGCGGGACCAGCCAGGTTCCGTGAATATATCCGACGGATGCAATCCGGCTGAAATGAATGTGAGTGTGAGAGATTGCCAGTAAAAGAGCACTGATAGTGGCAACCCGTTTTCCAGCAACCTGGCGAGACAGTAAGTAAAGGGCTGGTATGGCTGCGGTGCCACTGAGTGCAGGTAAAAGGCGCAGGGCAAAGGGGGTGGCACCAAAAATCTCGAAAGATAGATTGACTGCTTGTAAATATAAAGCGCCAAAGTTCTCCCACAAAGCAAATGGGTTGGCATAGTGACCTGAAGTTGTGGTTGTGGCGAAAAGCCCCATCAGTCCTTCATCGCCATCAATAATTCGGGGATAAATACCAAGCTTATAAAATCGTAAAATGGCGGCAAGCAGGGTGATGCCGCAAAGCATGAGAAGTTCCGTACGATGGGCAGCCAACCACACTTTGATATTTTTGACCGTGGGGCTGTTTTCCCGCAGAGCAAATAAATATAGTATGCCGGCAAAAAACCAGGTGATTAAAACGGGGAGATAGACTTTTTGATTTGATTTACTGAACAAAACCATTGAAAAAGCCGAAAGCCCAGAAAAAATGATCGCAAACACGATCCAGACTACCTTCCTGGAAATTCTTATTCGGTTGATTCCGGCTTGCATAGACTTGCTTACGGGAATGTAGAAGCTAACGGAGAAAATGACCAGGCCAATTGCCGACAGGATGATCATTTGAATGGGATATTTATCGATAACCAGAGGTGAAGCATAGCCCAGGGTTTGACCAATCAGGATGACTAGAAGACCGATTAGTGCAAAAAAGAGCCTGACTTTTCGTGTTCCCTCATTCGGTTCGGAGTGCGTGCTCATTGGATAATCCCCGTAAACATCTGGAAAGGATTGGTAGGATTAAGATTAGAAGCGAATAAGAATACGTTTAAGGATTATAGCATAGATATTTTTCATTCCGGCAATGAAGGGTTTATCGATAAAACCAACCTTAGAAATTGCTTTTCAGATCCATTTCCAACCTTTCATTGTAAAACCTTGGCAGGCTGCGCTCATCTGTTTATCAGGTTCTTTCGATATAATAACTTCGAGGATATTCTACATATAGTTGGATTGAAATAATTGACGCGATCTATTTTTCTTATTATTCTGCAAATATTGGGTGGATTATTTCTGGTTGGATGTTCTGGGTCGGTTGCTAACCCGGAGCCAACGGGTACAGTGACCATAGAACCGCCGACAATTACACCTACCGCGACCATTGACTGGTTCCCGGCGACAGCCACACCGACCCCGCGCCCAACCCTCGAACCCAGCCCGACCCCCAATTACAGCCCGCTGCTGGGGGAAGCCCTGCTCGTGGATGATTTCAGCAACTCCGCGGATTGGGACTTAACCAAAAATGCCTTTGGCCAAATTAGTATTGCCCAGAACGAACTGACCATTTCCATCCAGACCGGGCGGACCAGTTTAACCAGCCTGCGTACGCAGCCGGATGCAACCGATTTCTACCTGGAGGTGACGGCAGATCCCGGCCTGTGCCGGGGATTGGATGCCTACGGCATTATCTTCCGGGCGGTCAGTGTGCAGGATTACTACCGTTATGTCATTTCCTGTGATGGACAGATGCGCCTGGAACGCGTGCGCAACGGCCGGGCGGAGGTGACCGCTGATTGGCAGCCCGGTTCAGCCTTGCTGCCCGGGGCGCCTCTGGCGCACACCATTGGGATCGCCATGCAGGGTCAGGCAATGCGTTTTTTCATTGATGGCATCTACCAGTTCAACCAGCGCGACTCGGTGTTCACCCACGGCCGCTTCGGCCTGTTTGCCCGCCCCGGCGGGGATACGGCGGTCACAGTTAGTTTTACTGATTTCAAGCTGTATGCATTGCAGGGGCTGCCGGCATTGCCCACCCAGACACCCACCCCAACAATCACACCGCGCCCGAAATAACCTTGCGGATCATTGAATCCTGCATTTTCCGTGCTACAGTTAAGTCATGCCAACAATTATCAAATCCCACCAGGATTTTACCGCCCCGGCCCTCTTGTTTGAGGCTTTGGAGAGCGGAGAGGTGCGCTGCACCGCTTGCGCCCACTCCTGTCGCATCCACCCCGGCCGGGAGGGTATCTGCAAAGTGCGCTTCAACCGCGATGGCGTGCTGCGCGTGCCGTGGGGATATGTATCCACAGCCCATGCCGATCCGGTGGAAAAAAAGCCTTTCTATCACCTTCTTCCCGGCAGCCGGGCTTTTACTTTCGGTATGCTGGGCTGCAACCTGCACTGTGATTTCTGCCAGAACTGGAACATCTCCCAGGTTTTGCGGGATGCCGCGGCTGGCGACGGTTCGGAATATATTCAACCGGTGGACGCGGCGGAACTGGCGGCGGTGGCCCGGCGCTCCGGCTCGGCTTTGATGGTGTCTTCATATAATGAGCCGATCATCACTTCGGAATGGGCGGTGGAAATCTTCAAGGAATCGCGCAAGCTGGGGCTGCGCACCGCCATGGTTAGCAACGGCTATGCCACCCCACAAACGCTTCTCTTTCTCGCCCCCTACTTGACAGCTTTGAAAATTGATCTGAAGACCATGCAGGACCACCAGTACCGTTCGCTGGGCGGAGTGCTCACTCATGTGCTGGAAACCATCCAGCAGGCGCATGAACTGGGGCTATGGGTTGAGGTGGTGACGCTGGTCATCCCTGATTTCAACGACTCCCCTGAAGAATTGTGGCAGGCGGCCAGTTTTCTGGCTTCCGTCTCGAAAGATATCCCCTGGCATGTGACTGCCTACCATCCCGACTACCGTCGTACCGCGGATCCGACCGGGGCGGCCAGCCTGCAGCGGGCGGCGGATATCGGCGAGGAAGCCGGGCTGCACTATGTATATGCCGGTAACCTGCCCGGGCGGGTGGGCTCGCTGGAAGATACGCGCTGTCCGCAGTGCATGACCCGCCTGGTGCAGCGCCGCGGATTCAATGTTCTGGAAAACCGCATCACCCCGCAGGGGACCTGCCCGAAATGCGGCGCCAGCATCCCTGGCATCTGGTATTAATTCAGATACTTTCCCTACCTCAACTTTAAGAATTAGCCTTCAGAGCCCCGAGGGATTTCTGAAAGCTGTATTTTAAAATTGTCTATTTAATAGCCGGGCAGGGTTGGCGTGATTGTCCCACCGTCATATGGCGGCAAGGTATTGGTTGGTGTGAATGTTGGTCCGCCAGGGGTGATGGTCGGGGTGGGGGTTAGGCGGGTGCCGGTTGGGGTGGGCGTAACCTGGCGTGTGGCTGTGGCCCGGGCTGGTAATGGCGTGGGGGTGGGGCCGCTTGGCATATAGAAGGTTGGCAGAGGAAGGGGTGTATCCTTCCAGATCCACGGCGTGGGGGAGGGTGTAGCGTAGGGGACCGCGGCGATATCGTTGACATAATCAACAGCCTGCGTGCAAGCGGCATCCAGGTGGCTGGAGACGTTGGCCCAGGTTAGCAACTGGCCGGCCTGGAAAGTGTTCTGGATGGCATTTCCCAGGCAGCCGGAACCGGCATTGTAATTGACCAGGGTGAATTTCCATAAATCTTCAAAGGAGGCAACCTGACCCGGGTATTTGCCGGTGGTATTGGTTAACATCCGTCCGACCTGGGCGCAGTTACCCTGCAGGCTCTCCGCAAAAACTTTGATGGAGAAATTCGCCTGGGAAAGATCAATCCCGGCCGGGCAATCCGGGCAGCTTGCATTGGTTTGCTGGACCAGCGCCCCGCGTAACATGAGTTGATCTTTTTCAGGCAGGTTGCCAAAGCCAAGGTCGCAAGTCTCCTGGGAAAGAACCAGGGGGCAAACCTGGGCGTAGAAATCCGGGTTCCAGAGCAACACGGCATCCGCACCGTTATCGGTCAACTGGCCAAGCCCGGCCTCCTGGTAGGTTTGATAGAGGGCCGGCCAGAGCTGGGATTCGCGTCCAAAGAGGTTTTTCATCAACTGTCCGGGAATGCCGGTTTCAGCAGCCACGTTGAGAATCTCCTGGTCAAATTGGTTTTGCCAGGCCAGGATGGCTTCATGCGCGGCATCCACACCGCAGGCGCTGGCCGCGAATTCGGAACTTAAGCCGCCGTCATCACACATTCCTGCATCGACTTCACCGTTACGGATCAGCATGGCGGCCAGGAAATAATAGGAGCGCGTGGTGGATAAATCCTGCAACTTCAAGGGAGTGCTCAGCCAGGCCGGCGGTCCGCCTACATCCGGAAAGACCTGCCAGGTATCCGAACAACTCGCCAGTGTTTCCCCACGCCACTGCCCGCTGAGGACATCCAGGTACCACAATTGCTGGCTTGCGGAGGATGCCGGGCTGTCGGGGTTCATGAAGTCTCCCCAGGGCACCAGGCGCACCAGGCCGGTGAAATGTTGGCTGGAATCGCCAAAGGAGGAATCCGCCCAGAACTCGATATTGGTGCCCTGCGGCCCGGTTGGGACCAAAGGTAGAACACACCGCTCGGAAGGGCAAGAAAATGTCTGCCCATTGAGAATCCCATTGATGCGAATCACCGCTTCATTGGGGAGCGGTTCTTCTCCTTCCAACACAAGATTTGGAACGGTGGTGCAGCGGTTCTGGACGGGGTCGGGGTTGCAGTTTTCCACGTTCAACCAGACGCGCGGCATGGGCAGCTTCACCTGCACATCACGTTGGGCCGGGAAGGAGCCATTAAAGTGCGAGTAAATGCCGGGGCAGCGGGTCGTATCGCCGTTATCCATCGCCTGCGGACAGGGCGGTGTGGTGCGCCATTCATTGTAAACGGCTGCTGGACAGTAGTACTGTACTTCCCCCAGGGATGGCAGCCCTTCATGCTCCACAAACAACTGGCAGAGGACTTCGTTGGTGCGCCAGCGCACCAGCCACCATTCATAAAAGGTGAAACTGACTTTCAAGGTCACCTGGCGTTGATAGGGCTGGGGGGTGGTTTCTTCAGCGGAAGCCGGCGCAATTTTATTCATCTGGCCGGGCAAAGCCGCCAGCAGGAAGATTAGCAACGCACCAATGATCCACCGATAAAACCGATGCAAGCCGACCCCTCTAAATCAGGATGGTGTGATCCATAGTGTAACATATTTTTTTCGTTATATAATTATCCAAATGGACTATTCTTCTGGTCATCCCCGATCCTTTTTCCGAAAAGGTGTAAATCGTATCCGGTCGATCTTCAAATATATCTTTGGTGATCAACGCCGGGCGATGATTGCCCTGGTAACAGCCGCTTGCACAGGTGTCTCTCTATCTATAGCGGTACTTTACGCCAATTACCCCGTGGTGCCTGGTTGGCAACTGTGGACCTGGCTGGCAGTATTGATCGGGGTGATGATTGCCCTCACACCGCGATTACCCTCACCCTTGCCACGGCAATTATTCTGGGTCCTGGCTGGTTTGCTGGTTTTCTCACTCGGACTACGACTGTGGAATTTAGAATTTCTGCCGATCGGATTGCATGTCGATGAAATGGGTGTGGCAGATTTTGCCATGGGCCAGGTTTTTCCAAATTATTATTCAACCATCAATCCGTTTATCACGGGGCCGGTCTCTCAACCGGTTCTTTTTCATTATATAGTTGCAGGATTTATCAAGCTCTTTGGCCCCCATATTCTCAGTATCCGGTTGATCAGCGCCCTGGTGGGAACGTTGGGTGTGTTGGCCACTTATGGGATGGTACGGGCATTTTCTGGCCGGAAAACAGCCTTGTTTGCTGCCCTCATGATGGCGGCCTATCATTTTAGCATCCACTGGTCGCGGATTGCCCTCAACAATATCTGGGATACTCTGTGGGTACCATTGATGCTCGGGCCGTTTCTGTGGGGCTGGCGCCGCCGTTGGAGTGGCGGGGCTGCCCTGAGCGGCCTGGCGGTTGGCCTTTCCCAATATTTTTATGCCGGCAGTAAGGTGGGGGTGATCCTGCTGGCGATCCTGGTCCTGGTGTTGTGGAAGGAAGGCCGCCAGGAGCCAACCCGCTGGGCGGTGTACCTCGGCAAGCTGGCAGCGGTGGCTGTGTGTGCGGCGGCGCCGATGGTTGCTTTTGCCATGCATGATCCGGAAGCCTATTTTTCGCGGACGCAGTCCGTGATGGGCTGGACACCTGAGGCCATCAGCGCAATCCTGGGTCCGCAGGCGACACTCGGCCAGTATTTTTGGCATCAACTCACGCAATCGTTTGGAGCTTACCTTTTTTTTCCGGATGATACAGGCTTCTATCACCCCGGCATTCCGCTGGTTTTTGGTCCGGCAGCCGTGATCTTCGGGGTGGGGTTCCTGTGGGCAATTTTCAAGAAGCAATGGGTGCCTGTAATCTGGGTTCTCCTGACAGCCCTGCTCGGTGGCTTTCTGCTCAGCGGACCCAGCGGTAGCAGCCATTTTGTTGTCTCGATCCCGGCCATCTGCTGGTTGATTGCCCTGCCGCTGAATTTCCTGGCGGAAAACAAACATCCCCGGCTGGCCTGGGCTTTGCTGGCATTACTGATCGCTGTTGATATCATATTCTATTTCGGATTCTACGCGGCCAATCCTTCCGGCGATCTGGTCAACCCCTTCCCACCTGTGCCATAGTTCGTTCCGTATATTTCATTCTCCTGCTTTGGTTAGGGTTTCAAAAACCAACCGGATAGCCCGCACCAGTACTTCCAGCGCCATGCTCGGCTGGGATTGCTTGCGCAGTGCCACCTGTTCCGGCAGGGAGGGCAGGTGAATGAAACCGGCCGGGATCTGCCGACCGGCCTGGTAAAGCGTATCCATCAAGGTATAGAAGACCTGGTTACACAGGTATGCCCCCGCGGTCAGCGAAAGCTCGCAGGGAATGCCTGCCGCCAGCAGGGCGGATTGGATGGGGAGCAACGGAAGGGTGGAAAAGTAGGCCGCGGGGCCTTCGGCACGGATGGGCTGATCGGTCAGCGTGGTCCCGCTATTATCGGGGATGCGGTAATCAAGCAGGTTGAGGGCAGCCCGCTCCAGTGAAATGGCCGAGCGACCGGCAGCTTCTCCCAGGCAAATGACGGCAGCAGGTTGGATCTCCGCCAGGGCGGATTGCAGCAGGACGGGGGCACGGCTGCCATCCACCGGCAGCACCAGCGTGGTTAAGCCCAGGCCGGGCGGTGGATAGGCCATCAGGCTTTTCAGTACTTGTTCCGAGGGGTTGATTGGGCTGCCGCCGAACGGTTCAAAGCCGGTTACCAGGATTTTCAAGTTGGATATCCTTTCTTTGTAGATAGCCGTGCAGGGATACATCGGTGGGATACCGCCCGGCTGGCGTGGGGCTGCGGTCAGGCAGAGCTGCTTTTGGCGTGCTATGATGATTACGCAAGCGCAGCATCTTCTCCTTCCTCTTTAGATGAGAACCGGCCTACCCAGCCGGTTCTCGAATTTTAACACAAGGTGACACAGGAAGGTTCCATCTGGCTGGCATGGACCTATAAAGAGTTTTTCGCGAGAAATTATCTAAGAGGTGCACTGGAAAGACAGCCTGTTATACGGGAGCCTGTATAATGGGGGTTGGGAGGTGAACCGTGAACGATATTTTCACCCGATTTGAACATCACAACCAGCCGCTCATCCCGCTCGATAAATTCCTGGTGCGCCTGGCCAACAGCGGCCTGCTGGCACTTGGCCTGATTGCGATATCCTTGATTATCGGCATGGCCGGATATCATGCGCTGGAAGGCTTGAGTTGGCTGGATGCGTTTCTCAATGCCGCCATGCTGTTGGGTGGAATGGGACCGGTCAATCCGCCAGCCACAGCCGGGGGCAAACTGTTTGCCGGCTTGTACGCATTGTATTGCGGTCTGGTCGTGATCCTGGTGGCCGGCATCATCCTGGCCCCAGTTGCCCACCGCATCCTGCACCGCTTTCACATGGATGTACCCGAGCAGTAAATATCCCAACTGGGGGGAGGGATCTCAAGGTGGAACCGAAAGCAATAACAGTCAGTTCCGTTTTTTTTCAGGATAAATATGAAATAAATGACGAAGGGCGGCTGAGAAGCCGCCCTTCGCGTAGATGTGAGATTGATTTGGAGCAGTGTTACTGCTTCATGAACTCTTCCATGGCGGCGATGAGATTTTCCACATCGCTCAACTGGGTTTCGCCCATGGTGGCCACGCGGTAGGTTTTGTCCTTCCAATCGCCGTAGCCGTTAGCGATGCGCATGCCCTTGGTGAGCAGGAATTTGTTCAGGGCGGAAATATCCCACCCCCTGGCGTTTTGCACGGTGCAGACGGTGTGCGAGCGGTACGCCGGGGCAGCCACAACGGGCATGCCGTTGGCTTCAGCCCAGCTGTCAAAGCGCTGCGACATGGCGGCATGGCGGGCAAAGCGGGCTTCCAGCCCTTCGGCCAGGATGCGGTCGAGCTGCAGATCCAGGGCGAAGATGAGCGGCATGACGGGGGTCATGGGGGTGGAGTCTTTGAGGCGGTGCTTCTCCAGCAGCAGGAAGTCGAAGTACCAGCCGCGGTTCGGCACGCTTTCGGCTTTCTTCATGGCCCGGTCGGACACGGCGCCCAGGGAAAGACCCGGCGGCAGGGCCAGGCACTTCTGGGATGAGGTCATCAGGAAGTCGATGCCCCAGGCATCCATTTCGATCTTGGTGCCGCCCAGGGAGGAAACGGCGTCCACCAGGATCATGGTGTCCGGGCTAACCTGTTGAATTACTTCGCAGAGGGCCTTTACGTCGTTCATCACGCCCGTGGAGGTCTCGTTGTGAACAATAGTCACGGCTTCGTAGAACTTGGCCTTCAAGGCGGTGGCAAGCTGATCGGGCAGGATGGGTTCGCCCCACGGAACGTCCAGTTTATCCACCTGTTTGCCATTGGCAACCGCCACATCGTACCAGCGCTTGGAAAACGCACCGTTGATGGTGGCAAGGACGGTCGAGGCGGCCAGATTGCGCACACCGGCTTCCTGCATACCGGAACCGGAATGCGTACCCTGGAAGATGCGGTACTGAGTGTAGAACAATTGCCTTGCTTTTTCTTCCGTCCGCTTGAAAATTGCTTCAAAATCCTTGCTGCGGTGAGGCAGCATTGGCTTGGCCTGGGCCGCCAATACTTCGGGGGCCACATCCACCGGACCAGGAACAAACATGGGTGCCATACACTTCTCCTTATGGAAAGAACCTGAGGTTGGTCAGAAATATAACTTCACAACCAGGACGGTTGTGTTACTCCCAAAAGATTAGCGCAGGAAGAAGCTGAGGATGACCAGCACGGCGATGAAAGCGCCTGCAAGGATGCCGGTATTCTTGAGATCGTGGATGATCTCGGTGTAATCCGGCTTAAATTCCACGCTGAGGCCCTGCCGGTTGGTTCCCGCCGGGCGCGGGGTGGAAGGGGTGGAGGGAACGGCAGGGGTTGCCATTCCGGAAACTTTGCGCTGTGACTTCTTGCTCATTCAAACACTCTCCTAAAAGAATAATGATTGCAAGAGAAGCAGGTTGACTTTCGGTGCGTTTTGCTCGAATTGAACGTCTCACTCCTGCAAAATTGCGGTAACAACGATCCGTTGCTTATCCACCAGGTAAGGATAACACGAAATCAGGGTGACCACCGGGTCGATAGTCGGATCCATCACGCTCACCTCTGTCGGCGGGACGATTTGAGTGCCCTGGACAATGTAGGTGTAGCTGCGAACCTGGGTGTAAATGGTTATTTCGTCGCCTTTTTTCAACTGGTCCAGGTGGCGGAAAATTTCACCGTAGACATCATTGTGGGCTGAAAGAACCAGGTTGCCCTTTTGGCCGGGGTTGACCGATCCGATAGACTGGCCGACAACACCCTTGTTAAGTTGCTCAGGCCGATCACCCTGCAGGATGATGGCGTCCACGCCGATGGCCGGGATCTTGATCGAGTAGGCCTGTTCCGGAGAGGGTGTGGGAACCGGCAGGCTGGCCAGGATGTTGACCAGCGGTCGCAGGTGTTCCGGGATCTCCGACATGTTAAACTCGGTCTCGCCGCGGGCATTGGGCGGGGTATGTCCGCCCGGCAGTACCACCGCCGAGATGGCCGGGATGGGTGTGGCAGTTGGCACGCTGACGGCCGCAGAAACCTCCCGGTTGAGAGCCTGCAGAACGTTGAAACCATTCAGCAGGACCACCAATAGCCCGATGACTGCCAGGACTTCCACGGCCAACAGAAAACCATCCAGGGCTTTACGCCGGCGGGGGACCGGGAGGGGATCTTCACCGGCAGGGATGGGCGTACTGCGCAGGGTATCGAGCGGAACACCGCGCAGTTGGGGACGCACATCCACCACCCGCCCCGTCCGCTGGTAATGAGCCAGGCGGGCCTGCCGCGCTCCCCGGCTTTTCTCAATCAGCAGGTAGCGCAGTTCCTCAACCGTCAGGTCATCCATTCGTTTTCGGCGGGCCACAGGATTCTTATGCTGCCTCTCCTGTCTCATTATACCTTAAACCATATTTGTCTGACGATTGATGAAAGATATATCGCAATCAGGACATAAATAACTCTTAACTGCGAATCTTAAAAAAACCACTTCACATTTCTTAAGAATCATGTATAATAAGCAAACTGATCTGTTCCGATCCCTATAAATTTCATCCATGAACCATATGTGGGGGTGACGCGGGAAGGGAACTTGGGTTTTTCAGGCGGGTCCCTAAGCAGGACTTGACCACCCTGGATTTCACGGCCTGCAGGCCGAATAATTAGTAAACGGTATAAGAGGTATGAAAGCAAAAATTCTGCTGGTTGAAGGCAAGCGGACAGAGCGTGCCTCGTTGGTTACCGGTTTGATCAAGAAGGGTTTCCTGGTCGAATCCGTTGCCAGCGGGAGTGCAGCCATGCAGCGCCTGGCGGAGGATCGTCCGCATCTGGTGCTGGTGGATGCCGCTTCGATGCGCAGCTCCGGCCGCCGGATTTGCCAGTCCATCCACCAGCAGGCGCCCGGTTTGCCGGTGGTCCTGATGCTGGGGGAGAAGTTGCCCGACCAGGATAAGTTTGAAGTCGATGTAATCCTCATCCAGCCGTTTACTTTGCAAAAATTGCTCAACCGCATCCGTCCGCTCCTGCCGGTGGAGCCGCGCGCAGTGATGACCGTGGGTCCCTTACAATTGGACGTGGAGCAGCACATGGCCCGCCTGGGCAACAAGCAAGCCCGCCTGACCCCGCGCCTGGTGATCCTGCTGCGGGCTTTGATGGAACGTCCGGGAGAAGTAATCAACCGCAAGGAACTGTTCAGCCAGGTATGGGACACCAACTACACGGCCGATACGCGCACCCTGGATGTGCACATGAGCTGGCTGCGCGAGGCGCTGGAGGAAGATCCGCGCCACCCGGTGTATATCAAGACCGTGCGCGGCGTAGGCTACCGCCTTGATTTGAACGAAAGCCGATAAATTCCCCCCTTCCTCTAATCCAAAATTTGTGCAACAATAAGAAAAGGCATGCTGCCCACAGGGGCGGACAAGCCAATTTATTGTTGAGATTAAGAATGGAGGTTGATATGTCCGAACAGCAAGATCAGGCTCGAGATCCGCATGCGGAGGAAATTCGCCAGCACCTCAAGGCTGCCCGCAGTGCCATGCGTGAGGCCGCGGCCGCCATCCTGCCCCCGGCCTACCGGGAGCAGCGCCGGACTGCCCGCAAGGAAATGCTGCTGGCCTTCCGCTCCATGCTGGATGCCGCCCTGGACCACATCGAGAAGAAATAAATCAGCGCCTGGTGCGGGTGAAGATCAGCCAGAGAAATGCCACTGCAGCTCCAGCGGCGCTGGCTGCAGCCAGGCCTTGCGCACCGCCGAGATATAGTTGAACCCCGGCCAGTAGAAAAGCGGTAAAAATGACCGCTGCCGTCAGGCGGCGAACGCCGGCCTCCAGGCGGAGGGTGTGTTCAGCCAGGACGGGTGTTTGTACTTCCAACTTGCCCTGCTCCATTTTTTGGAGCAGGGTTTCTGCTTTGCGGGGCAGGCTGTAAAGCAGGCGCAGGAATTCCACCGCTTCTGCCAGGATGGACTTCCAATTCAATCCACCCTCGCCGCCGGCCAACTTTTCAGCGTAGGGTGCAATGCTCAGCCAGACATTGAAATCAAAATCCAGGCCGGTGCAAATACCGGAGAGGATTCCCAGGCAGCGCACCAGCAGCACCAGGTTTTCCGGCACCTGGAAGGGTAAATCGAAGATCAGGTCGTTGAACTCCTGTACAAAGGCGGCTGCCTCGGCTGGATGCATTTCCATCAGTTCGGGAGCGGTTTTCCCCCACATCCGCTCAAAAACGCGGGCGGTGGCTTTTTCCAGCAGGAGGACGTCCGCCCCGGGCAGCAGGATATCCAGCGCCTGGTAAGCGCGGATGATGCGGCTGACATCCTTCAGCCCAACGCCGATCAGGATTTCGCGCAGGGCAGTGTAGGTGCGGGACGGCAAATCGCCGGTCATGCCAAAATCAACAAAAACCAACTGGAATTTTCGCCGGCCGTCCGGCTCGGTCTCATCCAGGGGGAGGACGAACAGGTTACCCGGATGGGGATCAGCATGAAAAAACTGGTCTTCGAAGATCTGTTTGAGATAGGTATCAAACAGGCGGCGGGCAACTTCTGCCCGATCCACCCCGGCGGCGGTGATGGCAGCATAATCGGTGATCTTGATTGCCTGCACGTCCTCCAGGGTGAGAACCTGGCGGGTGGTGAATTTCCAATACACGGCCGGCACGCGGATTTCCGGTTGGTCCTTGAAATTTGCGGCGAAGGTTTCGGCGTTTTTCCCCTCGTGGAGGTAATCGATTTCTTCCAGGGTGGTGCGGCTGAACTCTTCCACCAGGCGGGGGACGTTCACCCGGCGCCGGATGGGTTCATAGCGCATCAGCCAGCCGCCCACTACGCGCAGCGCAGCCAGGTCGGTGGCTACAATACGGTCGATTTGCGGGCGCTGGATCTTTACCACCACCCGCACGGCAGGCTCCCCGGGAACCTCTGCGGGCAGGGTGGCCCGGTGAACCTGGCCGATGGAGGCGGCCGCCATGGGGGATTCCTCAAAACTCAAAAAACGCTCGCCCAGGGGTGCGCCCAGTTCGGTTTCGGCTACCCGGCGGATATCTTCAAACGTCTCTGGTTTGACTTCATCCTGCAGGCCGGCCAGTTCGTCGGTAATTTCGCGCGGCAGCACGTCCAACCGGGCGGAGAGGAATTGCCCGACCTTGATCATCACCCCGCCCATTTGCACTGCCAGGACGCGGAATTTGTGTGCAACCTTTTGAAAACGCTGCTGGCGATTACGGCGCGAAAGGCGGCGCAACCCGATCCGGGGCAGGAATATGTCCCAAAATATAAAAGAAAGAGTAACAGTTGCAAAGAACCAGAGAATACGA
Organism: uncultured Anaerolineaceae bacterium; assembly: GCA_964405455.1. Taxonomy (GTDB): domain Bacteria; phylum Chloroflexota; class Anaerolineae; order Anaerolineales; family Anaerolineaceae; genus CALESS01. Next base: position 31,971 of record CAYOOA010000006.1, on the reverse strand, counting down.
CGGTAGCGTTTTCGGAGCATAAAGGGATTATAACACCGGGGCAGCAGCGGCAGAACTGGCGGGATGATCTGCCCATTTTGGGGTGTTTTACTTTCAGCCCGGGGATGAATCAGCTATACTTAACCCATGACCGATACACTTACCTCCACCACGCATATTGGCTCGGTGTATCTTTTCGCCAGGCAACCAGCTTCCCTGGCATCTTTTTACCAGCACAGCCTGGGATTGGATTTGCTGGGCGAGGCAGGGGATACCCTGCTGCTGGGGGTGGGCGGGCAGCCGCTGGTCGGGATTCAGCCTGCCACCCAGGCGCAAGCCAGCGGGCGCAGGACCGGGCTTTTTCACCTCGCCTTGCGTTATGCCACCCGACTGGCCCTGGCGCGGGCTTTCCGCCGCCTGGTAACGCTGCGTACTGCCCTGCAGGGCGCCTCGGATCACGGCGTCTCGGAATCGATTTACCTGGTGGATCCAGAAGGTAACGGCATCGAGTTGTACTACGACCGCCAGCCGGAGATGTGGCCGCGCTCAGCAGATGGCAGCCTGCAGCTCTTCACAACCACGCTGGACCTGGAACAATTGCTGGCGGAAGACCTGGCCTACACCTCACGGCCGCACGTTGATCCGCATACCCGGATGGGACATATTCACTTAAAGGTGGCTGACATCCCTGCCAGTGAAAAATTCTATGTCGAATTGCTCGGTTTTGATGTTGTCCAACGATATGGTAAAACCGCCCTGTTTGTTTCGGCTGGGGGATATCACCACCATGTTGGCATGAATACCTGGCAGGGCGTCGGGGTGCCGCCGCCCCCAACGGGAACACCCGGGTTGGCCTGGTTTGAAATTGGCGGCCTCAACCTGGGCGAAATGCAACGCCGACTGGAGGAGGCTGGTTGGGATTTTGAACACAGTCCTGGTGCGGGAATCCGCACTCTCGATCCATCCGGTATTGGACTAATTCTGCTGGGCGAGTAACCGGATTGTAGATCGTTCTACAAGGAGAGATCAGGTTGGCTCAACTTTCCATCATGAACCCTTGTATAATTATTGTAAAGAGTTATTTTCAACCCAGGTCATGCATGCACCGGGCAGGATGATGCTGGAGTGCCATTGCCGCGTGGTGGAAGGAATCCCCAGCCAGGATGGAGATGGAGCGAAGTGGTACGATGATGAAGTTGCTGGTTGTCGATGATCATGTGCTATTCCGGGAGGGCCTGGTCGGCCTGATTAATCGCCAGGAGGATTTGCACGTTGTCGGTGAGGCGGGCACGGTGGAAGAGGCCGTCAGCCTGGCGTTGGAACATAAACCGGACCTGGTCTTGATGGATTTCAACCTGCCGGATGGTACCGGCCTGGATGCCACCCGGAGCATTATTGAGCAACTGCCGGAAACGAAAATTGTCTTTCTGACGATCTATGATGATGATGAGCGCCTGATTTCGGCCATCCGCCTGGGCGCTAAGGGATACCTGCTGAAGAACATCCCGATTGCGAACCTGCTTTCTGCCCTGCGGGGGATGCTGCGCGGCGAGGCTGCCCTTTCACGGGTAATGACCTCGCGTATCCTGGAGGAATTCTCGCATACCGCCCAGGCAACCAGCAGCTCCGTGGGCGATGACCCGATCGACCTACTGACCGGCCGGGAAATGGAAGTAATGCGTGAAATGGCCAGCAACGCCACGAACCGTGAAATCGCCGAACGGCTTTTCATTTCAGAAAATACCGTCCGCAACCATGTGCATAATATCCTGGAGAAATTAAAAGCCACCAGCCGTCGCGAGGCCATCAACCTGGCCCGGCGCAAAGGGCTGACCGGCACCAACGGCTGACACCCTGGTAGGTGAAGAGATGGAAACGCTTGATTTGCGAAAAATGCTCAAGTCCTATTATTCCGCTCCTGCAGGCAGCCCAATCCTGATCGACATCCCATCTTTCAATTACTTGATGATTGATGGTCAGGGCGACCCAAACACTTCTCCGCAATACGAGGCTGCCGTGCAGGTCTTGTATTCCCTGGCCTACACCCTCAAGTTTGCCACTAAGAAATCTGCCGGGGTGGATTACCCCGTCATGGGGTTGGAGGGTCTGTGGTGGTCTGAAAACATGCTCGAATTCAGCACCGACCGCAAAGATGAATGGCTGTGGACGATGATGATTCTACAGCCCGACCTGGTGACCCCGGCCGCCCTGGAGCAAGCCATGCAGGATGTGGAACGCAAGAAGCCCGGCCTGCCGCTGGAGAAAGTCCGCCTGGAGGCGTTTCTTGAAGGAAAATGCGCCCAGGTGATGCATATCGGGCCATATGCGGCGGAAGCGCCGACCATCACCCGGTTACACGAATTCATCTTCAGTCAAGGGCTGCAACGGCGCGGCAAGCACCATGAAATCTACCTGGGCGATCCTAGGAGGACCGCACCGGAGAAACTGCGCACCATATTACGCCAACCGGTGGAATGAGCCAGGGGATTGGATTATAATCACCCGGCATGGAACAACCATCCAAACCTCAGGCCCCGGCTGAATCACCCCCCAATTTCTGGGAGATGCTGGCTCCGCATGTGCTGGAACTGCGCAAGCGGCTGTTATGGGCGCTGGTGGGTGTGGCTGTGGGGGTGATCATAGCGTTTAACCTGACCAACTTCTTCCTGGAAATTCTCACCCGGCCGATTGGCGGGTTGCAAAACTTGCTTTCGATTGAAGTTACCGAAAATATTGCAGTCTACATGCGTATTTCATTGTTGGGCGGCTTTATCATTTCACTGCCCTTTGTGCTCTACCAGTTGATCGGTTTCATCACACCAGCCCTGGAAGACAAAGAAAAGCGCTGGTTGAATATTGCCATCCCGTTTGCGACTGCCCTGTTTTTGGCCGGTGTGTTTTTTACTTATTTTGTCATGCTGCCGACGGCTATTCCCTTCCTGGTGAGCTTTTTGGGTGTCAAGACCACGCCGCGCCTTTCCAGTTATATTAATTTTGTCACTTCGCTTGTTTTCTGGGTGGGTGTGGCTTTTGAAACCCCGCTGGTGATTTTCCTGCTGGCCAAACTGCACCTGATCACTGCCCAGGCGTTACTGAAACAATGGCGGGTGGCCGTGGTAGTGATTGCCTTCCTGGCAGCCATCATCACTCCGACGGGCGACCCGATCAATATGTCCATCCTGATGGCCCCGCTGTTGGTGCTCTATTTCTTCAGTATCCTGCTGGCGTCGCTGGCGGTGGAGCGCCCACCCCGGCCGGCCAAACCCAGGCAGCCGCGCCGCAAATTCCGCCTGTTCCGTCCGCGCAAGGCAAAATCTGCACCCGTGGAGCCCCCGAATACGGAGAATCCCGGTGAACCAACCGATCCGCCGGTCGACGACAATTGATACGACTGGCCATGAAGGATGAGGGTATAATAGGACTGTTGCAGTTGGAATATATTCTACCAAGCGGTAGTAACTATTGGAGGTAATATGTTTGGCTTGCAAGGTTGGGAATGGATTGTCATCCTGGTGATCGTGGTCCTGCTGTTTGGTATCGGCCGCATCTCCAAGATCTCCGGCGAAATCGGCTCCAGCATCCGTGCCTTCCGCGAAGGTTTGAAAGGCGAGAAGGATGAAGACAAAAAGGACGATGACAAAAAGGAGGGCGGGGCATAAGCCCGCCTTTTTTGTATGGAAATTTTTGGCATTGGCCCGGGGGAACTGATCCTTTTCTTCGCCCTGGCATTGGTAATCCTGGGGCCGAAGGGAATGACCGATATGGCCCGCAATGCCGGAAAATTCATCCGGAAGGTGATCAAGTCGCCGATCTGGCGGGATATGACCACCGCCCAGCGCGAGGTGCGCGACCTGCCAAAGAAGATCATCCGGGATGCCGGGCTGGAAGACATCCAGCAAGCCTTCCGGGAGGCCAACCAGGCTACCTCGCAGACCATCTTAGACCTTAAGCGCCAGACACAGGTGGGGCTGCCACCGGATGCGCCGCTGCCGGATGCCAGAACGGATCCGAAAAATCAGCAGCAACAATAGAAGCGGGCGACAATTAAAAATAATCGGGCGGGTGTTCATCACCCGCCCGATTGATTCTAAAAAGGGTTTTAATGTTCTAGTAGCGCAGCCGGTTATCGTAGCTGGTGAGGGCTTTCATGTAGTTTGCCCGTTCAAACGCAGTTGGATCGGCGACGGATTTTTGGCTCATACTGCCGCGCATCTGCAGGATGGAGGTGTATTCATATTCGGCCATCCATTTTTCCATGTCTTCCACCAGTTCAGCCACCCGGCCGGGGCCCTTGGCGATCAACTCAGAGGCCAGCATGGTAACGCTGGCACCGGCCATCACCGAGCGCAGGATGTCGTTGGCAGTGTGGACACCGCTGGTTAAGGCCAGGTCGGCTTCGACGCGCCCGTGGAGAATGGCTACCCAGCGCAGCGGTAGACGGATTTCTTCTGAGGTGCTCAAGTGCAGGCTGGGGACCACTTCCAGGGTTTCGATATCCAGATCAGGCTGAATGAAGCGGTTGAACAGCACCAATCCATTGGCGCCGGCCTTGACCAGGCGGGCGGCAAAAGCGGGCAGTGCGGTGAAGAACGGTCCCAGTTTGACCGCCAGCGGGATGTGGATCTTCTTGCGCACATCCGCCACCAGGTCAACATAGCTTTGCTCCAGGGCGGCGCTGGTCAGCCTGGGATCGGTCGGAACATCGTAAATATTCAACTCAAGCGCATCAGCGCCGGCCTCTTCCATTTTGCGGGCATATTCAACCCATCCGCCGGAGGTGGTGCCGTTCAGGCTGGCAATGATCGGGATTTTCACAGCTTGCTTGAGCTGGTGGATGTGTGCCAGGTATTCTTCCGGACCCATGTTGTAGTTGCCCAGGTCGGGGAAATAGGTGACGGCTTCAGCGAAGGATTCCGTTCCGGCGTTGAGGAAGTGATCCAGGGCTTTGCTTTCGTGGATGATTTGTTCTTCAAAGAGGGAATACATCACTACTGCGCCAACACCGGCTTCTTCCAGGCGGCGGACGGTATCCACCTTTTTGGAGAGGGGTGAGGCGGATGCGACGATCGGGTTTTTCAAAGTGAGACCCAGATAGGTTGTACTCAGATCAGCCATGTTTCCTCCGTTTGTTTGATACCCAGTCCGGGGTGGGAAATCCCACTCCGGACTGGATTCTATGATTATTCCTGGTTGCGGGCCTTGTATTCGATGGCAGCCATCTGGCGGTAGAGATCCCAGCGCTTGGTCACGTCTTCACGGGCGGAGCGCATCAGCATCTCGGCCCGGGCTTCATCGCTCTGCATCAGCATGCGGTAGCGGGTTTCGTTGTAGGCATATTGTTCCACCGGGATGGTCGGATCCTTGCTGTCGATGATCAGCGGGTTCTTGCCTTCATCGGCCAGGGCAGGGTTGTAGCGGAAGAGCGGCCAGATGCCCGATTGGACGGCCAGGCGCTGCTGTTCCAGGCCCTTGCGCATGTCAATACCGTGGTTGATGCAGTGTGAGTAGGCAATCACGAGGGAGGGGCCGTCGTAGGCTTCCGCCTCGAGGATGGCACGCAGGGTCTGCTGGTCATTGGCACCCATGGCGACCTTGGCGACATAGACATAACCGTAAGCCATGGCGATCAAGCCGAGATCCTTCTTGGGCAGGTTCTTGCCGCGGGCGGCGAACTTGGCCACGGCTGCGCGCGGGGTGGACTTGGAGGACTGGCCGCCGGTGTTTGAATAGACTTCGGTATCCAGTACGACAATGTTGACATTGCGCCCGGAGGCCAGGACATGATCCAGACCGCCGTAGCCGATATCGTAAGCCCAGCCGTCACCGCCGAAGATGAAGACGCTCTTCTTGACCAGGTTATCGGCCACGGTCAGCAGCATGGCAGCGCGGGGATCGGTCATCCCGGCCAGGCGTTTCTTGAGGATGGCAACCCGTTCGCGTTGGCCGATGATGCCGGCTTCGTTGGATTGGTCCGCTTCGAGCAGACCCTTGACCAGGTCTTCGCCGAGATCGGCAGCCAGGGCGCGGAGCAGTTCGCCGGCGAATTCGGTTTGCTTGTCCAGTGTCAGGCGCATGCCCAGACCAAATTCGGCATTATCTTCGAAGAGGGAGTTGGACCAGGCCGGGCCGCGTCCATCCGGATTTTGGGCATAGGGGGTGGTGGGCAGGTTGCCGCCGTAAATGGAGGAGCAGCCGGTGGCGTTGGCGATGATGGCCCGGTCACCGAACAACTGGGTGATCAGCTTGATATAGGGGGTTTCACCGCAGCCTGAGCAGGCGCCGCTGAACTCAAACAGCGGTTGCAGGAGCTGTGAATTCTTGACGGTCGTCGGGGCGAAGGCGGTCCGATCCACTTCCGGCAGGGAGAGGAAGAACTTCCAGTTTTCCGCTTCGGTTTCACGCAGCGGCAGTTGATCGGCCATGTTGATGGCCTTGCGGCTGACATTGGTCTTGTCCTTGGCGGGGCAGGCTTCCACGCACAGGCCGCAGCCGGTGCAATCTTCCGGAGCCACCTGGATGGTAAAACGCATGCCGGGCAGTTCCTTGAACTTGGCGTCCAGGGACTTGAAGGTGGCTGGAGCATTGGCCAGTTCTGCCGGGTCGTAGACTTTCATGCGGATAACGGCGTGCGGGCAGACAAAGGCGCACTTGCCGCACTGGATGCACAAATCCGGTTCCCAGACCGGGATTTCGAGTGAGATATTGCGCTTTTCCCACTGCGAGGTGGCGGTGGGGAAGGTGCCGTCGATCGGCATGGCGCTGACGGGGAGTTGATCGCCTTCAAAGACGAGCATCGGGCCGAGAACCTTCTTGACAAATTCTGGGGCCTCTGCAGGCACCGGGCTGCGGCGGCCAAAGGTGCTGGTCACTGCGGCGGGAACCCGGACTTCCTTCAGGTTGGCCAGGGTGTTATCAACCGCGTCGTAGTTCTGCTGCACCACGGCTTCACCGCGCTTGCCGTAGGTCTTCTTGATTGATTTCTTGATCTCGGCAATGGCTTCCTCGCGCGGCAGGACGCCGGAAATGGCAAAGAAGCAGGTCTGCATGATGGTGTTGATGCGGCCGCCCATGCCAGTCTTGTGGGCCACGTCGTAGGCGTCGATAACGTAGAAGCGCAGTTTCTTCTTAATGATGTCGGCTTGTACTTCGCGCGGCAGGTGATCCCAGACTTCTTCCGGCCCGTACAGGCTGTTGAGCAGGAATACACCGCCGGGTTTGGCAAAGCGCAGCATGTCCAACCGTTCCAGGAAGGAGAACTGGTGGCAGGCGACGAAATTGGCATCCCCATTGCCGATCAGGTAGGGGGCCTGGATGTTCTTGGAGCCAAAGCGCAAGTGGGAGGTGGTCACTGAGCCGGATTTTTTCGAGTCATACACGAAGAAGCCCTGGGCGCCGTTGGGCGTTTCCTCACCGATGATCTTGATCGAGTTCTTATTGGCGCCGACGGTGCCATCCGCACCCAGGCCGAAGAAGACGCAGCGCACGGTGTTTTCGGCTTCGATCGAGAACTCGGGATCGTAATCCAGCGAGGTGTGGGAAACATCATCATTGATGCCCACGGTGAAGTGATACTTGGGGGCGTCCTTCTTGAGCTCATCAAAGACGGCCTTGGCCATGCCGGGGGTGAATTCCTTGGAGGACAAGCCGTAGCGTCCGCCAATGATGACGGGCATGGACTTGAAGGGGGCGATCCCCTTTTCCAGGGCTTCGGTCAGGCTGGCAGCCACGTCAACAAAGAGGGGTTCACCGGCAGCGCCGGCTTCCTTGGTGCGGTCGAGGACGGCGATCTTCTTGACCGTGGCGGGCAGCGCCTTGACAAAGTCCTCAATGGAGAACGGGCGGAAGAGGCGGATGGAAAGCACGCCGACTTTTTCACCCTGCGCATTAAGGTAGCGGGCGGTTTCGTCCGCCGTCTCACCGCCGGAGCCCATGATGATGATGACGCGGTCGGCATCCGGGGCGCCGGAGTAATCAAACAGGTGATACTGGCGGCCGGTCAGCTTTGCGAATTGATCCATGGCCTGCTGGACGATGCCGGGGCAGGCGGCGTAGAAGGGATTGACCGTCTCGCGGCCCTGGAAATAGACATCCGGATTCTGGGCGGTGCCGCGCAGAACGGGATGCTCGGGGGAGAGGGCGCGGGAGCGGTGGGCAGCGATCAACTTGTCGTCGATCATGGCGCGCAGGTCTTCATTGCTGAGCTGTTCGATCTTGTTGACTTCGTGTGAGGTGCGGAAGCCGTCAAAGAAGTGCAGGAAGGGAACGCGCGCCTTGAGGGTGGCGGCCGTGGCAATCAGGGCCATATCGTGGGCTTCCTGGACGGAGCGGGAGGCCAACATGGCAAAGCCTGTGGAGCGGGCTGCCATCACATCGGAATGGTCGCCGAAGATGGACAGGGCGGCCATGGCAATGGAGCGGGCGGTGACGTGGAAGACCGTGGAGGTGAGTTCGCCGGCGATCTTGAACATGTTCGGGATCATCAACAGCAGACCCTGGGAGGCGGTGAAAGTGGTGGTCAAAGAGCCGGTCTGCAGGGCGCCGTGCACTGCACCGGCAGCGCCGCCTTCGGATTGCATTTCCATCACCAGCGGGACGGAGCCCCACAGGTTGGGAACGTTCTTGGCGGCCCATTCGTCGGAGAGTTCGCCCATGCCCGAGGAGGGGGTAATCGGGTAGATGGCGATCACCTCGCTCAGGCGATAGGCAACGTAGGCGGTTGCCTCGTTTCCATCAATTGTTACCATTTGACGTGACATTTGCATCACTCCTGTAAAAAAATCCGTAGAAACGGTTATTCATGGCACATTTCGTCCAAAAGTGTCTGGACATTCAACTTTTAAGTCTAACGGTAAGCGGGAGATTCTTATAGTAATTTACGTCCGTAAATATTCGTATTATTGTCATGTTACAAGTTTCACATTCTATCATACATTAACGCGAACCCCCCTGCGCAATGTTTCCGCAGGGGGGTGAAAGATTAAGGAAGAGCGTTTAGATGTGACCGAAGACGGAAACCAGTACCAGCAGCAGGCCGCCGGCCACCACGCTGCCCAACTGCCCGGCAGTGTTGGAGCCCATGGCGTGCATCAGGATGAAATTGTCATAATCTTCATCCGCAGCCATTTTAGCGGAAAGCCGTCCGGCCATGGGGAAGGCCGAGATTCCGCAAGCGCCGATCAATGGGTTGATTTTATGCCCGGAGATGACATACATGAACTTGCCGAATAGCAGGCCGGCAACCGTGTCGATCACGAAGGCCAGCAAGCCCAGGCCGAGGATCATCAGGGTATCCAACTGGATGAAGCGGGCGGCGGTCATGGTTGCGCCGATGCACAAACCGAGGAACAGGGTGGAGATATTGATGATTTCGTTCTGGGCAGCTTTGTTCAGGCGGTCCACCACACCGGCCTCGCGGAGAATATTCCCCAGCATCAGGGTGGCAATCAACGGGGCGGCGGAGGGGGCCACCAGTGAAACCACGATGGTCACCACGATGGGGAAGATGATCAGGGCGCGCTTGGAAACCGGCTTGGCAGTGTATTCCATGCGGGTCAGGCGTTCCTTGCGTGTGGTCATCAACTTCATGATTGGCGGCTGGATGATCGGGATCAGGCTCATGTAGGAGTAGGCTGCCACGGCAATCGGGCCGAGCAGCTCCGGGGCCAGTTTGGTGGTGACAAAGATGGCGGTCGGGCCGTCAATGGCGCCGATGACGCCGATGGAGGCGGCTTCGTTCATCTTGAACCCGAGCAATGTAGCCAGGATCAGGGTGGCGTAGATGCCAAACTGGCCGGCAGCGCCCAACACCACCATCTGCGGCATGGCCAGCAGGGGAGTGAAGTCAATCATCGCGCCCACGCCCACGAAGATCAGCAGCGGGAAGAGCTCCGTCTTAATGCCGGCGCAATACAGGATGGTCAGGAAGTTCTGGTCACCCAGGCTGCAAGCGCCGGGAGCCATATTGACGGCCATGCCCAGGTTGGCCAGGATACAGCCCACACCAATCGGCAGCAGCAGGACCGGTTCGTATTCCTTGATCACGGCCAGCGCAATCAACACCAGGCCGACCAGGATCATGACGGCATTACCCCAGTAAAATGAGGCAGAACCGGCAAAAATTTGGGAAAGCAGATCGATGATCATGCCATCCCCCTATTCGGCGTAATCCATCAAGGCCTGGCCGTGCTTTACATGATCGCCGGCCGCCACGCGGATGGCTGCAATCTTGCCCGCCCGTCCGGCGCGGATGGCGTTCTTCATCTTCATTGCTTCCAGGACACACAACTCCTGGCCTTGCTTGACCACATCACCTTCCTTGACGGCGATCGAAATGATCACGCCGGGGATGGGGGCGGTGACGCTTTTGGTCTTATCCACCGCGGCTTCTGCGGCAGCAGCAACGGGGCGCGCCTGGGCCGGCGCAGCTTGCAGAGGCGCAATCTCGGGGGCGGCGGCATCTTCCGGCCAGATTTCAAACGTTTCACCGTCCACGCTGGCCAGGATCGGCCGGCTGGAGAGATCGTTCACTTCCACATCAAACATCTGATCGTCAATTTTGACACGCAGTTTCATATCTCTACCCTCGCGGTTTACGGCTAAACAGGTTGGTGCGCCGGGCGATGTTATTGGCGCGGTATGAGGCTTGCCAGCCCCCGGTGAAAGCGGCCGGCGTTTGCGGCTGCAGGCTGGCGGCAGAACTCCGCCGCAAGCCGAGCGCAACAGCCACGGCGGCTGCGGCAGCCCGCCGCTTGCGGTCCGAGACAGTCACGGCCGGTGCATCTTCCAGGCTGGCATCCATTTGTGCTTCGGCTTCCTCTTCTTCGGATTCGACCGGATCTTTGATTTTGACCACCAGTGCCATGAGCAGCCAGAGCAGCAGTAGGGCCAGGAAAACCAATCCCATGCCCACCCCGGTGATAACCAAAGCATCTTTCAGGTTCTGGATCATTTAGGGGCTCCTCCGGGTTAGACCGGCATATTGCCGTGCTTGCGCGGCAGGGGGGTGACGGATTTTGTAGTCAAGGCCAACAGGGCGGCGTAGACGCGCTGGCGGGTTTCGCGCGGTTCGATAACGTCGTCAATATCGCCGGTGCCGGCTGCCATGAAGGGATTGAGATATTTGTCGCGGTATTCCTCGGTCAGGCGGGCGCGCTCGGCGGCCGGGTCGGCCGCGGCTTCAATCTGGCGGCGGTAGAGGATGTTGGTGGCGCCTTCCGGGCCCATCACGGCGATTTCCGCTGAGGGCCAGGCGAAGTTGTAATCAGTTCCCAGGAATTTGCTGCTCATCACCACGAATGCGCCGCCGTAGGCCTTACGCACCACCACGCTGATCTTGGGCACGCTGGCTTCGGAATAGGCATACAACACCTTGGCGCCGTGGCGGATGATACCGCGGTGCTCCTGGTCCACACCCGGCAGGAAACCGGGCGTATCCACGAAGGTGACCAGCGGGATGTTATAGCAATCGCACAGGCGGACAAAGCGGGTGATCTTGTCGGCGGCATCGATGTCAATCACGCCGGCCATCTGGGCCGGTTCCTGTGAGACGATGCCGACACTCAATCCGCCGATACGCGCCAGGCCGACAATGGCATTGCGGGCAAAACCGGGCTGGAGTTCAATGAACGAGCCGGCATCCACCACGCGCTGGATGATTTCGTGCATGCTGTATGGGGCGGAGGGATCGGCCGGGACGATGTGATTGAGTTCTTCCACCAGGGCGGTCGGGTCCTGCGCAGCCGGTTGGGCGGGAGGATTTTCCATTCCGTTGGAGGGCAGGTAGGAAATGGCTTTACGCGCCAGGGTCAGCGCATCCTTTTCATTGGGGGCGGTCAGGTGGGCCAGGCCGCTGATGGTGAGGTGGGTTTCGGCTCCGCCGAGGGTTTCAAAATCCACGACTTCACCGGTGATGGATTTAATCACTTCCGGGCCGGTGAGGAACATGTAGGAGTTCTTATCGACCATGATGATCAGGTCGGTCAGGGCGGGGGAGTAAGCCGCACCACCGGCGCAGGGGCCCAGGATGACGCTGATCTGTGGGATGATGCCGGAGTACTGGGCGTTGCGGCGGAAAATTTCTGCGTAACCGCTCAGGCTGCGCACCCCTTCCTGGATGCGGGCGCCGCCCGAATCAATCAGGCCGATGAACGGTGCGCCGGCCTGGACAGCCAGGTCCATGGCGTTGCAGATCTTGCGCGAGTGCATTTCACCCAGGGCACCGCCGGAGACGGTGAAATCCTGGGCATAAACATAGACGATGCGCCCGTCAATCCGACCGCAGCCGGTTACCACACCGTCGCCGAGGATTTTTTCCTCGCTGCTGGCGATGAGTGTGTTCTGCTGCAATCCGTAAGCGCCCAATTCCTGGAAAGTGCCAGGATCGAGCAGGAACTCAATCCGTTCGCGGGCGGTCATCTTGCCCTTGGCATGCTGCTTGGCGATGCGCTCTTCACCGCCGCCGAGCCTGGCCCGTTGGCGCATGGCGCGCAAATTCAAGATTCTGGGATCTTCCTCGGTCATATCCATCCTCGCTACACAGGGAATCCGGTGCCGGCCTGCAAGGCCTATACACCGAGTATGCCATGTGATTGTAACTTAATCTCCTTTAATTCAATCGGCGAGAAAAGCATATTTTCAGGCTGATATTCTTCCTGATATCGAGAAAATTATGAAAAAACCGCTGCCCTGGCAGCGGTTTGGGTGGGTATTTTTGAAAGGGATATGGAATTTAATACCAGATGCGGAAAGAAGTACCCGCTTCTGCACTGTTGGGACCGTATTTCAGACTGGCGTGGATCTTCACCGTCTGACCGACCTGGAAGCCACGCACATCAAAGGTGTATTTCACCAGGCCGTCGGCATCGGTGCTGCGCACTCCCAGGCCGACCACCTGGCCAGTGGGAAATTCCACCGCAACATTGACGATGACATTGCTGATCGGTTGGTATTTCGAATCACGGGCGATCAGGTACAGGGTCTGGGTGGAGTTGTTCGGCAGAATGGATTGCTCGACGAAGGCAAAGGCCGAGATATCCGTGCTGGAAACCGGCAGGCTGCTGCCGATGGCGGAAACATGCCCGCCCTCCCAGAGATCATAAGCAATCCGGCCGAGGTCGACAAAGACAACACGTTGATTGGGCGGATTTTCCGGCCGCCACTCCAGCCAGCCGTATTCAAAAGCCTGGTAAATCCGGCCGTTTTCCTCTTCCGGGTCAGACACTGGAGCGCCCAACAGGTCACCCTTGGTGCTGTAGACCTGCAGGAAGGTATAACACAGGTGAAAGCCGGTTTCCGGTTGCACCCGGCAGGCGGGAGTATTGAGCGAGAAATTGGCCGGATGGCCGGGCACATACAGCATCTGCCCCAGTGGATCTGCAACAATGCCTTCGGCAGTCTCGCGGAAGCGGGCTTTTTGCAGGTAGACCACATTTTCGCCGCTGGCGGATTGAATTATCCCGGTAAGCGGAATGCCGTACTGCAAATATGGATCAGGCGAGCTGTTCCACTTTTTCAGCCATTCCCCGGAAAGCAGGACGCCATTGGAAAATACCTTCACTCCCCCGGTCTGCGCAAGGGCACCTGTTGGTGCCAGGACAAGGACAATGATAAATAAAACCACCCAAAAAGCGCGGCGAGTAATGCGCATATCCTTATTATACAAAGGACAAACAAAAATGCAAGCATTTTTTGGATCAATTTAATCCGCAGTTAACCCATTCATTATATTTTCGTGAGGTTTACTCTGAAAACCGCTTGCATTTGATTCGGTTTGTGCTATTATGATTCTACAAGCAAGGCTTTGCGGCTGTCAGTGCGGAGGGATGGGATGTTGCAATCGAACGTTTTGGATTTCCGTGAATCACGCCGGGCCAACCGGATGGAGTGGCATCGGCCGGTGAAGATCCTTGAACCACACCGCTTGAGCGGGCGCAGCGTGAATGTTTCGGCGACTGGGATCCTGGTTAAACTGCCGTTGAAATCAGAGGGCTATAAGCCCCAGGTGGGCGATGAAGTTCGCCTGGCCATTCCCAACCTGGATAACACCTCACACATCCAGGTGAGCGGGCGGGTGGTGCGGGTGGAATTCGCTGCCAATGCCCTGCGCTTTGCGGTGGATTTAACCGAGTAGCAGGTGCACAATTACCTGATCGGATAGAGAAGCCTGGCTCCTGCAGGTGGCAAACGAAAAAGGGACGCTTGTTATGCGTCCCTTTCAGGTTTAATTCGATACGATTTTTTTGAAACTGTGCAGCAGGGTTTCAGTCGTTAGCGTTGCACCAGTGGCAGGTGCACTTGAACAGCCTGGAAGAGCTGCAGGGTGTAAGTGACGCCGTCTCCAGCCAGGCGGGGATCCAGCGGCTGGATGCGCACGCGGTAGGTTCCCCCGCCGCTGGCAGGGACAATGGGTAAGGCCGCGGGAATGCCGCCGCCATTGGATGTGATTTCTTGCAGCAGGGTTTGACCGCTGGCATCATACCATCCGATTGTATAGGCTCCCATGGCAGCGGATGGCTGTACCACCAGCAGCAAGGGTTGATCATCTGCCGCCTGGAGGGTGAACCAATCAACGTCATTGGCCGCGCAGAAATTGTGCTGCGGTGAACTTTCCATCCCAAGCAGGTTGGCTGAGGTGGGTGAATCGTCGGCATCTTCAAAGGCATCTGCTGTGCAGGTGGAGACGGATATCGAGACCTCTGCGCTGGCCGGGTAGACACGGACATTGCCGGCAACATCCACGGCTTGCAGGCGGAATCCGTAGGTGTGCCCGAGTTCTCCCTGGTACCAGGCCTGGCGCAGGTTGAGATCGGGAGCGGTCATCCAATCGGTCCAACTGCCGCCGTCCACCTGGACCTGGATGGAGAATCCAGCCAACCCGCTGATGGTGTCGGCAAGGTTCCACCGCACCAGGAAGCGCGTACTGCCGTTCGGAGGGATGCTTTCAAAGGAGGCTGTGGGTTGGGTGGCATCCACGCCCAGGGGGCTGACCAGGGCGATGGCGCTTGTGCCGGTGAGATCGAAGCCCTGCACCAGCAAGGAGCCGCCGTCTGCACCCTTTGCCGATAGATCCACCGGGATGTAGAAGCCGTCCTCCGGGGTTGTATCGCTGGTAATCTTCTCCCACAGGCCGTTGGTCCAATCGGTGGAATGGAAATACACATCCACAGCGCCCGGACCGCTGCCGCCGGGGTCGCTGACATTGGCAATGACCGGGAAGATGGGGCCGGGAATCCAGCGGCTGGTGGGGAAGTTCAAAACAACAACCGGTTGGACAACATCCTGGCGCAGGCTGAGGGTGTAGGTGTGCTGGGGAGAGCCGGCCGAGGGATGATCCCAGGCGCTGACGCGCAGGTAATACGTCCCGCTGCGCTGGACGGTGTAGTTCAATTGCGAATCCTGCAGGGTGGAGGAAACATCGTCATTTTCAACCAGCACGCTGCGGCCGTCGGAATCATACAGGCGCAGGACACTATCGAGGGGAGAGCCATTCGCTGCAGCGGCAACTGAAGCAATCAGGCGCATGCCAGCCGAGGCGTTGACTTTGTAATAATCCACGTCTCCGCCGGTGCAGATGACCCCATTTTGATCGCTATTAATGGCAATGGATGAGGCGGTTGCCGGTGTATCATTGGGAGTGGTTTCCGCACAGGATAGATCCGGGGCGGTGGTGTTCAGGCTGACGTTATCCACCAGCCAGCCGGGGAAGAAGCCGTTGCCGTAGATATCCACCGTGTCAAAATGGAAGCGAATGCGAACCGTCTGGCCGCGGTACTGGGCACCGGTCAAGTTGATGACCGGGGAATGCAGCCAGTAATCCATCGGATCATCACTCATTTGGAGCAGGTCGGTAAAAGCGCCGCCGTTGACCGAGATCTGCACCCGGCGCTGATCTACAAGCGGGTTGGCGGTTTCAGTTTTATAAAGGTAATCAAAGCGCAAATAGGCGCCGCCCGCCGGCAGCGTGATGGGTGGGGAGGTCAGGTCGCCGCCCCGGTAGGTGGCAGTGGAATAGTCTGTGCCGTTGTTATAACCCCAGGCGGTGGTGGTGGCACTGTCCCGTTGAAAGGGCATCTGGTGCCAGAGCCCGCTGGCAGTCCAATCATTGATTCCTGCTTCCATTTCATCCAGATACGGCACAGAACGATTCGCAACAGCCGGCAGGCTGGCTTCGCTGACGGTGAAGGAGGTGCTGGCCTGTTTGGTGGCCGAGCTGCCCTGGGCAGTTACTGTGAAGGTGTAGCTGCCGGCAGCCAGGCTGCCGACCGACCAGATCGGGTATTTTTGAGTCGGCAGGGTGAGCGTCCCACCCGGGCCGGCTAGCGTGGCTGACCAGGTATTGACTCCGTCGCCATTTTTATAGTAATTTCCCCTGATTGCACTGAGGATGAGTGAATCCACACTGGTGGGGGATTGCCCGACGGTCAACCCGATGGGGTCGGTGAAGATATCCAATGGCCCACTGGATTTGGCCTGGACCCGGATGGAAGTGATGGCATTGGCTGGCAGGAGATTATCAGCCAGGTTTGGATCGGAGCTGTAATAGGTTTCGCCGCGGCCGTCAAACTTGACGTAGGTCGTGTCGTACTCACCATCGTAACCGGTCACGGTTACGTTGCTGCCGACGAGGATGGAAACGGTCTGGTTCATCTGGAGGGGATAAAGGTTATCGGAGGTGTAATTACCGATGTTGAACTTCTTGCACACGCCGGTGTAATCCACGCCGGTAAAGAGGGCCACCTGGCTGGAGGTGGGGACACAGGCCGGCGGCGCCGGGGTGGAGCAGGTGGCACTTTTAAAGATCTGGCGCTGGCCGAGCACATTGGTCGAGCGGTTGCCTTCATAATCATAAGCGTAAAAGCCGACCAGGACCGGGCCGTCGGCAATGTTGGCGGAACACAGGTCCACCGTGCCGTTGAAGGAAGCCGTAGTATAGGAAGATCCGACTTCAACCCATTCGGAGCCGTTGTAAACCACCGGCTGGATCTTGGTGATGGAAATATCATCGGTTGCCGTCCCGGCCATCGGAATGATTGAAGTGCTGAATACCTGCCCGTTGGTCGGCTGGGTCAGGTTGCCGGTGGGTGGATTGGCGCCCTGGTTCTGGGAGGTGTAGGTATCCGCGCAACCCGTGCCGTAGGCCGGCCAATGTTCTGCCTCATAGCAGGTGCGCGGCTCGCCGTCGTTGAACGGGACTTCATCAAAGGCGATATCAACACTGTTACCCCAGTAGCTGCTGGGATTGGTGTGAACATGGAAGTGCAGGTGGGAGCCGGTGGAGTAACCGGTATTATCCACGTTGGCGATGAATTGTCCCTGCACGACCGGGGTATTAATGGTGCGCAGGTTTTGTGGGATGGAATGGTAGGCAATATGCATATAGAGCTGATAGGTATAAGGCGAGGTGGAGCGATCTTCCAGGACAATATAATTGACGCAAGAATGATTGTCATTCGGGCATTCATCATACAAGAGATGCACAAGTCCACCCCGGGCAGCCAGCAACGGGAACATGGTCCCATCGGCAAAATCATAGGCGTAACGGCAGGCGGTTTCTCCAGCGGCACAGGAATAATAGATCAGAAAATGACCGATGCTGCCGCTCAGTTGCTTGGTCAGGCCTTTGGCCCAGGGGAGTTTGTAACCGCGGATCGGGGTGGGGAGAGTCTCGGTCACCGGGGTTGCGTCTGGCATATATAGAAGGCGACCTTCCTCGGTCAGCATCCCGGCCGGCAGGTTGTTCAACTGCTCCTCCCAGTTTGAATCGGCCTGGAGGGTGATCTTCCAATCCAGGGCTTTGCTGCCGTCTGACAGGCTATTCAGTTGAGCGATGGCCAATCCGGGTTCAGTGGCGATTACCTTGCCGGTGGTGCGGTCGCGCATTTGCAGGAACAGCAAGGCAGTCTGGCCATCTTGCGAATATTCTATCCGTTGGACTTCGGTATCATACACAATAAAACCCAACACGTCCTCGCGTCCCTGGATGGCGGCAGAGAAAGCTTCACGCAGGGCGGCATCCTGTTGCGGGTACTTGGCCTGCGGGGTGGGCTGTACCTCTACAGCGGCCTGGGTGGGGAGGGCTGCCGGTTGGATGACCGCCAAGATCACACCGAGGATGATCAACGCCCCCAGGCCGATATTTACGTGTTTCATTTGAATTCTCCTGACCAATCGGGATGCTTTTATCATAGTTAAACCAGCCTCGAGATACAAGATGCGCGGCGCCGGGCTGACATTACAGTTTTATCAGGCCGAAGGGGCTTCGCAATGGACAAGGGAGCAATTTTTATGCCAGCGATGGGAGGGGGATGATTGGATGAATTTCAAAATGCAATGATGCAAAGAATTATCTGCAGATAATCGCAGATAGAGACCGATATTGAAATTTTATTGCACGTCTTGTGTTAATCAATCTTCAGCCCTGGCAAGCCATGCGGTATGATTTCAGGCCAGGGAGAGGCAGCCGGGGAATTTCGGATTTATAAAAAGACCACTCTGTTACAATCGCTAGATCCCGATATAAATCATCACAAGAGCAATATCACCCGGCCAGGCCGGCCACGAAGGTCTGCAAGGCCAGGTCCAGCGGCATCTGGCCGGTTTTGGCGGCTTCATCCATGTCCAGCAGGCGGCGGTGGATGGATTCCAACTCAGTCAGGCCGAAGCGCTGCGCCTGGCGGGTCAACTTTTGGGCAACGAACGGAGGTTGGCGCAGCTCCGCGGCCACCCGGTCTGCGCCGCCGCCTTCATCCAGCACTTCGCGGGTTTGCAGCAGCAGGCGGAACTGGCGCACGACCATGCCAAACAGGGAGAAGGCATCCTGTTCTTCTAGCAGTTTGCCCAGGCTGCGCAGGGCATTGGGCGCATCGCGACCGGCCATGGCATCCACCAGGCTGAAGACATCCACCTGGCCGCCGGGGGCGACCAGCATTTCCACGTCCTCGGCTTCCACCGGGCGGGCGTAATTGACGTATTCCAGCAGCTTCTCGATCTCCTGGCGGGCCAGCAGGGTGTCGTTGCCGGTGTGGTCCGCCAGGGCGACGGCTGCAGTCGGAGTGAACTGGCCTTTCAGGCTTTCGGCCTGCTTGCGAATCCAGCCGGACATTTGCTCCTGGCGCGGCAGGGCAAAATCACGGATGATCCCGCGGCCGCCGGATTTACTGACCCAGGCAACCAGCCAGTGATTGCCGCCGAGGGTTTCCCAGTCCACCTCGCCGCGGCGGTACTTTTCGTGATCCTCCACCACCAGCACCAGGGCGGTGCTTTCGGGGAGGTTATCCAGTAAGTTGAGAAAACGGGTGCGGGATTGGGCGTTGACAGCCCGTGATAACGGGTTGGTTAGGATCACCAGGCGGCGCTCGGCCAGGAAGGGCATGGCCAGGCAGGCCGTACGCAGATCTTCCTCGCTGGCGCTGCGGCCGTCCAACCGGGACAAATTCAGGCTGGCTGTGGATGGATCGCCCAGGTGAGCTTCCATCCCGTTCAGGGTCTGCTGGACGCCCTGTCGGTCGTCGCCGCGCAGGATGATGACAACCGGTTTATCCGCCATGGATCAATCGCTGGTCCGGATGCGGTGAACGGGCATGCCGTTGCGCTCGCTGATGATGATTTCAGTCACATGCAGGCTGCCCAGTTCGGCCTTAGTGGTGATGTTTTTCTGCACCTTTGGTCCCAGCGGGCCGGAAAAGACCAATGCCAGGGTCACGACGGAAATCACCGTGGGCAGGCGGTCCAGTTTTTTGCGCAGCCCGCTGCCGGTACCCAGCATCACCAGCCAGGCAGCCAGCCCGGCCAGGATGCCGGAGGTGGCGTAGTTGGTGCCGCAGTGCGGGTGGATGGCCAGGTCGTGTTCGCCGCTGTTCAGGCGGCTGCGGGCTTCCTGGACCGCGGCGGCCAATTCTTCCGTATCCACCTGGCCGAGGATCCAGATGCCGCGCGGGTCGGAATAACCCGCCAGGGCGATCTGAGGATTGCGCTCCGCCAGGACGCGCAGGGTGGCATGTTCGAGGGCATGGTTGCGGCGGGTCCGGCTCACACCGCCCCGTTCCAGGGTTTGCATGAGAGAGGTAAGAGTAGACATACCGGTATTCCTTTCCTTGTTCCCCTGCCACTTCATGGATCGGCGGGGGAGGGTGAATTATCTTGTTTCGGTTTTTTGGTCAGGCAGCAGGGCCAACTGCAGCGCTTCGCGCAGGGAGCGGGCTTCGCTGACCTGGATGCCCTCCGGCCAGGGCTCGCCCTTGCGCAGGCGGCGCGGCACCACGGCGGTCTTGAAGCCCAGCTTGGCGGCTTCGCGCAGGCGGTGGGTCATCTGTCCCACCCAGCGCAGCTCGCCGGAAAGGCCCACCTCGCCAATCAGGACGGTATCCGCCCGGACAGGTGCATCCCGCATGGAGGAGGCTATCGCGGCCGCGATCGCCAGGTCGGCTGCCGGTTCATCAATGCTCAGGCCGCCCACCACGTTGACAAACACATCCTGCTCGGCCAGGTGCAGCCCGATGCGGCGGGTCAGCACGGCAGAGATGAGCAGCAGGCGGTTGATGTCCAACCCGTTGGGAGTGCGGCGCGGGTTACCCAGGTTGGAGGGGCTGGTCAGGCCCTGCACCTCGACCAGGATCGGGCGGGTGCCCTCCATGGTGACGGCGATGGCTGAGCCGGGGGTGTTGACCATCCGTTCTGCCAGGAAGGCCTCGGAGGGGTTGGAAACTTCGATCATACCGCGTTCCGCCATCTCAAATACACCCACTTCAGAGGTGGGGCCGAAGCGGTTTTTGACCGAGCGCAGCAGGCGGAAGGATTGGTAGCGGTCGCCCTCCAGGTAGAGAACGGTATCGACAATGTGCTCCAATACGCGCGGCCCGGCGATGATGCCTTCCTTGGTAACATGCCCGATGACGAACACAGCCGTTCCACTGGACTTGGCCAGCTCGCGCAGTTTGCCGGCGGATTCGCGCACCTGGGTGACGGAGCCGGGAGTGGAGCCGATTTCCGGGATGTAGACCGTCTGGATCGAATCGACGATCAGCAGGGCAGGTTGGGTGGACTTGACGTGCTCCAGGATGACATCCAGGCTGGTTTCCGTCACCAGCAGCAGGTTGCCCGGCAGGCTGGGTTCATGGGCCGGCTTGCCGTCCTCCACCCGCAGCAGGCGCAGGGCGCGCATCTTCACCTGGCGTTCGGACTCCTCGCCGGAGACGTACAGAACGCGCATCTTCTCCGCCATGGCCAGGGCCATCTGCAGCACCAGGGTGGACTTGCCAATGCCCGGGTCGCCGCCAATGAGGACAATGGAACCGGGGACAATGCCGCCGCCCAGGACCCGGGCAAATTCCTCGATCGGCAGGGAGACCCGTTCCTCGGCATCGCCGGAGATTTCATCCAGGCGCAGGGGATGGGATCCGCTGCGCAATCCGCGCGCGGGAGAGGCGCTTTTGGAGGGTGATTCAACCTGCTCCACCTCTTCGAGCATACTGTTCCAGGCATCGCACTGCGGGCAGCGCCCGTACAGGCGCGGGAAGACCCGACCGCAATTCTGGCAAACGTAACGCATCTGTAGTTTGGGCATGGGTTTATTATAGCCCACACCGGGGCCTGGGAGTATCTGCCTTGTGAGGAAAAATATGAACCGCAGATCAAACCGGGCTACAGGTTGTGGATTATGCCTGACTGTGAAAAACCTGGTGAGCAGGGAAGACTATTCTGAATTTGCGGTTCCGGTTATAATGCGACAAAATTTGTGGAATTTGTGGACGATTCCTTCTCATTTTATTTTTTGCTTGCTCTAACCAAGGATTAATCTTGGCATGGGAAAATGGGCTTTACAGGTCTATTTTCTCTCGTCCATTTTCAATTGATCGCGTTTTTCCAGGAGGAGTTTCATGCAAAGTGTTGCAACCGCAAAACCAGCCCCCCGCAGCCGCCTGAAATTCATCATCGGCGGCCTGCTGATCGTGGCGGCGGTGATTTACCTGGTGATTTCATCCACCCAGGCTAATGCCCAGTATTTTCTAACCGTCCAGGAAATCCAGGAGCGCGGCGCTGCCATGGCCGGCAAGGATATCCGCGTCTCCGGTGCGGTGCTGGGCGATTCAATTGCCTACAATCCAGACACCCTGACCCTGACCTTTACCGTAGTCAACATCCCCGGTGATAACAAGGAAATTGAGCAGATGGGCGGTCTGGCAACCGTGCTGCATAATGCCGTAGTCGACACCAGCCTGCCGCGCATGGATGTGGTCTATAACGGCGTCAAGCCGGATTTGCTCAAGAATGAAGCCCAGGCGATCATGACCGGGAAAATCGGGACGGACGGAAAATTTTATGCCAGCGAACTGCTGCTGAAATGCCCGACCAAATACGAAGAAGCAGTTCCGGAGCAATCTGGAGCGAGCAACTAGCCTGCACCCGCCTCCCCGGTAGTGCCTGGTATCTTACTCTTTACCCGTAGATTCGTTTATGGTGGCTGTTGGAGCGCTTTCTCTCCAAAAGCCACTTTTGCATGTCTTATGGAGCGCGTATGATCGGTAACGTTGGCTTTGGCATTCTTGTAATTACCTTCATCACCTCGCTGTTTGGGGTGGCGGCCGCCCTTTACGGTGGTTTGAAAAACTCCCCCCGCTGGGTGGAGGCAGCCCGCTCGGCCATGCTGCTGACTTTCCCCTTGATCACCCTGGTAGTGCTGTCCCTGGTCATCCTGCTGGTGACCGGCCAGTACCAGTATTCCTTCGTGTATGGCGTGACCAGCAACAGCATGCCGCTGTACCTGAAGATTACCGCCCTGTGGGGCGGCCAGGCTGGCTCGCTGGTCTTTTGGTCGTGGCTGCTCAGCGCGTTTGTTTCCGCGGTCACCCTGCGCAAGTGGGAGCGCGACCGCGAATTTTTACCCTGGGTGATCGTGGTTGCCCTGGTGACACTGGTCTTCTTCCTGATGTTGATCCTGTTTTTTGAAAATCCCTTTAATCGGTTCTGGGCGACCCAGACGGATCAATTTGAAGCCATGTTCCCAAAGGCCGGTGCCATCCTGCTCACCCCCTCCGACGGCAACGGTCTGAATCCGCTGCTGCGCCATCCGGGCATGGTCATCCACCCGCCCATGCTCTACCTGGGTTTTGTATCCTTTGTCATCCCGTTTGCCTTCGGCATCGCTGCCCTGGTGACCGGCCGCACGGACGACCGCTGGATCCGCGTCACCCGGCGCTGGACGCTGGTGGCCTGGTTGTTCCTCTCGCTGGGTTTGGTGCTCGGCAGCCGCTGGGCCTATGATGTGCTCGGCTGGGGCGGCTACTGGGCCTGGGATCCGGTGGAAATTGCCGCATTCATGCCCTGGTTAAGCGGCACGGCCTTTTTACATTCGGTCATGATCCAGGAAAAGCGCGGGCTGTTCAAGCGCTGGAACATGATCCTGATCATCATCACTTACTCCCTGGTCATTTTCGGCACTTTTCTGACCCGCTCCGGCGTGCTCTCCTCGGTGCATGCTTTCGCCCAGAGTGCGATTGGGCCGATGTTCTTCGGCTTTATCGGCATCAGCTTCGTGATCTCCCTGGCGCTGCTGCTCAACCGCTGGAACGCCCTCAAGGACGAAGGCCAGATGACTTCGCTGCTTTCGCGCGAGTCGCTCTTCCTGCTCAACAACCTGCTCTTCATCAGTATCCTGGCAGTGTGTTTCTGGGGGGTCATTTATCCGCTGATCTCGGAACTGTTGACCGGCTCGAAAGTGACTGTTGGCCCGACCTATTATGAGCGCACCACGGGGCCGCTGTTTGCCGGGCTGGTATTCCTGATGGGCGTGGCCCCCCTTTCCGCCTGGGGGCATTCCACCTACAAATCCCTCGGCCGCTCCATGTGGAAGCCGGCCATTTTCTCCGTGATCGTGCTGGCGCTGGTCTACTTTGCGGCCGGTGTGCGCAGCGTGGGAGCTTTGATCGGCTTCTGGCTGGCGGCCTTCACCCTGTCAATTACCCTGTATGAATACGGCCGGGGTATCTGGGCGCGCCACCGCCGCACCAATGAAAATATTTTCACCGCCACCTGGAACCTTGCCGCCCGCTACCGCCGCCGCTACGGTGGATACATCATCCACGTGGGGGTGGTCCTGATGTCGCTGGGTATCATTGGCGTGGAAATTTTCCAGACCGAAACCCAGGGTACCATTCCGCAGGGCGGCACACTGACCTTGAGCGGTTATACCGTCCGATATGACTCCCTGGCCGTGTTTGACACCGCGGACGGCAAGAACGTGGCCCGGGCAGTGGTCTCAGTCAGCAAGAATGGAAAACTCCTGGGTGAACTGTACCCGCGCCGGGATTATTATTACGAATCCCAGCAGCCGATGACCATCCCCGGTGTGCGCAGCACGATGGAGGACGACCTGTATGTCATCCTGGTGGATTGGAAAACCATTTCCACAGAAGGCGCCACGTTCAAGATCTACCATAATCCACTGGTGAATTGGTTGTGGGCGGGTGCTTTTGTCTTCATCCTGGGCACGCTGGTGGCAGCCTGGCCGGACAAGGACCCGGAAACAGTTCAGCGCAGGGCAGCCGTACGCCGGACTGTACACAGCCGGGCCTGAGTATTGAATAAACTCCGCGCCCGGGATGAGTTGATCCCGGGGCGCGGAATTCAGCAGTCCTGAACCTTAATAATTTGTGTGTCAGCGAGTCAATATCGGCAGAAAAATGAAATCCTGCGGAGCAGTAATTTCCACGCAGAGCGGCTCGGAGATGCAGTAGCCCCGCCCGCCGTCCGCAAAAACCTGCAGGCGGTAGGCATAGGTTGCACCGGGTTGGATATCCGAATCCAGCCAGGTTGGCGAAGTGGGCGTGCCCAGTTCCGTGAAACTCCCGCTGCAACCCGTGGTGGAACGCTCCAGGCGGTAATAAGCTGCCCCGGGTGCAGCATCCCAATCCAGCCATAACGCACCCGGCAGGCCGCGACTGGAAAGCGTTGGTGGAGCATCATAGCAGTCTCCTACCCCCCCGGCAAGATTGGCGGCTGTGGCAATGCCGGCCCGGGCGATATCAAAAGTCGCCGGCAGGTATAGAAAGGCCGAGTAATCGTTGGTTTTATGGTAGTACGGGCTGGCATCCGCGCCGACGCAGCCGCCGGTCTGCTGCTGGTTGAAATGGTTTTCCAGCACTTCCACGGCGCCAACGCCAACATTCCAGAAACTGCTGTGATCAGAAGCTTCCACCGCGCCTTGTGTGACGTAATCGTACATTAGCGGCAGGCTGTTGGCTGAAATCGTTTCCTTGAAGCACTGACCAACGGCATCCGAGCGCGGCAGGGTGCCCACGTGCAGCTCAAAGCAGCGGTCCTGGTTGTAATCGAAGCCGAACATGTCCAGGTTGACCACCCCGATGATATTCTCGGTGGGATGGGCCTGGATATAGGCCTGGCTGCCGAAAAGTCCCTGCTCTTCCGCGTTGAACCAGACCAGTTTCAGGGTCCGGTCAAAGCGGTAGTAGCGCAGGCTGCGGACAGCTTCCAGCAAGGCGGCCGAGCCGCTGGCGTTATCTTCCGCGCCGGGCGCAGCCACCCAGGGATTGGTGGAGGTGCTATCCATATGGGCTGTGAGCAAGATCACTTCCTCCGGGTGAAGCGTGCCGGGAAAGGTGACAACCAGGTTTTGAGTGGTGTAAGTGGTGCCCAAGAAAAGGAAATCAAAGCTTTCCTGGTTGATTTGTCCGGGCTGCAGCCAGCGGTTCAACTGCTCCAGCAGCCAGGGGATGGTGCGAGCGTTAGCCTGGTTGCTGGCCATGGCTGGTGCAAAGCGCGTGCTGATGGCCTGCCCCGGAACGCCGTTAATGCTGACCGGGATTTCCCCGGCCAGGGATTTGATCAGGTTCAGATAGGATGCTAAGTCAAGCCGGTTGAGGAGTGTCGTTACCACAGGATTGCTGCTGCAATCCGCTTTGGGAGGCAGCGCCTGGCGGGCCGGAACGGCTGAAAAGCTGAGGACGGCTGCACACAACAAGAGAATGAGAATACTTTTTTTCATGATCGCCCCTGTGTTGGAATGCTTTTAGAATAGCATATCCGGGCGGGGCGTCAATAGAAAATGGATCATTGTTTTTATAGAGAGAGTGTTGCCATGAAAATTGGAAAATGGATTGGATTGGTGTTCTTACTGGGCCTGGCCGGTATCATTTTTACCGCCCGCATAGTGTCTGCCCAGACACCGGTGGTGACTGATGACCAGGTGAACGCCGTCGCTCGTGAAATGTACTGCCCGGTCTGTGAAAACATCCCGCTGGATGTCTGTCCGACCCAGGCTTGCTCCCAGTGGCGGGAGCTGATCCGCCTGAAACTTTCGGAAGGCTGGGGCAAGGACCAGATCAAGGCATATTTCGCAGCCCAGTACGGCGACCGCGTGCTTTCCGAACCGCCGCGCCAGGGACTGCATTGGTTGATTTATATCCTCCCGCCGGTCTTTTTCCTGGCGGGTGTGTTCCTTGTCTGGCGGGTCTACCGCACCCATCGCAAGCCAGCTGCAGCCGCGGTTCCGGCACAACCGGCGCCTTCTGTAGCAGAGGATGAAGTGTTGCGGCGGATGGAAGAGGATCTGCGCCGCCGTGAACAGCAAAAATAACCGCCAGGAGAAGGAGAGAGATGGATCAAACGGCTGAATCTAAATCAGAAAATACCGCCCGCAAATTACCCACCTGGGTGGTTGCGTTGGCTTTTATCGTTTTACTGGCATTTCTGGCCCTGGTGGCCTGGGGATTGAAACGCACCCAGCAGGGGCCGATTACCATTGGGCAGAGCGTGCCGACCTTTACCCTGAATACGTTTGATGGCAGGCAAATTAACACGGCCGACCTGAAGGGTCAGGTGGTGGTGCTAAACTTCTGGGCTTCCTGGTGCAAGCCCTGCGAGCAGGAGGCGGCTGAATTGCAGCAAGCTTATGAGTATTACGCGGTGCAGGGGAAGGTGGTTTTCCTCGGCGTGGACTGGGTGGATACCGAGCCGGAAGCCATGGGTTATTTGAGCAAGTTCAACATTACCTATGATAACGGCCCGGACCTGCGCACGAAAATTTCACAAATTTTCCGTACCACCGGTGTGCCGGAAACATATTTTATTAATCCCGAGGGTAAGCTGGCTTATGTTCAAAAAGGCCCATTCACCTCGCTTGCCGAAATTCAATCCATCATCGATCCACTGATTCCGTAAAGGAGCTACCCTCATGGATATTGCCTCCATCCTGCTAATCCTGGCCGTGGCCGTTCTGGTCGCCATGTATGTCTCCCGGCCTTTTTTCAGCCGCACTTCCATTGTAAAAACCGTGGACGCAGATCCGCGCGAACGGGAACTCTCAGCCCTGCTGGCTGAACGCGACCGCCTGTTGACCGCCCTGCAGGAACTGGAATTTGACCAGGCGCTGGGCAAGATCCCGGCGGAAGATTTCCCGGAGCAGCGCGCCGCCTTGCTGGCGGCCGGCGCTGAAGTCTACCGCAAGCTGGATCAAATGGAGGAGAATACTCCCGCTGCCAGCGCAGAAGTTCGCCTGGAAGCCGCCGTGGCTGCCCGCCGAGCGGATGCGGCTGCACACCTGGGCAAATATAAAGTGACCGAACAGACTGCAGCGGCTGCGATCTCATCTGCCGCAAATCCCGAAGATGACCTGGAAGCCCAAATTGCCGCCCGCCGCAGCCGGCGCCAGGAAAAATCCGCTGGTTTCTGCCCGGGCTGCGGTAATCCGGTGCAGAAATCCGATCGATTCTGCCCGCGCTGCGGCAAGACCTTGTAATGGATTCGAGAAGAAGATGACCAAGACTGCCCGCACGATTATCCTGTCCTTATCCCTGGTTTTTTCAGCATCCCTGGCTGCCTGCGTTTCGCTGGCCTCGGATATCACCCCGCCTCCCAATTACGCCACCCCGGTGCCTCAGCCGACTTCAGCCCCGGTGTACCCGATCGTTCCGCCCAACCCGGCGGAAGGCGCAGCGATTTATGTCGATAACTGCGCTCCCTGCCATGGTGAGACTGGTAAGGGAGACGGCACGATGGCTTCCCAGCTTTCCGTGCCGCCTGCCGCCCTGACCAGCCCGGCCATCATGCGTGCCGCCCGCCCGATGGATTGGTTTGAACTGGTCACCAATGGCCGGATGGACCGGATGATGCCGCCTTTTGGGGG
Organism: uncultured Anaerolineaceae bacterium; assembly: GCA_964405455.1. Classification (GTDB taxonomy): domain Bacteria; phylum Chloroflexota; class Anaerolineae; order Anaerolineales; family Anaerolineaceae; genus CALESS01. The sequence goes on along the minus strand of CAYOOA010000006.1, from coordinate 3,857 downwards.
CAGCCTGGGCGACCGCCAGCGCTGGGATGTGATTGCCTACGTTTTCAGTCTGGGAACCGCCCAATCTGAATTGGCCCAGGGCAAGGAAATTTACACTGCCCAATGTATCCAATGCCATGGAGAAACTGGTGTTGGCAAATCCGGGGCGGCCGATTGGTCGGATCCGACCGTGCTGGCCCAGCGCTCCGCCCAGGAACTGTTTGATACGCTCAGCAGCGGGACGGGCAACATGCCCGCCTTTGCAGGCAGCCTGTCCGAGGCTGACCGCTGGGCAGTAACCGCTTACGTCCGCAGCCTGAGTTTTGCCCAGGCTGGGGTTGCCCCGACTGCCACCATTCAAGCCACTCCCATTGCGACCGCTGAGGGCGGCCTGACAGCCACCCCCCCGGAAGCAACTCAGACTCCGGCTGCGCTGGAGAAGTTTGAAATCCAGGGCAAGGTGATCCCCCCGACCGGAGTGACGCTGGACAGCGGCGTTACCGCCAATCTGCAAATGTATGACGGCATGACGCTCAGTTCCGAGCTGACCACCGATGTGGCTGCCGACGGCAGCTTCTCCTTCAAGGGTGTTGAGCCCGTGGAAGGACGGGTGTACATGGTGCAGGTGAATTTCGAGGGTCTGCAATATTCCTCCGACCCGATTCACACCGCGGATATCGTCAACGGCCAGCCGGTCAAGGTGGAGATTCCAGTCTCCCTGACCACCACGGATGCCAGCGTGCTCAGCGCGCAGCGCATGCACGTTTTCTTTGACCTTTCCAATTCCACCACTTCGATCCAGGTGGTGGAATTGTACGTCATCAATAATTCCAGCGACCGTGTGGTGGTGGCCGAAACACCCGGCCAGCCGGTGGTGACTTTCAACCTGCCTGCCGGGGCGACCAACCTGCAATTCCAGGACGGCACCCTGGGCGACGGCCAGTATGTTGCCACCGATTCCGGCTTTGGCGATTTGCGCCCGATCAGTCCGGGAGACGGCGTGCAGGAATTGTTTGCTTATGAGCTGCCCTATACATCCAAATTGAGCCTGGATCTGCCGATCTCCCTGCCGGTGGAAGCGGCCGTGATCATGGTGCCGCAGGGCGTCAAGTTGAAAAGCAGCCAGCTCTCCTCCTCCGGCCAGAGTTCCATGTCCGGGATGAATATCGAGATCTTCACCAGCAGCAACCTGGCCAAGGACAGCACCTTGAAAATGACCCTCACAGGCCGGCCGGGAGCCTCAAATTCAACCTCGAATAACCTGGTGGCCATCATCCTGGGTGGAGTGGCCCTGGCGGCGGCGCTGGGTGGAGCGATATTCCTCATCCTGCGCCAACGCAAGCCGCTGGCCGTGGAGGGCGTTGAAGAGGAGGAATCCTCCTCGCTGGAGACAAGCGACAGCCTGATGGATGCCATTATCGCCCTGGATGACGAATTCCAGGCGGGCAAGCTGCCCAGGGAAGCCTACGAAACCCGCCGCGCCGAGCTGAAAGCCCGGCTGGCTGAGCTGCAGGGCAAGGGATGATCGAAGTCCACCGGCTGTACAAGCGCTTTGGACCCAAGGCCGTCCTGCGCGACCTGGAATTCCAGGTCGCCCAGGGTGAATTTGTCGCCTTGCTGGGACCCAACGGTGCGGGAAAAACCACTTTCCTGCGCATCCTGGCTTCGTTATCCCGGCCCACCCTGGGTGAAGTACGCATTGCCGGCCACCAGTTGCCCCACCAGGCTGCTGAAGTGCGCCAGCGGCTGGGGGTGGTTTCGCACCTGCCGCTGCTTTATGGTGATTTATCAGCGGAGGAAAACCTGCGCTTTTATGCCCGGTTGTATTCCATTCCGCGCATGCAGGCGCGGATTGAAGAAGTGCTGGACCAGGTGGGCCTGCTCCACCGCCGCCGCGACCTGGTGCGCACCTTCTCACGCGGTATGCAGCAGCGCCTGGCCATCGGACGGGCCGTGCTGCACGACCCGGAAGTATTGCTGCTGGATGAGCCGCATACCGGCCTGGACCAGGATGCCTGCGAGATGCTCGACGGCGCCCTGCGCCAGGTGGCAGCCCGCGGCCGCACGGTGGTGATGACCTCGCACGACCTGGCGCGTGCCCAGGACCTGGCCTCGCGTTTTGACGTGCTGACCCGCGGCCGCATCCAGGCCAGCGCGCAGCGGTCCGACCTGGTCCAGGACGGGGTGCTGGCGTTCTACCGCCAGACGCTGGAAAAATCCAGTGCTGCAGAAGGAGTGCGAGCATGAAATCCACCTCGAACTTCCTGCGTGCCCTGTTTGCCGTGGTCTGGAAGGACCTTGCCGCCGAATGGCGCAGCCGCGAATTGATCTCGGCCATGCTGGTCTTTGCCCTGCTGGTCATCTTTATTTTCAACTTTGCCCTGGAATTATCTCCGCAAACCCGCGGGGATGTCACCTCAGGGGTGTTGTGGGTTACATTGACCTTCGCCGGGACGCTGGGTCTGAACCGCTCGATGGCCGTGGAGAAAGACCGCGGCTGCCTGGACGGTCTGCTGCTGGCCCCGGTGGACCGTACAGCGATCTACTTTGGGAAGACGCTGGCCAATTTCATCTTCATGCTTTTGGTGGCGGCCATCATCTTGCCGTTGTACTCAATCCTGTACAACATCAACCTGTTCCTGGGCGGCCTGCTGGCTGTCATCCTGCTGGGGGCCTGGGGCTACGTGGCCATCGGCACGCTGCTGGCCAGCATGGCTGTGCAGGCTCGCACGCGGGATATCCTGCTGCCCATCCTGCTCTTCCCGGTGGCCATTCCATTGCTGGTGGCGGCGGTCAAGGCCAGCGGCGGTTACCTCAAGGGCCTGGAAATGGTTGAAATCACCCCCTGGTTGAATCTGCTGGCGGTGTACGACGTGGTGTTCACCGCCGTGGCGTTTATGGTTTTTGATTCCGTGGTTGAGGAGTAGAGAGAAGAAATGAACGATAAACCAAAATTGCTGACCGTGCTGGACGTGCTGTCCGTTTTATTGTTCCTGGTGGCAGTCGGGATGGTCTTCTTCTATGCCCCGCTGGAGCGAGTGATGGGCCTGGTCCAAAAGGTGTTTTATTTCCACGTTGCCACGGCCTGGATCGGCATGCTCGGCTTCCTGGTGGCCATGGCCGCCGGGATTGTGTACCTGGCGACCCACCGTAGCCGCCCGAACGCCCGCAACTGGGATATCGTCGAGATGGCCGGGGTTGAAATCGGCCTGGTTTTCACCCTGATCTGCATCATCACCGGCTCCATCTGGGCCCGGCCGATCTGGAATAGCTGGTGGACCTGGGATCCGCGCCTGACCACGGTAACCATTATGGAACTGGCTTATGCCGCCTACTTGATGCTGCGGGCCGGTATTGAAGACCCGGAACGCCGGGCCCGTTTTGGAGCAGTCTATGCCATTGTGGCTTTCCTCAGTGTGCCGCTGACCTTCTTTTCCATTCGCATCTGGCGCACCATCCACCCGGTGGTGATTGGCGGCAGCGATCCGAATGCCACCGGGGCTTTTGATATGACCCCCAAGATGCTGGCCACATTCATGACCAGCCTGTTGACATTCACGGTCATTTTTGCTACCCTGCTCTGGCACCGCATCCGCATGGGCAAGCTGGCCGATAAAGTGGAGCAGCTCAAGCTGCGCCTGACGCAATAAGATGTTTGGCCTGTTATCGGCCAGACAAAATGAAATTTGTCATTGCGAGGATGGCGTTTGCCAGACGAAACGACCTGCAGCACCATGCGGATAGCTTCATCCCCCATGGGGGGCGTAATGACAAGCATGCAAAATAGGAGAATGGGATCATGGATACCCCTGCAAACACGCTAAATTATTTCATTGCCGGATACAGCGTCATTTTTGGTGTGATGGCTGTCTACCTGG
>CAYOOA010000005.1:51041-78240 GCA_964405455.1 uncultured Anaerolineaceae bacterium | reverse complement strand
AACCGGAATGCTCCGCCTGCAGAACGAGCTCTTCATGGAAACGTAGGAACGAATCAACCATAAAAGCGTCTTAAGTTTGAAATGCTTCAGTTTTGATTAAGGAGGCAGAAATGAAGAAGACGCTGCTCGTTTTCCTGGCTTTGTTTGGACTTTTTTTCGCCAATGTCGGCGCTGCCAGTGCGGACGGGATCATCATCCCGGAACCTCCCATTTGCACACCCCCGGGATGTGTCATTCCGCCCTTGCCAATGCAACAGTTGGACATCAAGTACCACCATGTTTCCGTGGCCATCCAAAACCAGGTTGCCACAACCCACGTGGACCAGGTCTTTTACAATCCCAACGATTACACCATTGAGGGAACATATATATTCCCGCTGCCAACCGACGCAGTGGTCAGCCATTTTGTCCTATGGATTGATGGGAAGGCGGTGGAAGGGCAGGTGATGGATGCCGGCCAGGCGCGCCAGATGTACGAGGATATTGTGCGCCAAATGCAGGATCCGGCGTTGCTGGAATACGCAGGCAGAGGAGCCGTCCAGGCCCGTGTCTATCCCATTCCACCCAAGGGTGAACGCCGGATTGAGCTGGAATACCAACAAGTCATTCCAAGTGAAAACGGACTTTTTCATTACACCTATCCGCTGAACACGGAAAAGTTTTCGGCTGCCCCCCTGGATTCCGTTTCGGTCACAGTGGACCTGCAAACCGATCAGCCCATCCGGGCGGTTTATTCACCAAGTCACCCAATTGATATCCAACGAGTGGATGAGCAACATGTGATTGCCAGTTACGAAGCAAATAATGTCCGCCCGGACACGGACTTCAGCCTGTATTACTCGGTTGGAGAAACCGAAGCATTGCACTTGCTCAGCTACCGGGATGCAAACAACGAAAATGATCCGGATGGATTTTTCATGCTGCTGCTGGCGCCAAAAGTGGGGGGTGAGACCGAAGTGGTAGCCAAGGATGTGCTTCTGGTCCTGGATCGCTCTGGTAGCATGGAAGGAGATAAATTTCGCCAGGCACAACAGGCCTTGAACTACATCCTTGACAGGTTGCACACCGAGGACCGCTTTTTCCTCCTGGCCTTCAGCTCAAGTACCGATGCCTATTCGCGAAGCCTGGAACCGGCCACAAAGGTGGAAGATGCAAAGCGTTGGGTCAACCAGCTTTCTGCCAGTGGAAGCACGGATATTGACCGGGCACTCCAGGAGAGCGCCAGTGTAGTCGATCCAGAAAGACCCACCTACCTGATCTTTCTCACCGACGGCCTACCGACCAAGGGGGTGATTGACAGCGGGCAGATCCTGGCAAACCTGGAACAAGAAATGCCGGAGAATGTCCGACTTTTCCCGTTTGGAGTGGGTTACGATGTGGATACCTACCTGCTTGATTCCATGTCCCAGGATCAGCACGGCCTCAGCACTTATGTCAAGCCGGAAGATCCACTTGACCAGGCTCTTTCCAACTTCTACGAAAAGATCAGCACGCCGGTCTTAACCAACCTTGAAATCCGGTTAAATTCATTGGAAACTTACGATATTTATCCCTGGCCGTTGCCAGATTTGTTCGAGGGGAGCCAGGTGATCATCACTGGTCGTTACAGGGGTGGGGGAGCAGTTGATATCACACTCCAGGGGGAGGTCAACGGCCAGAAGAAAACCCTGGAATATACCGACCAGCGTTTTGCCGATGGCAGCCTGGAGAGCGACCGCAGCTTTGACAGCCTGCCGAGAATATGGGCGACTCGAAAAATCGGTTACCTTTTGAACCAAATCCGTTTGAATGGAGCTGACCAGGAAACCATCGACCAAATCATCCGCCTCGGTGTGCTGTATGGGATCGCGACACCGTACACTTCCTTCCTGGTGACTGAGGAGATGCCAATGGGAGCCCAGGCCCAATCCGAGGCTGCCCGGGAAGCCTATAACCAATTGTTGGCCCAGCCAACCGCGCCGGCATATGGTATGGACGCAGTTCAGAAAGCAGTTCAGGGCGGTGCCATGTCTCAGGCTGAACAGGCTGCACCTCAAAACCCTGCCAATCAATCCTCCATGCGGATTGCAGGCAGCAAAACCTTTATACTAAAAGATGGCATTTGGGTGGATACGGCTTTCGATCCAGGAAGCATGAAGATTGATTTGGTTGAGTTCCTTAGCCCGGCTTACTTTGATCTGGCAACTACCTATTCGGATGTAGGTGCAGCCCTGGCCCTGGGTGAAAAGGTGATTGTGGTACAAGGAAGTCGGGCCATTGAAGTTACATCCGCCGGCTCTGGCCAGACCACGATTACCATTCAGTCACCCACGCCAGGCGTGACTCAAACGCCGCAAGTACCCGGCCAGGTTACCCCGACCGTGGGGCCAGTTAATCCAGCAGAAAAGAGTGGAATTCCGTGGTGGGGATGGATTGGTGGGTCAATTGTGGTGCTGATTGTCTTCTTAATATTGTGGAGACGGAAGAATTAACCTGAATTGAGAATCAAAAAACCCCTGTCTTGAGGTCTGCCCGAACCTCAGGGCGGGGGTTTTTCATAGAGGAGAACAATATTATCTTATGGCTGCCAGTTAAGAGGTATATGAGAGGGGGTTTAGGGTTGGTTAAAAGTTTTTCGAATTTCTGCTTCGGAAATGGCACCCTGGCGAAGGATTTTTACATCCGGAGAAGTACAGTCTACGACCGTGGAAGGAATGCCGCCCGGAACCGGACCGCCATCCAGGATGAGAGCAATACGGCCGCCAAGCTGGGCTTCCACCTCCGCAGCGGAGAGGGGGTTGGCCTGGCCGGATATGTTGGCAGAGGTGGTGGCGAGGGGTCCGCAGGCACGTAAGAGTTTCCTCGCGAATGCGTGATCTGGCATACGGACACCAACGGTTTCACTCGGGGATAGATTGACAGGCAATTCAGGCAGACGATAAACCACCAGGGTTAAAGCACCCGGCCAAAAGCGGGCGGCGAGTTCCAATGCATTTTCGGGCAGTTTCCGGGCCACCTGCGAGAGTTGTTCCACATCACCAATAAGAACAGCAATGGCCTTGTTGAAATCACGTCCCTTGGCGAGGAACAAACCTTCAATGGCTTTTGCTGAATCCAGCCGAGAAGCCAGCCCGTAGACCGTGTCGGTAGGAAAGGCGATCAGACCGTTTTGATCCAAAACCTTTTTTGCCATTGTGAGAGCATCAGGTGAATTGGTGGGGAGAATGATTGTTTTCATCATGTTTCACTCCGGGAGTTGAATTTCAAGCAGACGGGGATGGCCGGCCAGGTCCGGGTGAAGTGAAATGCGTGCGGTAGGCAAAAGACTGGCAGCCAGGGCCGGGGCGGATTGGCCGTGACCGGCTTCAACTTCCAATAATATAAGCCCACCCGGCGCTGTAATCCGGGGAGCATCTTGTAAAAGCCTTCTAATGAGTGAAAGCCCGTCCATTCCCCCATCGAGGGCAGAAAGAGGTTCATGGCGGGCAACCTCCAGGTTGGCCACGGTCAGGCTGGGGATATAAGGCAGGTTGGCGCAGATCAGATCAATCCGGGTGGATGAACAGGAGATGAGATCGGATTGCACGGTCCATACCCGATCCAGGACGTGATGGGCGGCTGCGTTTGCCCGGGCGATTTGCAGGGCAGGGAATGAGGCATCCACGGCCAGGCAAACCAGGTCTGGGGCATGCACCGCCAGGCTGACAGCAATACACCCGGAACCAGTGCCAACGTCAGCGGCGAAATTCTTGCCGGGGTGGGAGGTGATCCAGGTGAGTGCTTTATCTACCAGCAACTCGGTTTCGGGGCGGGGGATTAAAACGGCTGGGGTGACATGGAAATCCAGGCCGTAGAATTCCTGATGTTGGAGAATGTATGGGAGCGGTTCGCCCTTCAAGCGGCGCTGGAGCAAAGTGTTTGCCTGGTGCTCATCATTCTCCGTGAGTAATTGATCCGCATGCGTCATAATCCAGGGGCGGACCTGGTTGAGCACCTGGACGAGTAGAAGCTGCGCCTCCAAGTTGGGCGTTTCGGATACAGGAGAAAGCAACCTGGCTGCATGTTGCAGCCAGGTGGAGAGATTATTCGCTGTCATCCTCGTCGGAGGGGCCGGTCAGGCGGTCAGTTTCATCCCGCTGGGCCAGTTCATCGATAAAGACATCGATTTCACCATCCAGGATGGCCGGCATATTAAAGCTGGAAACATTAATCCGGTGGTCCGTGACGCGGGATTGGGGGAAGTTGTAGGTCCGGATCTTCTCAGAGCGCTCCCCGGTACCGATTTGCGAGCGGCGGGTGGAATCCCGTTCCGCCAGGCGTTTTTCTTCCTCGATTTCATACAACCGGGCGCGCAGGATGCTCATGGCCCGCAACCGGTTCTGCAACTGGGAGCGTTCATCCTGGCAGGCAACCACGATCCCGGTGGGAAGGTGAGTGATCCGCACGGCGGTGGAGTTCTTTTGCACATTCTGGCCGCCCGCTCCGGCAGAGCGGTAGATATCCATGCGAATATCCGACTCAGGGATTTGAATATCCACTTCCTCCACCTCAGCCATGACCGCCACGGTGACTGTGGAGGTGTGAATGCGGCCCTGGGCTTCGGTGGTTGGAACCCGTTGAACCCGGTGAACACCGGATTCATACTTCAAACGGGAGTAAGCCCCGCGACCCTTGATCAAGAAGATGACTTCCTTCAAACCGCCAATACCGGTTTCGTTTTGCGAGAGGATTTCAATGCTCCAATTGCGTTTCTCAGCATAGCGGGAATAGATGCGGAATAGGTCTGCGGCAAACAGGGCAGCCTCGTCGCCGCCAGTCCCGGCGCGGATTTCCAGGATGACATTGCGCTCATCGCGGGGATCCTTGGGAACAAGCAGGGATTTCAACTTCTTTTCCAATTCAACATGGCGCGGAAGCAGGTCGTCCAGTTCAGCCTGGGCAAGGACGCGCATTTCTTCATCGTCCCCTTCCACCAATTGGCGGGCTTCCTCAATGGATTTTTCCACCTGGCGGAATTCCCGGGCTGCGCTGACGATTTCCTCTAGTGAAGAGCGTTCCTTGGCCAGCTCGGCAATCCGTTGGTAGTCGGTGGCATTCTCCTCCATCAACCGGTTGAGTTCTTCGTATCGATTTTCAATCGCTTCCAGTTTTTCGAGCATAAGTTAGTTCTTCTATATATAGCAATATTTGACAGGCGTTTGATTATACCAGACAATCCCTTGACCTTTGGCGGTATCCTTGCTAAAATCCATCCGCATCCTTCCCCCAGGGTGGGGAAGGTTGACTCATGCCCAGGCGAACCGGATTGTGTTTGAATCGCTGACTGAACGGTTAAACAACGTCTTCCAGAACCTGCGCCGCCGAGGAAAACTATCGGCGGCGGATGTTGATTCCGCTATGCGCGAAGTCCGCATGGCGCTGTTGGAAGCGGATGTTCATTACACCGTGGTAAAAGATTTTGTCAACAGGGTGCGTGAACGTTCCATCGGCGTAGAAGTATCCAAGGCATTAAACCCGGCCCAGCAAGTGATCAAGATCGTCCATGAGGAGTTGATTGCCACACTGGGAGAACCTGATCGGCTCAACCTGAGCGGTCCGCGCCCGCGGGTGGTGATGCTGGTTGGTTTGCAAGGTTCTGGTAAAACCACAGCGGCGGCCAAGCTGGCCCGGCTGCTCCGTTCACAGGGTGAGCGGGTCATGCTGGTTGCGGGTGATCCATATCGGCCGGCAGCCGTTCAGCAGTTGCAGACACTGGGCGAAAAGATCAGCGTACCGGTTTTCTATGAAGCCGGAGTTAAGCCGCCGGAATTGGCTGCCCGCGCCTATGACTCAGCCCAAAAGGGCGGAGTGACAGTGCTGATTATCGACACGGCCGGTCGTTCCCAACTGGATGACCAGTTGATGGATGAGCTGAAAGCGATCAAGAAGCGCGTGCCGCTGGTGGAAGTCCTTTTGGTGGTGGATGCAATGATCGGTCAGGAAGCACTGCACGTTGCAGAAGGCTTTCGCGATACGGTCAGCCTGACCGGTTTGATCCTGACCAAGATGGATGGCGATGCCCGGGGCGGCGCAGCCATCTCGATCCGCACAGTTACTGGCGTTCCGATCAAATTCCTGGGCGTGGGTGAAGGCCTGGAGGCTTTGGAATCCTACGATCCCGGCCGCCTGGCTTCGCGGATCCTCGGCATGGGTGATGTCATCGGCCTGATTGAAAAGGCTGAATCCGCCATGGACGAGAAGAAGGCGCAAGAGCAGGCCCGGCGGATGATGAGCGGTCAGTTCACCCTGGAGGATTTCGCCGATCAATTGCGCCAGATCAAGAAAATGGGTCCTTTTGGTAAAATATTGGAGATGCTTCCCGGTGAATTAGGCCAGGCTGCCCGACAAGTTTCCCCACAAGAAGCCGAGAAGCAGTTAAAATATACAGAAGCAATTATCAATTCGATGACTCCGGCAGAACGACGTAACCCGGATTTGTTGAATGCCAGCCGCCGCCGCCGGATTGCCCGCGGCTCTGGGACAGACGTGCAGGATGTCAACCGCGTATTGAAGCAGTTCCGCGATATGCAGCGGTTGTTTAAAACCATTCAAAAGACAGGCGGACGCGGACTTCCGCGACTGTTTGGCTAAGCTCCGGTTCCCTGACGGCCGATTGCGCCCCTTCAGCGCTCCTCATCGGCCGGATGGCAGCCGAAGCTACATAACATTTGAAACCAGTTAGATTTTGTAAGGAGAAGTTATCACATGGTACGTATCCGTTTACGCCGCACTGGCCTTCGCCATCAACCCAGCTATCGCATCGTTGTCGCTGACAAGGAAGCCCCCCGCGATGGACGTTTTCTCGAGATTCTCGGTTACTACAATCCCCGCACCGAACCCGGCACCATCGAAGTCAATGAGGAGCGCGCTTACGATTGGATGAGCAAAGGCGCCCAGCCGAGTGAATCCGTTGCCCAGTTGTTCAAGACTATTGGTCTGACCGACCGCTATGCCCGTTACAAAGCCGGCGAAGCCCTGGAAACCCTGCTCGCCGAAGCCAAGACCGCTGAAGAAAAACGCGCTGCAGCCCGCTAAAGCGGATGGAAATCAAGGTCCGAAACCTGTTTGTATTTAAACACAAACCGGTTGATAAGGAGAGGCCGTGAAAGAACTGATCGAATACATAGCCTGCTCTTTAGTTGATGAACCCAGTAAAGTCCAGGTAAAAGCTGAGCGCGGAACCAGCGGCAGCATACACCTGGAATTGCGGGTGGCTAAAGATGACATGGGACGGGTGATTGGAAAAGCTGGCCGGGTTGCCAATGCCATGCGGGTGCTGTTGCGAGTTGCAGCAGCCCGCGAAAATAAACAGGCGACCCTGGATGTGATTGAGCCTCGATGATACCGATCGACAAAAATCATCCCGATCAGAGTAACGAAACAACAGCAGGCTCGCCCGTTTCGGGCGGGCCTGCGTATTTGCTGGTGGGCATCCTCCGCCGTACACACGGGGTGAAGGGTGATATGCTGATGGATCTCACTACGGATTTTCCCGAGCGTATCCGTCCGCATAAGGTGCTATTCATTGGCGAAGCCCACCAACCGATGACCGTGAAATCTGTCCGGAAAGCCAACCGCCAGCTCATCATTGCCTTTGAAGGCTATCACGATTGTGATCAAGCCGCAGAATTGCGTAATCAAAATGTCTTCGTCCGGACGAGTGAGCTGCCCAAGCTGCCAAAGGGCGAATATTACCACCACGAACTGATCGGCTTGATTGCGGTCACGGAGGATGGGCATCAGCTGGGAAGACTGGAAGAAATCATCCAAACCGGGGCGAATGAGGTTTATGTCATTCGGGGCGCGGAGGAGTCGGAAATCCTGTTACCGGCCATCAAGGAAGTCATCCTGGAGATTCACCCGGAACGAGGCGAAATGCTTGTCCGCCCGCCGGAATGGGAGTAAATCAGGGGGCATGGAACCGCGCGCCTACTGGGTGGGATTTAGCCTTGTCAAAGGGATCGGAGCTGTCCGCCTGCGCGGATTGCTGGAGGTCTTTGGCAACCTGGAAAACGCCTGGAATGCCCCGCTGAATGATTTGCGCTCAGTCGGCCTTTCCGAAAAAATCCTGGAGAATTTTCAGAAAGTCCGAAAAGGCGTTGACCTGGAAACAATGCTCTTCAACCTGGAGGTAAAAGGCATCCAGGCGATCACCTGGGAGGATGCAAATTATCCGCGCAGGTTGAAGCAAATCGATCAACCGCCGCCCGTCCTTTACGTCCGCGGTGAAATCCGCCTGGAGGATGAATGGGCTGTGGCCATTGTTGGTACCCGCAGGGTGACTGTTTACGGCCGGCAGGTAGCCGATGAATTGGCTCGTTTCCTGGCACAAAATAAAATAACTGTAATTTCCGGTTTGGCCTACGGCGTGGACGGGGTGGCGCATGAAGCCGCTCTGAAGGCTGGCGGGAGAACCCTGGCAGTGTTGGGCAGTGGGGTGGATGTTATTTATCCGCCGGAACACCGCCGCCTGGCCGAGCAAATGATCACCCAGGGGGCCATTATTTCAGATTATCCACCAGGCACGCCGCCGGAAAGTAATAATTTTCCACCGCGGAACCGGATTATTTCCGGCATGAGCCTGGCGGTGGTGGTGGTGGAAGCCAGTGAGAAGAGCGGTGCTTTGATCACGGCTGCTTTTGCTGCAGACCAGGGTCGCGATGTTTTTGCCGTTCCCGGAAATATCAACGCTCCCCAGAGCAAGGGGCCAAATATTCTCATCCAGAACGGCGCCCGCCCCTTGTTGAAACCCGCGGACGTCCTGGAGTCGCTCCACCTGGAAATGGTGCAGGAACACCAGGCTCTGCAACGGGAGTTACCCCTGGAGCCTAATGAAGCACCCCTGTTGGCTGCCCTGGGGCCGGAGCCCCTACATATAGATGAAATTCAAGCCCTTACAGGCTTGCCAATTCAGCAGGTTTCAGCTACACTCGCACTTATGGAGTTAAAAGGAATGGTGCGCCAGGTGGGAGCCATGAATTATATCCTGGCGCGCGAATCTCGCAATGGGTATTGGACAGAGGGAGATGGCTGAAAACAATTATGCTGTCATCATGGCCGGGGGTGGTGGAACGCGTTTATGGCCGCTTTCCCGCCAGGCAAGACCAAAACAACTGCTGCGCCTGATTGGAGGGCGCTCATTCTTTCAAATCGCCATAGACCGCTTGGCCGGCTTGATTCCACCGGAACAGGTCCTGGTTGTCACAACAGCAGACCAGGCTGCATCGCTGGAACAAGAGACACCCCAAATCCCTGTAAGTAATTTTATCCTCGAGCCGATGCCGCGTGGAACCGCATCCGTGGTGGGGCTGGCGGCTGTAGCCATCCATCACCTTGATCCAGAAGCCGGTATGATCGTCCTGACCGCGGATCATGTGATCAAGAATGTCATGCATTTCCAACACCTTTTAACCCTGGGTATGCAAGTGGCCCGTGAGGACTATTTGGTTACCCTGGGGATCGAACCGACTTTTCCCTCGACTGGCTATGGGTATATCCAGGGTGGTGAGTGGATCCCGGGATTCGGGACCGAAAAAGTCATTCATGCCCTGAAATTCAAGGAAAAGCCGGATGTGGAGACTGCCCAATCCTTTCTGGCGAGCGGTGATCATTACTGGAATTCGGGGATGTTCCTGTGGCGGGTCGAGCGCATCCTGGAAGAATTCCAGCGTTGGATGCCGGTTCACTTTGAGGCTTTCACCCGAATTGGTTCGAGCTGGGGAACATCCGAGCAGGAGCAGGTACTACAGGAAATCTGGCCGGCCATTCCGACCCAGACGATTGACTTTGGGATCATGGAAAAGGCCGAAAAAGTAGCGGTTTTACCTGCCATTGATCTTGGATGGAGTGATGTTGGCAGTTGGGAATCTTTATTTGAGATTTTGCCAGCCAATGATAATGGGAATATTATTCTTTCCGAGCCGGTGATTGAAATTAATGCCTCCGAGAACCTGGTGATCAGCGAAGTAAGCAAGCGCCTGGTGGCCCTGGTTGGCGTGGAGGACCTGGTCGTGGTAGATACACCGGATGCCTTGTTGGTATGTAAACGAGAGGATGCACAGCAGGTGAGAGCTGTAGTTTCTCAATTGAAACAAAAAGGGACCCCGGAATACTTATAGGAGATGATGTCATGGAAGCCTATTGTGTAAAATGCAAAGCAAAACGAGAAATTCAAGATGGGGTGGCGGAATTTAACGCCGTCGGGGCGCCGGTTACTCGCGGTGTCTGCCCGGTCTGCGGAACAAAACTATATCGCATGGGAAAAACCGAAGCCCATGCTGGATTGGAAGCTCCAGCGCGAGGTAAGGCTGCTCGCCGTAACGGCGGAAAACTGGTGATCGTGGAATCCCCGGCCAAGGCAAAAACCGTCGGGCGTTTTCTGGGCAAGGGATACACCGTGCGCGCCTCTGTCGGGCATGTGCGTGATCTGCTTCGCTCTGAACTCTCAGTGGACGTGGACCATGATTTTCAGCCCAAGTACCGGGTTCCGAATGAAAAGCGGGCAGTGGTCAAGGAATTGAAGGAATTGGCCAAACACGCCGAAGAAATCTTCCTGGCAACCGACCCTGACCGTGAAGGAGAAGCGATCGCCTGGCACTTGATGGAAGCTGCGCAGATCGACCCCAAGATTTCCAAGCGGGTTGTTTTCCATGAAATCACCCAACCGGCGATTGAGGATGCATTTTCTCATCCACGTGAGATCGATATGGACCTGGTGAATGCCCAGCAGGCGCGCCGGGTGCTTGACCGACTGGTGGGCTATGGCATTTCTCCCTTACTCTGGGAGAAAGTACGCAGCCGCCTTTCCGCCGGGCGTGTTCAATCCGTTGCCCTTCGCCTGATCGTTGAGCGCGAGCGCGAGATTGATGCGTTTAATCCTGTTGAATACTGGTCGATTGCTGCAGAATTAAAACCCCGTGGCTCCAAGTCCACATTTGTTGCCCGCATGGTAAAAGTGGATGAGGCTGATCCGGTGCTGCCGAACCAGCAGGTCGTGGATGCCATGCTGGCTGAACTGGAGCCGGCCGATTTTACGATCACGCGGATCAAGCGCAGCGAACGCCGCAAGAAACCTGCCGGGCCTTTTATCACCAGCACATTGCAACAGGAAGCTTCGCGGCGGTTGGGCTTTACTGCCCGACGAACAATGGCCCTGGCCCAGCAATTGTATGAAGGCCTGGATGTGGGCGAGGGTGGTACCACCGGCCTGATCACCTACATGCGAACGGATTCAACGAATATCAGCGAACTGGCTCTCAATGAAGCCCGAACCTATATTCAGCAGACTTATGGGGCGGACTTCCTACCGGCTGAACCGCTCAAATACACCACCCGCGCCGTAGGCGCGCAGGAGGCTCACGAAGCCATTCGCCCGACTTCCGTGATGCGGGCACCGGCTGCCATCAAGACCTTCCTCAGCCACGATCAATTCCGCCTGTACCAGTTGATCTGGCAGCGGTTTGTAGCCTGCCAGATGGAAGCTGCCGTCTTTGATACGCTTGCTGTGGAGTTGGACGTGCCGGCTCCCGCGCACCGCTACCTCTTCCGGGCAACCGGTTCGACCCTTAAATTCCCCGGTTTCCTGGTGGTCTATGAGGAAGCAAAAGACGAAGACCAAAAATCTGAAGAGGAGGCTGAGAATGCGCGCATCCCGGCCGGAGTTGAAGAAGGTCAAAAGCAGGAACTGATCCGCCTGATCCCGGAGCAGCATTTTACCCAGCCGCCGCCGCGCTATACGGAGGCATCCCTGGTCCAGATCCTGGAACAATATGGAATTGGCCGACCCTCCACCTATGCGCCTATCTTATCCACCATCCAGGAACGCGGGTACGTGGAGCGAGAGGGCAAGCGGCTCAATCCGACGGAAACCGGTATCCTGGTGAATGACCTGGTTGTAGCGCACTTCCCGGAGATTGTGGATATGGGCTTCACTGCCCGGATGGAGGGCGACCTGGACCTGGTGGCATCCGGTGAGCGCAATTGGCCGGAGGTGATTGGCACTTTCTATGCAGCCTTTGGACCCCAATTGGCCAAAGCGCAACTGGAAATGCCCGTTTCCAAGGCTGAACTGGAAAAGATTGGCAAAATTTGCCCTGATTGCGGCGGTGACCTGGTCATCCGCTGGGGACGCTACGGCAAATTTGTTTCCTGTTCCAACTTCCCCAACTGCCGCCACACGGAAGCCTTCCTGGTGAAGATCGGTGTTCACTGTCCCCAGGATGGCGGAGAAATTGTGGAACGAAAAACCCGCAAGCAAAGGGTGTTCTACGGCTGCGAAAATTATCCCAACTGCAATTTTACGAGCTGGAAAAAACCGGTCTCGACACCGTGCCCCAAGTGCGGCGGATTGTTGGTGATCGCCAATAAGCGCGAATTGCAGTGCAGTAACTGCTCGGAGACATTCCTGCAGGAAGATATTTTGCAGAATTCGCCTGAGACGGCATAAAACTTGCAACATTGATAATGAAATTTCACGAAAGTGTGTTGCATCCATACGATATTTGTTCTAAAATACTATGGAGCGAAGAATAATTCAGGCGAATGTCCATTGAGGACATGAGGAGTGTGAAAAAATGGAGAAAATTCTCGGTTACATTAAGCGGCCCCTGGTTGCAGGTTTGATTGGGCTTGTCATTGGATTGATCATCGGCTTACCAATCCTGGGCTGGGGACTTTTCCCGGTCAAATGGACAGACGCCTCTATTCAGCATTTGCGAGTTGATTTACAGAAAGACTATCTGCGCATGGCTGTGGAGTCATATGCACGCAATCCAGACCCGGTTCTTGCAGCTGCGCGCTGGAAAGAAATCGGTTCTAAAGCGCCTGAATTGCTCAACGAACTGATGGTGGATCCAAAGGTGAATCCTCAGGAACTGGTTGCCTTCAATAACCTCGTCCAGGGGGGAGCCGCGGTGGTTTCCACTGCTGTCCCCGGTGCCACCCCGGTCGTTGCAACCACGCCGGTAACCGAACCAACCAAGGGCGGAAGCGTTTTACTGTTCGTTGTCCTGTGCCTGGTTCTTCTGGTGATCGCCGCGGCACTGGCTTACATCTTCCTCATTCGGCGCAAATCATTTACGGGTGGAACTGCCCCCAAGCAATCAGCCTTCCAGGAAGCGGCTGAAATCAGCCGGAACACTGAGCGGACCAATTATGAGGCCGCCGGCGTCGAAGCACCCATCGCCCAATATGTAAAAACCTATAAAATTGGCGATGACCATTTTGATACCTCCGACTCCATTGAATCCCCCAGCGGCGAGTTCCTGGGCGAATGTGGGATTGGTATCTCTGAACTGATCGGTGTGGGTGATCCCAAGAAGGTGACTGCATTTGAAATCTGGCTGTTTGACAAGAATGATATTCAAACTGTCACCAAGGTTCTGATGAGCCAGAACGCTTTCAACGATGCCCAGTTACGCCAGCGACTACTTTCCAAGGGCGAGCCGGTCCTGTTGGCACCCGGTGCCACAATTTTGTTGGAAACAGCCACCTTGCAGCTGGAAGCCCGCGTGGTGGATATGAACTACGGAGAAGGGGCTTTGCCGGCTGGCAGTTTCTTTGAACACTTGACCATTGAAATGGCCGTGTGGCCAAAGCCAAAAGCCTGATCCTGACAGGTTAAATCAACAGCCGCCCAATCGGGCGGCTGTTTTTTATTCGATGGAGAGAATTTTCAAGCGGATGGAACCGCCAGGTGTATCCACCTGGATGGTTTCGCCAAGGCGGCTGCCGATCAGGGCGCGGCCGATTGGGGATTCGTTGGAAATACGACCTTTGCGAGGATCTGCTTCCTTGGGGCCGACCACCTGGTAAGTTTCAGGATCGGATTCTTCTTCCTGGACAGTGACCTTGGTGCCAATATTGACAACGGTTGTATCTTGTTTAATGTCTTCGATTAAAACTACGTTCCGAAGGAGGTGCTCCAATTCCTGGATGCGGCCCTCAAGAAAACCCTGTTCTTCTTTGGCGGCAGAGTAATCGGCATTTTCCGAAAGATCGCCCTGCTGGATGGCAGCCCGCAGGCGGATCGATAACTGCTCGCGCGCTGGTCCTTTCAAATTTTCCAGCTCTTCGCGTAAGCGGGCAGCCCCTTCGGCAGTCAGGTAAGAAACTTCAGCCATGAGAAATCTCCAATAATGTTTTATGGAAGCAACCCCGGATCAAACAGCCGGTTATGCTCTTCGATTGCGAAGCGGTCGGTCATGCCTGCAATATAATCACACAGGGCACGCTCAAGACCGCGTTCCTCCACCCATAATTGAACATGGGAAGGTAGGATGGTTGGCTCGGATTTGTAAGCATTAAACAAATCCGTTACGATACGCTCCGCCTTAACAGCCATTCGCACAACTCGCCAGTGCCTGTACAGGTTCTGAAACAGGAAATCCTTTAATTGACGGTTCCTGCGGCGCATCTCATCCGTAAAGCCGGTAACATTATAAGGCAAGCTTTGTAATTCGTCCACGGAGCTAACGCCGGATTGCTTCAACCGGGAGATGGTTGCGTTGATGTTATCTGTGACCAACATGCCCGTTAAGCGGCGGATCAAGCGGTGACGGGTCAGGTCATCCAGTGAAGAGCCGTGCCATCCAATAGAATCACATACGATTTCCCAGAGTTCAATCCCAGAAAGCATTGAAGCGGTGATCATGCCGGAGCGCAGTCCATCATCCAGGTCGTGGGCGGTATAGGCAAGCTCATCAGAGACATTGCAAATTTGGGCTTCCAGGTTGCCGCGCAGGTTTGGATTAAAATCCTTTGCATCCGAAATGTCGTATTCAGTCTCGTGTTTTACCATACCTTCCAGGACTTCCCAACTCAGATTTAAGCCAGGAAAATCCGGGTAGCGCCGTTCCAGGAAAGTGACGATGCGGAAGGATTGCTTGTTGTGATCAAAACCTCCGTAATCTTTCATCAATTTCGCCAGGATCATTTCGCCGGAATGACCAAAAGCCGGGTGCCCCATATCGTGTGCCAGGCAGATGGCTTCCACTAGGTCTTCGTTGGCACCCAGGGCGCGGGCGATGGTCCGTCCGATCTGGGTGACTTCGAGCGTGTGGGTAAGGCGCGTGCGATAATAATCCCCCTCATAATTGATGAAGACCTGGGTTTTGTATTCCAGGCGGCGGAACGCAGTGGTATGTAAGATGCGGTCGCGGTCGCGTTGAAAAATGGTGCGGTAATCCGCTTCATCTTCAGGATAATGGCGGCCGTGAGAGTTCTTGGAGTGCATGCCATAGGGGGCAAGGGATTTTTCTTCAATATTTTCGAGCAATTCGCGGGTAAACAACATGAGGGACCTCCTGGATTAATTAAGCGAAAGTGTTGTTCCTGGGTGGGAACCAGTCAGGGCGGAAAGGAGAGCACCTTCTTCCAGTCCAGAAAAAATTGAAACCTCAAGGTTGGGAGTCTGATCCATTAGGTCAAACATTATCTTCACCTTTTCAGCCATACCGCCGGTTACATCCACCGAAGAGGAAGAAGATAAGTTGTCTCCCAAAGATTTGACATCGTTTTTTGTCATCCTCGAAATGAGCCGGGTGCAGGCTGGAAAATCTGCCCAGATGCCAGGTTCAAGTCCGGCCAGTAATATGCGTGATGGTTTAAAAAGAGGGGCAAGGTACTGGAAAATTTCTTCCGTGGAAAGGATGGTCCCACCAATCTGCGAATCAAAAACCACATCTCCCTGCAGGAGTGGGATCAGATTGTGATCCAATGCCGAATTAATTGGGAGGATATTCCAGTCCTTTACCCGGTGATCAACAGTTATGGCGCTGGCTGAAGGTGGAAATGAAAGAATTGGCAGACCGGCTCCCTGCATAATTTCCAGCACGATTTGGCTCAAGGCCCTGGCATCTCGCCAGACTTCAACAAATCCCATCCATTGATCAATGGAACTGACGCCCAGACGGGTTTGATGGCGGTTCGCGGATTGATGCCCAAAAGAACCAGAGCCGTGCCCCAGAAGGATTTTTAGTTCAGGGTTGGCACGCCGGGCTGAAGAGATTTCAAAAGCCAACCTGGCGAGAATCTCCAATCGGGGGGTTCGTGGCTTATCTTTTTCGGTGATCAGGGAACCGCCCAGCTTTACAAAAACCAATTCATCCATGGATGTTCGGAGTCTCAGTAGTGATGATGATGTGTGTAGCGCCAGCCTGCTGCAATGCGTGAGCAATTTCGCCAGCATGGTCAGTTTCTGCAAGGGCGATGATATTCCCGCCGCGACCTCCGCCGGAAAGCTTGGCACCGAGGGCACCGCTAAAGAGGGCGGCATCGACCAGGTAATCCAACCTGGGGCTGGATACACCCATTTTACGCAAGGCTTGCTGGTTGGAGGTCATCAACGGGCCAAGGTCAGCTACGAGACCGTGCTCCAGGATCTGTCGAGCCTGTGTGGAAATGCCGGCGATTTGGTCAAACAATGCTTCAAATGTCTGTGGATCTTCCTGCCAACCGCGGCGGACATCAGCAACCACCTCCAGTGTGGTGGAGGGAATGCCTGAATCGGCAATGATTATAGTCATCGGTTGACTTAGTTGTAAACGCTGGAAGGGTGTACCACGAACAAAGAAGATCGGTTGTTCGTAGGTGATGACGGTATTGTCAATCCCGGAGGGCGTTCCGTGGTATTTCTTCTCGACCTGGAAGGCAATTGAGTTCACCTGTTCCCGGGAAAGGGGAAATTCAAAGAAAGCAGAAAAAGCTCGAATGGCTGCAACAGAAATAGCAGCGCCTGAGCCCATTCCACTTGCCAACGGGATCGTGGATTCTAGTGCAAGGGTGAGATCAGGAACCTTTTCGATGTGAAGAAATTCCAGGATCAGGCGCAATAGGAGTGATATGGGATGCTCAGCCGGGATCGCGTTGTAAGCTCCCTGGAGATTAATTTGGGGAGCCTGGATGAATAAGCCATTGTTTGGATGAGCGTGATCTTCAATAAGGGTTGCTGTCGCCTGCACCTGGTGGATCGGGATGGCGATTGCCGGGCGTTGATAAACGACTGCATGCTCACCAAAAAGGATGATTTTACCTGGAGCAGAAGCCTTGGCCTGTTTCATATCTTCGGGATGGGTTGGGTGTAAAAAACAATTACGATGGTAATCGCCCAAAAAAGGACGGTAGCCTGTAACGGACGGTCAGTCAGCAATAACTCTTCCGGCGCTCCGCCGGCCTGCTTCACCTGGATCAGGTACAGGTAGCGAAAAATCCCGTACATGACGAAGGGAATGGTCAGCATCATGGTGTGATTGGTTGGAAGATTGGGTGAACTGAACGTGTACAAGCTGTAAGCAATGATTGTAGTGGAACTGACGATGGTAATTAGCTGGTCCAGGAAGGGCAAAGTGTAGCCATCCAGAACCTTGCGAGTTAGGCTTAGCTTTCCGCCATTTTCATTGACAGCAGAGGAGCCATTCAATTGATTGGCGAGCAGCGTTAATTCAGCCCGACGTTTACCAAAGCCAATATACAGCGCAAACAGGGTGGTGCAAACATAAAGCCAGGGAGAAAAACGCTCGACCACGATCAGGCTGACTCCGGCGGCGACGCGGAGAACAAACCCGGCTGCAATCACCAGCACATCGATTAAGGGAATATGCTTCAACCACTTAGAATAGGCCAGCATCATCACAAAATAGATGGCGGTGATCAACGCAAAGCCGCGAGAAAGAAACCAGGCGGCTGGAAGACAACCAATAACCAGTAGAATAGCGATTGTGGTTGCAAATGGGATTGGCAACTTCCCGGAGGCAATTGGGCGTTTACATTTATCCGGGTGACGGCGATCGGCTTCAACATCCGCAATGTCATTAAAGATGTAAATCGAACTGGAAACCAGGCAGAAGATGAAAAAGCCGGCAAGGGAAATGAGCAAGGCCGGCTCATGAGTCATCTGGCGATCAAACACGAGGGCAGCCAGCACAAAGGCATTTTTTGGCCACTGGCGCGGGCGCATCGTTTTGATCAGGGCTTTTAACATGGAATAATATTATCACAAGTTTTAATGGGCGGTATGCGTATAGTTCAGGTAAAATAGGGTCGTAATGGAAAAAATGCGTTTGGATCTCCTTTTGGTGGAACGTGGGCTGGCTGCCAGCCGAAACCTGGCCCAGCGGCTTGTGATGGCCGGACAGGTGCGCGTCAATGGACAGGTGGCATTAAAACCCTCAGATCGGGTGGATGCGGCCTGCCATTTGGAAGTGGAGTCTGGCCCCCGGTATGTCTCCCGGGGAGGTGAAAAGTTGGAGGCTGCCCTTGTGGCGTTCAACTTAACCCACCTAGATCATTTGATTTGCGTGGACGTAGGCGCTTCCACCGGTGGGTTTACGGATTGCCTGTTGCAGCATGGGGCCAAGGGGGTATACGCCGTGGATGTTGGTTATGGGGTGTTGCACTGGAAAATGCGAAATGATCCCAGGGTGATCGTGATGGAGCGAACCAATGCCCGCCATGTGAAGGGCTTTCCGGAAGTTATTGATCTTGTTACGGTGGATGCGTCCTTCATCTCCTTGAAAATCCTGCTGCCAGTATTCCGGGAGTGGTTTACCTCGCAGGTTGCCGCTAAACCTCACCCGGAAGTCGTTGCACTCATTAAACCCCAGTTTGAGGCCGGCCGGGAGGATGCTGCCAAGGGTGAGGGAGTCATTCGGGATGCAGCCATTCATCAGCGGGTGATTGAAGAAGTTTTGCACTCCGCTGGGGAAAACGGTTTCGGCGTTCGGGGAGTCATTCGCTCTCCATTGATCGGCCCGAAGGGTAACGTTGAATTTCTAGTTCACTTGATTTTCAATATGGCGGACATTGAAAATTTACAATGGGATGTAAATTGATATAACCTGTGGGAGTTGTTTCATCAAGAATTGATGGTATTATCTTTGCCCGGGAGTTTTCTAAATGAAGTTTTCAGGTTTGATGTATTATCTACGCTCCATTCCCACCCTTTTAGGCGGAGTGAATAATTGGGGGGAGGTTATCAAATTGGCGCTATCCAAAAGGGGCAGCTCTCCCCGCGTGATCCGTCTCCGGGATGGCAGCCTTTATAAGGTGAACACGCTCATGGATGTGTGGGTTTTGAAAGAGACCTGCCTGGATCAGCAATATGAGCGGTTCGGAACCCTGATCGAGAACGGGTGGACGGTAATGGATATTGGTGGAGGTTGGGGAGATTTTTCCATCGATGTAGCAAAAAAGAATCCGGGCTGCCGGGTGATTGCTTTTGAGCCGTTTGGGCCTTCAGTTGAGTTGTTCAAAGTCAACCTTGCGCTGAACGATGTCAGTAATGTGACGTTGATTCCCGCTGCGGTTGGCCGGCAAACCGGAATGATGCGGCTTTCGACTGCCAACGCCGAAGCGGTGCAGTTAAGTACCGCCCAAACTACCACCCAAAGCTGGCAGGAAGTGGATAGTTACTCGCTGAAGGATGTTTTGCAGAATTTCCATATAGAGAGATGCGACCTTTTGAAGATGGATTGCGAAGGAGGTGAATATGAGATCCTCTTTCCAACCGAGCCAGACTCGCTAAAAAAGATCCAACGCATCGTGATGGAGACACACGATGGTGTGACCTCCTACATGCATACAGACCTGATCCGCTTTCTCCAAGAAAGTGGTTACCGGGTGAAATATGCTGAGAATCCGGTCCATCCAGACCTGGGCATGTTGTTTGCAGAACGAATTCAGGATATATAAAACCGGAAAATAATTAATCTGACGACGAAATTTCGGTTATACTTTAACATTCATGATGATAGAAAGAACACGCAACTTCTGTATTATTGCCCACGTGGATCACGGAAAATCCACCCTGGCAGACCGCCTGCTGCACCTGACCGGTACGATTTCTGATCGCGACACTACCGAACAGGTCCTGGATTCCATGGACCTGGAACGGGAAAAGGGTGTGACGATCAAGGCCTCGGCTGTGCGCATGATGTATCATGCTGCAGACGGTCAGGACTATGAACTTAACCTGATTGATACCCCCGGACATGTTGATTTTAACTACGAAGTCAGCCGGGCTCTGGCAGCCTGCGAAGGAGCCTTGCTGATCGTGGATGCCACCCAGGGGATTGAGGCACAGACGCTGGCCAACCTGTACCTGGCCCTGGAAGCTGACCTGGTGATTATCCCCGTCATCAACAAGATCGATCTACCTTCTGCCCGGCCGGATGAAGTGGCCGGGGATATTTGCGCTTTGCTGGGTGGCAAGCCCGAGGATGTATTACGAATTTCGGCAAAGGATGGTCTGAACGTTGAATCCGTGCTGGAAGCGATTGTCCGGCAGGTCCCAGCGCCGAAAGGCAATGCTGAAGCACCATTAAGCGCCCTGATTTTCGACTCCCATTATGATTCGTATAAAGGCGTGGTTGCCTATATCCGGGTGATGGATGGATCCATTCGCCTCACGGACATTATTCGTTTGATGGCCACTAATGTTGATCTCAAGCCGGTGGAAATTGGCTTTTTTGGTCCAAACATGCGCCCGGTTGATTTCCTGGAAGCGGGCGATGTTGGATATATCGCGACTGGATTGAAAACAGTCCGCGAATGCCGGGTGGGCGATACGATCACACTGGCAAGCCGGCCGATCAGCAGTGCCTTGCCTGGGTATCAGAAAGTCAAGCCGATGGTTTTCGCCGGGATTTACCCGGTGGAAAATGACGATTACTATGATTTGAAAGAATCCCTGGAAAAACTGCAGTTGAATGATGCCTCGCTGATTTATGAACCGGAGACATCCCAGGCTTTGAATTTCGGTTTCCGCTGCGGATTTCTAGGACTGTTCCACATGGAAATCATCCAGGAACGCCTGGAGCGGGAATACGACCTTGATATCCTGGTCACTGCGCCATCAGTGGAATATGAAGTGGTTCTTTTGCATGGGGATACCATTCGGATTGATTCCCCCGCGCAACTACCAGAACAGGGAACCATCGCTGAAATTCGCGAGCCCTGGATGCGCCTGCAGATCATCACCCCCACTGAATTCTACGGTACCGTGATGGATTTGGTCACCAAGCGGCACGGAATTTACAAGGATCAAGAGTACCCGGCCCCCAACCGGGTGCAGTTGAATTTTGAAATTGCCCTCTCGGAAATGATCGTTGACTTCTTTGATGAGTTGAAATCGCGCACGCGCGGTTATGCTTCGATGGATTACCATTTCCTGGAATATCGGGCCGGTTCGTTGGTGAAACTGGAAGTGCTGGTGAACAGCATTCCGGTGGATGCGCTGGCAGCGATTGTACACAAGGATGATGCATACCACAAGGGGCAGCGGCTCATCACCAAATTGAAGGATGTCATCCCAAGACAACTGTTTGATGTACCCATCCAGGCTGCCTCGGATGGAAGAGTGATTTCGCGCGCCAATATTAAAGCAATGCGCAAGGATGTGCTGGCCAAGTGCTACGGCGGTGACATCACCCGAAAAAAGAAATTATTGGAGAAACAGAAAAAAGGTAAACGCCGGATGAAAATGGTCGGCGATGTTGAGATTCCACAGGAAGCCTTCATGGCCATCTTGCGCCTGGGGGATGAATGAGCCAGGGCAAGGCAGGCTGGTGGCAGAAAGTACGGCGGTGGTTACCGGGGCTCCTAATAAGCCTGATCGCCATTGCCATTCTCTTACGTGTCTCAGATTGGAAAGGCGTTGGGGATGCACTGGGGCGA
Source organism: uncultured Anaerolineaceae bacterium (assembly GCA_964405455.1). Taxonomy (GTDB): domain Bacteria; phylum Chloroflexota; class Anaerolineae; order Anaerolineales; family Anaerolineaceae; genus CALESS01. Next base: position 56,553 of record CAYOOA010000005.1, on the reverse strand, counting down.
GTTCGATGGTGGACGCTGGCAGCCGGAGTTGGCATCACGCTGGTTTTCCTATTTCTGCGTGGGGCAGCTTGGCGCGAAATCCTGGACGGGAAACCGGGCCTGTGGCAATCATTTCGTATTGTCAATGAAGGCTACCTGATCAACAATATCCTGTTTCATCGCGCGGGTGAATTGGCCCGGGCAGTTTTCATGGGACAGGTGAACAACATCGGCACGGCAAGGGCGCTTTCCAGTATTGTTCTGGAGAGAGTATTCGACCTCGTGTTTGCAGCGGGAATCTTTCTGTTGTGTCTGCCCCTGGTTGTCGGGGCCGATTGGGCTCGGACAGCCGGATTCATCACCCTTGGGCTGGTCATCATCGTTCTATTCGCCTTATTCCTGGCAGCCCGTTTCCAGGAAAAGCTTCTGGCATGGATGGATACATGGCAGATAAAGGCTGGCTTTTGGCAACGATGGGTCAAGCCGCAAATCCGTCACCTCTTTGAAGGATTGGCTGTTTTGAATCGCCCAAGGCGCTTCCTGGCAGCGGTTCTCCTGATCGGGCTCTCCTGGGGTGTGGCGTTTGTAAATCATTATGTTTTTCTGCGCGCCTTAATCCCTGATGTGCCTTTCTGGTGGGGTGTTTTTACAGATACAGCCCTGGCAATGGGAATAGCGCTGCCCTCGGTTCCCTCAGCCGTGGGTGTATATGAAGCCGCCATTGTTGGCGCCCTGGTTTTATTGGGCGTTGCTTCTGAAACCGGCCTGGCATTTGCCATTCTTTTACACGTTCTGCAGTTTGTTGTTACCGCCATTCTGGGGATGATAGGCTTGATCCAGGATGGGAGAAGCCTGGCGCAGGTTAAAGAGATTTTTTCCAAGCGCGAACAGGAGAATTCCTGAAAATTTCGTGATGTGGTACGAATACTGATACAAGATGGAGAAATGATGATCCGAAATTACCTAGTCACCGGCGGGGCCGGATTCATTGGATCCAATTATGTTTCACGACTGCTTAAACGGGGCGAAAAGGTAACCGTTTTTGATAATCTTTCCCGCAAGGGGGCGGCAGCAAACCTGGCCTGGCTGAGGGCAGAATATGGAGCCAATTCATTCCGATTAATCCAGGCCGATGTGCGGGATGCGAAAGCAATTGAAGAGGCGGCGGCAGATGCAGATGTAATTGTCCACCTGGCAGCCCAGGTTGCGGTAACAACCTCAGTGACCCACCCGCGGGAGGATTTCGAAATAAACGCATTGGGAACCTTCAACGTCCTGGAAGCCGCCCGCATATCAGGCAGAAAGCCAATATTTCTGTTCGCCTCCACCAACAAAGTGTACGGTGGGATGGATGACGTGGAAGTGGTAGAGCAGGAAACACGGTATATGTACAAGGATTTACCGCTTGGCTGCCCGGAATCTCAGCCTTTGGATTTCCACTCTCCCTATGGCTGCTCCAAGGGTACCGGGGATCAATATGTGCGGGACTACGCCCGAATCTATGATCTGCCGACCGTGGTTTTCCGCCAGAGTTGTATTTATGGACCGCGCCAGTTTGGCGTAGAGGACCAGGGATGGGCGGCCTGGTTCATCATTGCTGCAGTCAACCAGCGTCCCATTACCATTTATGGAGATGGGAAACAGGTACGTGACGTATTGTTCGTGGAGGATTTGCTGGACGGTTATGACCTGGCGGTGAACAACATTCAAACAGCGGCCGGCCGCGTGTACAACATGGGCGGCGGTGTGGTGAACACAATTTCCATCTGGACAGAATTCAAACCAATTTTGGAAAAAGCACTCGGGCAGGCCATTCCCACCGGCCAGGGGGATTGGCGACCAGGGGATCAGAAGGTGTTTATTGCCGATATTCGTAAAGCTGAAGCGGAATTGGGCTGGAAACCCCGGGTGAGCGTTGAGGATGGTGTGGAGCGTTTGGTGGAGTGGGTTAAAACGAACCGGTACCTGTTTGCATGAGGGTTGCATGAAAATATTAACGGTTTTAACCTATTACCGCCCTCACACAAGCGGGTTAACCATTTACGCAGAACGGCTGACGAAAGCTCTTGTCTGCCGTGGTCACCACGTGACCGTTCTTACCTCGCAGTACAGCCCCGAATTACCTTTAGAGGAAGCGAAGGACGGTGTGCGGATTGTGCGCGCCCCCGTGATGATGCGGTTAAGCAAGGGCGTTATCATGCCAACCTTTGGCTTTCTGGCCAGTAAACTGGTGGCAGAACATGATGCTGTCCATTTGCACTTACCGCAATTTGATGCCGCAGGAGTGGCCCTACGCGGACGAATCCTGCATAAACCGACTGTCATCACCTATCATTGTGATTTGATAATGCCGCCGGGATTGCTTAGTCGGGCAGCCAATATTGGAGTCAAGGTGATGAACAACCTGGCAGCATTATCCACCCAGGCTGTTGTGACCTATACCCGCGATTATGGAGAAAACTCACCTTTTCTGAGGCGATATTTGAAAAAAATTCGCGTAATTCCGCCGCCGGTGGAAATGCCTGAGGTGGGGGAAACCGCGATCCGTGATTTTGCGGCCCAGAATAACCCGGATCAACGCAGACCAGTGATTGGTATGGCTGCCCGCTTTGCCACTGAGAAAGGCGTGGAAGTCCTGCTGGATGCACTCCCGAGAATCCTGCAAAAATACCCTCAGGCCATGGTACTCTTCGCCGGACCTTACCAGAACATCATCGGGGAAGAGGCGTATTGGAAAAAATTGCAGCCAACCATTCAACAATACCAACAGCAGGGGAGCTGGAAGTTCGTCGGCAGCCTGACGCCTGAACAAATGTCGGCTTTCTACCCCAACCTGGATGTGCTGGTTCTGCCAAGCCTTAATTCGACTGAGTCGTTTGGGTTGGTTCAAATTGAGGCCATGTTGAGTGGAGTACCATCGGTGGCATCCAATTTACCGGGCGTCCGTCAGCCTGTGACCGTGCACGGGATGGGAGAGATTTTCCCCATTGGTGATTCGAATGGCCTGGCAGATGCTGTCTGCCGGGTTGTGGCCAACCCTGAAAAGTACAAGTCTGATTCCGAAATGATCCGGCAGGCTTATTTGCCGGATACAGTGGCTGGATATTACGAGAATTTATTTGAAGAATTACGGAGCGCCTGATCCATGGCGAAGAAAGATTACTTGTGGTTGAATCTGCGCGAGCTGCCCTATTTCAGGGCTTTTCTGCGTGCGATTGAAGGGCGTTTTTACGAAGATTTCGAGATGCCAGGCCCCATTTTAGACCTGGGCTGTGGCGATGGTAGCTTTGCCTCCATCACCTTTGATAAACCGTTGGATGTTGGAATTGATCCATGGGTGGGGCCGATTCATAAGGCAGTCAAGACGCATGCCTACAACCTGGTTGTCCAGGGTGACGGGCACCAGATGCCGTTCCCGGATGGGTCATTTGGCAGCGCGATGAGCAATTCCGTCCTGGAACATATCCCGGATTTGCAACCGGTCCTGGTGGATGTTTGCCGCGTGCTACGCCCGGGAGGTTTATTTTACTTCTGTGTTCCCAATCATCAATTTTTATCCAATCTATCCATTGCCCGGTTTTTTGATCGGCTCAATTTAAAAGGATTGGCCAAGGCATATCGGGCATTCTTCAATAAAATTGCCCGCCATTACCATTGTGACGATCCTGAAACATGGAAGAAAAACCTCGAATCAGCTGGTTTTGAAGTGGTGGAATGGTGGCACTATTTTTCCCCGGAAGCACTGGCAGTGCTTGAATGGGGCCACTATTTCGGTCTGCCATCTGCAATTGCCCACATCCTGTTCAGAAAATGGATATTGACCCCGGCACGTTGGAACCAGGCAATCACCCGTAGGATTGTCGAAAAATATTACACTGAGGATCCCAAGACGCCCCGGGGAACTTGCACTTTCTATATCGCTCGCAAAAAGAACGCTGAATAACAGGAAGTTTATGGAAGAGCCTAGTGTTCTGGATCTGGTCAAGGAAAAATTAGCCTTCTGGCGGAAGCGTCCGCCTCAGGCGGCTGGAGTTTTGGAATCGCAGGAAGAACCAACACCTGTCTTTCCTGAAAAAACGCCCGACTTAATCACAGAAGAATCGCCGGTACAGATGGTGGAAGCAGATCAGACTGAGCCCCTGGCGAAAAAACCAACCAGATCTGCTTATCGAATCCCCTGGAGGATCCTGTTGGCTGTTGTCCTGGGTCTGGTCGGGCAGCGGTTCCTGGCACCAGAGACTCGGAACGTGACTGGCGGTGTGGTCTTTTATGGATTGGCTATTCTCCTTGGAATCTGGGGAATATTCAGCCGCGAGTGGCAGTTGGCCGAACTACCGGCGGACGAATTCAGCGGTGAACCCTCAAAGGTTCGTCGGCTTATGCTGGCCCTGGGAGCGGTTGGTTTCGGGCTGGCATTTCTAGCACTGGGGGGGAACCAATTTACATTTCTCAATGTGGTGTTGTGGCTGATCGCGGTTATCCTGATCGTCCTGGCGTTTGTGGACATTCGTCCAGAAAACGATATTCCGACAGTCCTCAAGAGGTGGGGTGCCAGGTTCCGCTTGCCATGGCGGATAAATCTGGAAGGCTTTGACCTGCTTTTTATCCTGGCGGTTCTGGTCATCCTGTTTTTCAGGCTGTACCATCTTAACCAGGTCCCGGCGGAGATGATCAGCGATCACGCAGAAAAGTTACTTGACATTGGGGACGTGTTAAGCGGGAAGTTATCCATCTTCTTTCCTCGTAATACCGGGCGTGAAGCTTTCCAGATGTATTGGACCGCATTAATGATCAAGGTTTTTGGGACGGGGTTATCCTTCCTGTCCTTGAAAATTGGGGCAGCGATTGCCGGTTTGTTCACTCTGCCGTTCATTTACCTGTTGGGCAAGGAGATGGGCAGCCGGTGGGCAGGTCTGGCTGGCATGTTGCTGGGTGGGATTGCCTACTGGCCGAATGTCTTCACCCGGATCGCCTTGCGATTTACCTATTACCCAGCCTTCACAGCGCCGGCACTTTATTATTTTATGCGCGGACTGCGCCGCTCCAACCGAAATGATATGATCAAGGCGGGAATTTTCCTTGGGATTGGCTTGCATGGCTACACACCCATGCGGATCGTTCCATTTTTAATCGTATTGATCGCACTCTTGTTTGTGATATTACGAATCAAAGAAAAGAAACTGGGAACGACGGTCATCAACGTTACCATCGTGGCCCTGGTTTCAGCGACTGTACTGTTACCGCTTTTACGTTTTACAGCAGATTATCCGCAACTGGTCACCTTGCGGGCGTTCTCCCGCCTAGGAGATGCAAGCAACCCGCTGCCTGGTTCGGGATTCATGATTTTCCTGCTAAATTTTTGGAAGGCGAGCATCATGTTTTTCTGGTCCGGCGGGGAAATCTGGCCGCATTCGATCCCATATTATCCAGCCCTGGACAGTGTGATGGCGGTGTTGTACTTGCTTGGAACGGTCTTGTTGCTGGTGCGCTTCGCCCAAAAAAGAAACTGGCAGGATATATCCCTGCTGGTGAG
>CAYOOA010000005.1:0-50941 GCA_964405455.1 uncultured Anaerolineaceae bacterium | reverse complement strand
TGCTGGTGCGCTTCGCCCAAAAAAGAAACTGGCAGGATATATCCCTGCTGGTGAGTGTGCCGGTACTGATGATGCCATCGATCCTATCGCTGGCGTATCCTGCTGAAAACCCCAGTCTCAACCGGACCGCAGCCGCATTTATCCCAGTAGCGTTGATTGCCGGGTTGGCTTTTGAGGCATTGATTAAGGGTGTTTTCCGACCGGCTGAGGGAGGGCGTGGAAAATGGCTGGCCGTAGCTGTTACGGGTATTCTTCTGGCTCTGACCCTGGGGCAGAATTTTAACCTGGTGTTTGATAAATACGCCCGGCAATACCAACTTTCGGCTTGGAATACCAGTGAAATCGGGGCGGTGATTCGCCAATTCACCGATACCATCGGTGAGCGTGATTCAGCTTATGTAGTCGGCTGGCCATATTGGGTGGATACCCGATTGGTGGCTTATAATGCGGGTTTTCCCGGCAAGGATTTTGCCATCTGGCCGGATCAATTTGATCAGACCCTGGCTACGAATGGGGCGAAGCTTTTTATCGTCAATATCCAGGACGCAGACTCCATCAAAAAACTAACGGCATTGTATCCCAGCGGCTCGTTTTCATTGCATAAATCTCCTGTGGAGGGTAAGGATTTTTATGTCTTTGTAGTTCCTCCACAAACAGCAGCACAACCTTGATGTCGAAATAACCCTGTTTTCGTCGGAGATATTGGATGGATATGGTTGTTGGATCAAACGAAACTCAACAAAAACGGTATTGGTGGCCTACCTGGCTTACCGTACTTTTACTCGTAATCATCCTGGCGGCTGGAACAGCCTTGCGCCTGGTTGGCATGGATTGGGATGAAGGGCAGCACCTGCATCCAGACGAACGATTCATGACCATGGTGATTACATCAATCCAACCGGTCAAGTTGAGCCAGTATTTTGATGCAGCCACCTCCACGATGAATCCGCACAATGTAGGATTCGGTTATTATGTCTACGGAACTCTGCCTTTAATCATCACCCGTTTCATCGCCGAATCTTTCAATATGACCGGCTATGGAAATGTGTACATGGTCGGGCGGTATCTATCCGCTTTGATGGATATGTTAACCGTGGTGCTTGTTTTCCTGGCCGGGAGCCGGTTGTTCAAGAACGAAAAGATCGGTTTGCTGGGGGCGGCGTTTGCAGCACTTTCAGTCCTGCCCATCCAACTTTCACATTACTTTACAGTTGATACATTCAGCAATTTCTTTTCTTTCCTGGCCATTTATTTAGCCATCGTGATCATGACGGTTGAACGCCCGAATGAAGTGAACGATGGAGCAGGCGATTGGCAGCATTGGTTGCGGGAGGATTGGAATTCACTATGGCTGTATGCCGCGTTTGGCATAGCCCTGGGGATGGCCGTGGCTTCCAAGATCAATGCCGGCCTGATCGCTGTGCTGCTGCCTCTGGCGGCAGGGGTGTGGTGGAGCCGGCTACCTGAGGATCAGAAAGAACGGCAGGCCTGGATTATTGTTCGCAACCTGGTGATAGCCGCAATCATCTCGCTCCTGGTATTTCGTATCTTCCAACCCTATGCCTTCATGGGGCCTGGTTTCTTTGGTCTGAAAATCAATTCCAAGTGGGTGGCGAACTTGAAGGAAGCTGCCAATATCAGCTCCGGGAACGTGGAAGTGCCGTATGCCTGGCAGTGGGCCAGGCGTCCCATCTGGTTTGCACTTCAGAATATGGTTATCTGGGGCCTGGGATTGCCGCTCGGTATCCTGGCCTGGGCAGGTTTCATCTGGATGGGTTGGCGAATTCTGCAGGGTGAATGGCGGAAATACATCCTTCTCTGGGGGTGGACGGGGTTGTATTTTGCCTGGCAAAGCTTGAACTGGGTACGGGCAATGCGTTACCAATTGCTCATTTATCCCACTCTGGCGATGATTGCCGCCTGGCTGGTGGTTGAACTATGGAATGCACGGCCAAAGCGGGAAAAACTTCGCCAACTGACCCGGATTTCAGCCGGGGTTATTGGCGGTGTAGTACTTGTTTTGACCGCCCTTTGGGCTTACGCATTTATTCAAATATATACGCGCCCGGTCACCCGGATTGCAGCCAGCTCCTGGATTTATGAGAATGTACCCGGGGCGATCGACCTGGAATATTTGAGCGCGGGCGTCCAGAAACAACAGCCCATTGGCGCACACTTACGCATGCAGCTTAGCAATGGGGTTCCCGTTGAGCTGACTGTTAAGGCTGATGCAGATGCCTGGTTGACCGGATTTCAAATTGCCCACGTCGTGGATGCAACCAATAATAATACGGCCATGAAAACCATGGTCGTGGAAGTGTTTAGCGGGGAATCCGATTCAGCACCAATTGGCGCGGGGATGTTGAGCAGTGCTTTCCCACCAGATGCAAGCGATCCGCGGGGAAGCACCCAGACGATCAAGCTGGAAACGCCAGTGGAGGTGAAAGCCGGGCAGGAATATCGCTTCCGGATCAGCATGGTGGAAACGGACCAAACCTTGTTCTTGTATGGGACCCTGGCTTTGGAGTTGTACCAGGATTCCGCCACCCGGATGCAATTCTTGATGGACGCCACTGAGCTCATCCAATCGACACAACCCTTCCTGGAAGGATTTAACGCGAATTATTCCGGCACATTGGGAAGTATCGTGCTGAACCGGGTTGTGGATTGGAGCGGAAATCCGGGATCCAAGACCTTGAAAGTCTCCGTCCTGGATTCTGCCCAGGGCGGAGCGGTGATTTCCTCCGGAACAGTGAGTGGAACGTTTCTGGCGGGAGCAGATCCACGGGGTGAAGAAGTTACCGTCAACCTTGATCAGCCAATCGAAGTTACCGAGAAGCAATCCCTTTTCTTGCAGATAGAACTTGTTGCCGGCGAGGGACGGATTGGAATCTCTGGAAATCGGCCTGCCCTGGAATCCCCCTGGGACGATCCAATCCCGCTGGAATTGGACGGCTACAGTCCTTTTGATTATTATGCTGGAATTTATCGTTCCGACCTGAATTTTGAAATGTATTGGGACGATACACAGGATAAACTCATGCGATTCGAGAATATCCTGGACCAGGCGGACTATATTTTCATTAGTTCCAATCGGCAATACGGCAGCATTACCCGGGTACCGGAGAGGTACCCCTTGACCGTTGCGTATTATCGTTCGCTGCTTGGCTGCCCGGACGAGAAAGATCTCATCTGGTGCTACAATGTGGCGAAACCGGGGATGTTTGCAGGGCAATTGGGATTTGAGCTTGTTGAAGTATTTCAATCCGATCCGAACCTGGGAAACATTCGATTCAATTCCCAGTTTGCCGAAGAAGCTTTTACAGTTTATGATGCCCCGAAAGTGCTGATCTTCCGCAAGACAGATGCGTATAGCCGCGATTCGGTTACCAAGATCCTGGGGGGAGTTGATTTATCGAAGATCATCAAGGTCACGCCGGGCGGAGCCAGCAAGTCTGTCGGAACGCTTTTGTTGCCCAAAGACCAATTGGCCCGACAACAAGCAGGGGGCACCTGGGCTGATCTGTTCAACCGGGATGCGCTGATCAATGGCTCCCCGGTTGTGACTGTGATTGCCTGGTACCTGTTTATCTCGCTGCTGGGTTGGATCGTTTTTCCCTTCACCCGCCTGGCTCTGGGGGGGCTGGCCGATAAGGGTTATCCCCTGAGCCGATTGGTGGGAATGGTGTTATTCGCCTGGCTGGCCTGGATCAGCGGTTCAGCAGGGATTACGGTTAGCCGGGGCTTGTTGGTTGTTGTTTTGGGACTCTTGCTGGTGATCGGAGCCGTCCTGGCCTATGTCACCCGTAGAGAACTTTTCCAGGATCTGCGCGATCACTGGAAGCATTACCTGTGGTTGGAAGTACTCGGCCTGGGATTTTTCCTGGCGTTCCTTTTCGTCCGCCTGGGTAACCCGGATTTGTGGCACCCTTACAAGGGCGGGGAAAAACCGATGGATTTCTCCTACTTCAATGCGGTCATTAAATCGTCGACATTCCCACCGTATGATCCCTGGTTTGCCGGCGGATATATCAATTATTATTACTACGGTTTCGTCCTGGTCGGGATGCCGGTCAAATTGTTGGGTATCATCCCTTCCATCGCTTATAACCTGATCCTACCAACTTTGTTCAGCCTGCTGGCAATGGGTGCTTTTTGTGGCGGGTACAACCTGGTACTTGGATCTGGTTTTTCAGTTGCTGTTCAATCAAATCACCCCATATTCAGAAATGGGATTAAAGCGACCTGGAAAGAATTCCTGAATGGACTGCATCATAAAAATGATGCTATTGACCAGGTGGAAAAACCATCCGTTGAAGCGATAACCAGACCTCCCTCAGGAAACCGATCGGCATGGATTGGTGGAATTGCTTCTGCGGCTGGCATGGTATTGCTGGGTAACCTTGGCTCCGTGCGCATGGTCTGGCACGGCCTGATGAGATTGGCAGCTCCCGGTGGAGTGATCGATTCGTCTACTTTCTTCCAGCGCATTGGTTGGACTTTTGATGGACTTATAAAGTACCTAGGGGGCATCCCATTACCTTATCCGCCTGGTGATTGGTACTGGATTCCCAGCCGGGTTTATCCTGGTGATCCGATTACAGAATTTCCGTTGTTCACCTTCCTGTATGCGGATTTACATGCCCATATGATGGCAATGGTGTTGACAGTTTTGGCCATTGCCTGGACCATTTCCATTTTGATGCGAAAATGGCGCTGGGGAGAGGGTGAGTCAAATCGACACGCCGGGCTTGGTTTTCTATGTTCGTTAATCCTTGGTGCATTGGCTATCGGGGCATTACGGCCTACCAATACCTGGGATTTTCCAACTTACTTGATCCTGGGGGTACTGGTTCTACTCTACACAGGTATCCGCTATGCGAAGCCACCGGAGAAATTCCTGCCTGAATTGAATCAGACGCTTCGTCGAGTCATTTTTACAACCGGTGGAGTAGTTTTATTAGTCGGGCTGGCGTTACTAACCTACGAGCCATTTGCCAAGTGGTATGGACAGGCATACACATCCCTGGATATGTATAAAGGGGACCGATCGCCTTTCTGGTCATACCTCACTCACTGGGGCTTATTCCTGTTTGTCCTGGCTTCCTGGTTTGTGCATGAGTCATTGGATTGGATGGCAAAAACACCGGCCTCTGCATTGAAAAAGCTGAAGCCGTATGAATGGTTGATCCAAACCCTGGTTGTTCTCTTCCTGGCGATCGTGGCTTACCTGACCATTCAAAAGATCACCATAGGTTGGCTGGCCCTGGGTCTGGCCGCCTGGGCGCTGGTGCTGATGTTTCGACCGGGACAGCCGGATGCGAAACGCCTGGCGCTGTTCATGGCCGGGACTGCCTTGACCATCACGCTGGTTGTCGAACTGGTTACCCTGCATGGGGACCTGGGCAGAATGAACACAGTGTTTAAGTTTTACCTGCAGGCCTGGATCTTATTCGCGATCAGTTCCGGTGCAGCTCTAATTTGGTTGCTGCCAGCGGTGATCCATGAGTGGAAACCTGGCTGGAAATCCGCCTGGTCAGTCGGGTTGGTGCTGCTGGTTGGTGGAGCAGCCTGGTTCCCCTTACTGGCTGGAAACGATAAGATAACTGACCGGATGGCTCCGATGGCACCACATACCTTGGATGGCATGACTTACATGGCATACTCAACCTACAATGATCAGAACGTTAATATGGATTTGAGTCAGGATTACCGCGCCATCCAATGGATGCAGGACAATGTAAAGGGAAGCCCAGTGATTGTGGAGGGCAATGCACCGGAATACCGCTGGGGTTCGCGCTTCACGATCTATACCGGCCTGCCAGGAGTGGTTGGTTGGAACTGGCATCAACGGCAGCAAAGAGCCGTACTGGCCGTGGATTGGGTCTGGCCACGGGTGAATGAAATTGAGGCATTTTACAAGACAACTGATCCAGCGGAGGCGCTGGCTTTCCTGCAGAAATATAATGTGAAATATATTATCGTGGGACAATTGGAGAAAGCCTATTATCCCGGAGAAGGCCTGGTCAAATTTATCGATTTTATTGGTGTCTACTGGCGAGAGGTGTATCACGAGCAGGATACTGTGATCTATGAGGTGATCCAGAAGTGATTGATTTCATCGTCTGGTATTTAATATTGGTTTTGACAGGATTGCTGGCTTTCCCGCTGGCTTTTCAACTCTTCAAAGGTCTACCGGACCGGGGATGGGCGTTAAGTAAGCCGCTGGGTTTACTGATCTGGGGCTATGCCTTCTGGCTGCTAACCACCCTGCAACTCAATCAGAATGATATTGGCGGGGTACTGGTTGGACTGGCAGTTATGGCAGGTTTGAGCACTTGGCAATTCGTCCGCATCGGGTGGAAAACCCTATGGAATTGGATGAAGGAGCACCGCCGCAGCATTCTTGTCACTGAAGTACTATTCCTGACGGCCTTCCTGTTGTGGACGATTGTCCGAGCCGCCTATCCTGAAATCAGCTCGACCGAAAAACCGATGGAAATGGCGTTTATCAACGCTATTCTACGTTCGCCAGGCTTTCCTCCCAACGATCCCTGGCTTTCCGGTTACTCCATTTCGTATTATTACTTCGGATACATCCTGGTATCGATGATCATTCGGCTGGCGGGTACCCCGCCCAGCATTGGATTCAACCTGGCGGTTGCATTATGGTTTGCCCTCGCCGCGACAGCCAGCTATGGGATTTTGTATAATCTGGCTTTTGGATGGCTGAAGAGAAACGGCCGCCCGGTCGGCCAGGCTGTGTGGAATGGACTGCTGGCACCTTTCCTGTTGCTGATCGTTTCCAACCTGGAGGGTTTCTTTGAAATTTTGCACGCCAAGGGTGTTTTCTGGACACAGGCTGCCGACGGCACCTTGACATCAAAATTCTGGAATTGGCTGGGCTTGCTCGAGCTAAACAATCCTCCGTCTTTGCCGCTGGGTTGGGTGCCCCAACGGGTTGGCGGTATCTGGTGGTGGCGGGCATCGCGGGTTGTGACGGACACCAATCTGGCCGGGGTGGTGCGGGAAAATATTGATGAGTTCCCGTTTTTCTCATTCTACCTGGGTGATTTACATCCGCATGTACTGGCGCTGCCGTTTGCAATCCTGGCGATCGGTCTTGTGCTGAATCTCTATTTAACGCGTGCTGAATCCATGCTGCCAGGCCGAAAAATCACCGATTGGATTCGCCAACCGGGTTTCTGGCTGGGAGCCATCACACTGGGTGCAATGGGTTTTCTCAATACATGGGATTTTCCGATTTATGTTGCTCTGGCCGCCGCCGCGTACACCTTGGTGAACTACCAACAGGATGGTTGGAGCAGCAGTCGGATCGGAGATTTCTTCAAAGCTGCACTGACCCTGGGAATCATAGGCGGCATTCTCTACCTTCCCTTCTATCTTGGTTTTAAATCCCAGGCGGGCGGGTTCCTGCCCAGCTTAAGCATGTTCAGCCGCGGTATTCATTTTTGGATCATGTTTGGCGGAATGCTTGTCCCTATATTCGCCTGGTTGTTCTGGAGATGGCGACAGGAGGGGAAGTCAACCTCGCGGTGGACCGGATTTAAAGTGGCAGCCTGGATTGTATTCGGACTTTGGTTCGTTTCATTCCTGTTAAGCGGGTTGATTGCAGTTTCACCCCAATGGATTTCAATCTTGAAACTGGATATCAACCCGGTGACTCTGCCAATCGCACAACGATTGGTCAATTATGCCAGTCGATTTTTCGACCTGCACGGGAGCACAAACCTGGGGACATTGGTCGGCGGTTCATTCCTGGAGCGGTTGGCCAGCCCCGGAACTTGGATTACCCTCCTGGTCATGCTTGGCCTGACCTGGGGTTTGCTGGGCAGACGGAAGGCGCACATTGAGAACCAAGACGTAGCTGAGGAAATTAATCCCCATATTGAGCAGCCTGAGGAAACCTACGCTCTGTTGCTTGCTTTAGTGGGAATTGGCCTGACCCTGGCGCCTGAGTTTTTCTACCTCCTGGATCAATTCGGCTACCGGATGAATACGATTTTCAAATTCTATTATCAAGCCTGGTTGGTTTGGAGCCTGGCCGGTAGTTTTGCACTGGTGATCCTGTGGAATCAGCGCGGCCGCCTCTGGCGAGTGTTATTCCGCCCTGCAACCACGCTCTTGATCCTGATCGGTTTGATTTATCCCACATTTGCCTTGATCCAGCGATTGAATCTACCGGTCAAGGATTGGAACCTGGACGCGTTGGCTTCGATGGCGACCTATAATCCCTCAGAACGCCAGGCGATTGATTGGTTACGACAAGCCCCAGTCGGGGTGGTGGCAGAAGCAATCGGCGGTCAATACAGCGGTTTTGCACGGATTGCCACCCACACCGGGTTGCCTACAGTCCTGGGCTGGCCGGGGCATGAATCCCAATGGGGCAGGACCGGCAGCCAGCTTGGAACCCGAGAGCAGGATATTGAATCGTTATATCAAACCAGCGCATGGGCTGATGCGAAAGTCATTCTGGACCGATATCAAATCAGGTATATTTATATAGGCGACCTGGAGCGAAACAAGTATCGGGTGGATGAAACGAAATTCACAAACGAACTTAAAGCCGTCTTCCAGGCCGGCTCAGTCGCGATTTATGAGTATAATCCGGTGGAAGGGAAATAAGGGAGTAGCAGTGCGCAAACCAACACTTACCGACGGATTGATTGGAGCGGCTTTTCTTATCGGATTGGGGGTACGTCTGGCCGGTTTGGGTCAGCTATCATTGAACGATGTTGAAGCCGGTTGGGCCCTCCAGGCGTTACATTTTACGCAGGGTGCAAAACTGGTCGGTGCCCAGGCTGGGACAGTACTCTGGTCTGGCTCACTATTTACACTCCTTGGTAACGGTAATTTTCTGGCACGCTTTTTCCCGGCGGTGATTGGATCATTAATCGTCCTGGTGCCATTATTCTTCAAGGATCTGCTGGGAAAGCGGGCGAGCATCCTGCTGGCTTTTGGCCTTGCCATTGATCCATTATTGGTTGGGACTGCCCGACAGGTGGATGGACTAAGCATGGCGATTGCCTTTCTCGGCCTGTCAATCGGCTTTTATCACCGGCGGGCAGCCATCCCCCTTGGGGTGTGCCTGGCTCTTTTTATCCTGAGTGGGCCGGCCGCCTGGCTGGGGTTGTTGATTGTCAGTGTCACTGTAATTGCTTGGCGGTTAATTTCTGGCAGAAATGGATTTCAACTTGAACATTCGGAACCATCCTATCAATTGGATTGGCGACGTGGATTGTTTGGCTTTGCTGCCAGTATGTTTGTGGCCGGCACATTATTTATGCAAGTCCCCACAGGTTTGAGTGGGTTATTCAACGGATTGGCAACTTTTTGGAAGGGGTGGGGGAGCAAACAGATTTCTGATACTCCAATTATGATCGTTGCCGCCATGATTTCCTACAGTCTGCTGCCATTTCTTCTTGGTTTGATCGGGATGATCGTGGGTGCAGTGCGCCGACACAAGACGGATCTTTTCCTCGCAACATGGACCTTGATTTCTCTGGCAATCCTGTTGATTTATCCGGCTTTCCAGGTGCGCGATCTGGTATGGCTTGTTTTGCCGTTATGGATATTAGCTGTCCGCCTGGTTAACAAATTATTTGAAATCCAGCGAAAATTCCCAGCCTACCTGCTGGCTATTGTCATTATCGTTATGGGAACCTTTATCCTGATCAATTTGAGCTCACTTGCCGGTGCAGGATTAGCGCCGAATAATATTATTCTGCGCTGGGTGGCTGTTGGGATTGGTGTTTTAATCATCCTCTTGACAGCTTTTCTGGTGAGCTGGGGCTGGTCGAATAATGATTCCATCTCTGGCCTGGCCGTTGGTGGAACAGTGATTTTAATTGTACTTACTTTGACTGGCATGTTTCGGGCCGGAGGATTCAATGGCAAGCCCAACCTTGAACTAATCTCACAATCCGCGGCGTTCATCGACCAAGATCTGGTAGCGAAAACCATTGGAGACGTCAGTGAATGGAAGACCGGCCAACGGGATGCAGTGGATGTAGTCAGTGTTGACATCCATTCTTCCGCGCTGGATTGGACACTGCGTAACTTCTATCACTATGAATCCGTTTCCAGTTTACCCATCGATGAAAACCCGAGTGTCATTCTCCTGCCAGTATCGCAAGATTTGCAACAAAAAGAACTTTATACCGGTCAGGAATTCACTTTGAGAGAAGTGCCGCAATGGAAAGCTTTATCAGGCCAAGGATGGTTAACCTGGTTAATGCGTCGGGAAGTCCCTGTAGAATCAGATACGGCCATTCTCTGGGTGCGAAGCGATTTATTCCCCGGGGCCTCCAAGATCGCTCCCTGAGAAGCCAGGAATGAGTTACCAGGTCAATCGTAGAAATCAAATTGGCAGAGCGTTGATTCGTTTCCTCGGAAGACGGATTTTGTATCCCAGCCTGACCAGAGCGGAGATCAAGGGGATGGAAAATATCCCACCCATTAGCGGATATATTATTGCTTTCAATCATCTATCCATTTTTGATCCACCCTTCCTGGTGTGTTACTGGCCATACCCTCCGGAATGGATTGGGGCCGCTGAGATGTTCCAGGAAAAGGATAAGCAACTACTGGTGAAAATGTACGGCGGAATTGGATTAGACAGAGATCAATACGATCGCCAGGCGATTGAGCGTGCCGTGGACGTCTTGAATTCGGGGTACCCATTGATGGTGGCACCGGAAATGCGGATAACCCGGACACCCGGAATGCGACAGGCTCGAACCGGGATTGCATACCTCGTACATCGAACCGGTGTACCAGTCCTGCCGGTCGGGATAACCGGGACACCCTCCACTTTTTTGTCCGAAGTCCTACGCCTCAAGCGCCCGAGGGTTAGTCTGAATATTGGCAGGCTAATCCATCTGGAACCAATCGGGGAGAATAGAAAACTCGATATGCAAAGGAATGCGGACCGAGTCATGGCCAACATTGCCCGGTTGCTGCCTGAAGAATATCGCGGATTTTATTTAAATTATGGCCAATACCTGGCCCAGGGAGAAGATGAATGAAATACCCGGATCTGATTGCCATCGATGGCCCGGCTGGCGTGGGGAAATCCACCATTGGGGAGATGGTGGCCCGGGAATTGGGATACCTGTACTTTGACACCGGGATCATGTATCGGGCAGCGACCTTTGCTGCTTTACGTGCGCTGGGAGGAGTTTCTGATGAGATAGCGGTAAGTGATATCGCCGGAAAAATCCAAATCGATGTCCGCGCACCCAGCCTGGAGGACAAACGTAAAAATGACGTCCTGGTAGATGGAGAAGACGTTACCTGGCTGATCCGGGAACAATATGTTGAGAGAAATGTTTCGCAGGTTTCAGCTTATGAGGGGGTGAGGGATGCCATGACCAGCGCGCAACGGGTGATCGGAAAACGCGGACGAGTGGTGATGGTTGGCCGAGATATAGGAACGGTCGTTTTTCCAAATGCGAAAGTAAAAATCTTCCTGACGGCTTCAGCAGAAGAACGAGCCCGACGTAGATATGCCGAGAAATTACAGCTTGGCGAGATAGTAGATTATGAAACCATCCTGGCTGAAATCAAGGCCAGGGATGAAATCGATACCAACCGGGAAATCGCCCCGCTCCGTCCGGCGAAAGATGCAGTCATCATCGATACAGATAATCTTTCCATCGAAGAAGTATTTAATAAGGCGATGGAAATTATCCGCCAGAGGGCAAAGAAGAATTGATATTTCGCGCTTTGTGATTCCATCCGATGATATAATTTTCATAAGGGATGCGATCCAAAAAATGCCCGGAATCGAAGGTTCAACTTCCATACCATATATCGAGTATCCCTCCAGCCTGATCGGTTGGATAGGATTCGTTTTGCTTGTTGGGCTCCTGGGCTGGCTGGCCTGGCGAGAACGAAAAGGACTGAATATTCACCAGACTTATCGGTGGGTGATTCTTTTTATTGCATTTATCCTGACTCCCATTACTGCTTCAGTTCTAAAAATCAATCTCCCCTTTGAAACCTCATTACCCATTCCCGGCCTACCGGCGGAGACCGTGGTGCCAACCCTGGTTGCACTGGCGGCGTTGCCCTGGATGATTGCGGCAGGCATGGTATCCGGGCTTTCAGCAGGGGTGGTGGGTGTGTTTGGCGGGTTATGGTTGGGCTTGTGGGAATCACATTCCATCTTTACACCGATCGAAATTGGAATTATGGCTTTTCTCTTCAGCGCTCTAATCCGGCAGCCTTTCCGGACACCTTTTTACCGAATCGTTGGTCATCCGTTGGCTGCAGCCCTATTGGTTGCAGTGATAAACGGTCCACTCGTGATTTTGACCACATTCCTGTTTGCGCCGGGCAGCCTGGCTTTGCGTATAGATTATGCACTCACCCAATCCTGGCCGTTGATCATGGCCCGGGCAGGTGAATTAATCATTGCAGGGTTGATCTGTGAAATCCTCTTCTTGATAAAACTGAAAGTATGGGATCGACCCACACGAATTCTACCCTCTCCATCGGAAGTTAGTCTGCAGGCTCGATATCTGACTTGGATTATTCCACTGGTGGTTGTACTGATCCTGGGTTTGACCATCGCTGGTTGGACTTGGGCAGGAAACACAGCCCGTCAGCAATTGAGCAATCATCTGCAAGCTTCGGCAGAAGGTGCAGCCAATGCCTTGCCGTATTTCCTGCAAACCGGGCAGAACTTACTCCTGCGCCAGGCTACCGCAGACCTGCTTGATCTGCCAGAAAATGATCTCCAGAATGAACTTCTCCGACGGATCCGCCTGGTGCCTTTCTTCGACGAACTGTCTTTAATTGGACAGGACTCTGTTGTGAAGGGTTGGATGCCGCTTTCATCGGATCATTCGCTTACCCTAGATGAAAAATACGGGGTTGATATGGCCTTAAAGGGGGTCATGATCCAGACGTATGCTTATCAACCGTCGGCGTCTGGTGAAGGAGTGGTCATCTCATTCATCGCTTCCATCATCCGCGATCAAAAACCAGTCGGTGCTCTGCTGGGAAGGGCTGTGCTGCAGGCGAATCCCTTTATCCAGACATCCATCCAATTACTCCAGGCGATCCAGAAAGAGGGTGGAATGGGGATGATCCTGGATGAAAATCACCAGGTCCTTTATAACACAACCCCAGATTTTCAGACGGTTTCTTTTGGTAGTAGTCTGCCTCAAACTGCGGGCTCGTTTACTGATATTTCTCCAGAAGGCAAGCGGATGCTTATGTTTTATCAGCCTGCCGAAGGCCGAATATGGGGCGTAGTTGTAGGTCTGCCTGCTGAAAACGTGAACGAAATTGCTTTGAAACTGGCCGTGCCCCAGTTCTTGTTGGTGTTGGTGATTGGTCTGGTGACCGTCGTAATTCTCCTGGCAGGATTACGCAATATTATCAAGGACCTGCGGTCTGCCTCTGGAACCGCAGTATTAATTTCCCAGGGACGGTTGGATATTCCCCTGCAGATCAAGGGTGAAGATGAAATCGGCCAGCTTGGACAGGCTTTTGAAAAGATGCGGATTCGCTTGAGCGACCGCCTGGATGAGCTTAACAGTTTATTGCAAGTCAGCCAGGGGGTGGCCTCCAACTTGCGTTCGCGCGAAGGGATTACTCCCATCTTGCAAGCTGCAATGCGCAGCGGCGCATCCTGTGCAAGGATTGTTCTTATCCCGGATATTAGCCCTGAATCTGTCACCCGACCGATACAGTCTTACGGTGAAGGTCCAAAGAATGAGGCGTTAGCTTATCTGGATGAACAATTACTGGATCTGGCGCGTTACCAACCGGTTATCTCCATGCCCCTGGCAAGTAAATCCAGAAGGTTGAGCTTCGGGGGTGGAGAAAATCCGCCGGCTTCCTTGATTGCCTTGGCATTAAATTATGAACATGATTTTTACGGTGTTTTCTGGCTGGCTTTTAATGAACAACACCAATTTACTGATGAAGAAGTTCGGTTTTTGAATACGCTGGCCGGAGAAGCAGCCCTGGCCGCTGCCAATACTCATCTTTATGCAGCAGCCGAAGCAGGCCGCCAGCGCCTGGAAGCAGTCTTAAATTCTGCACCGGAACCGATCCTGGTGTTTGACGATCACATGAACCTGTTGCTGCTCAACCCGGCTGCCCTACAAATTCCGGAGTTAATCGGAGCTGCAGCTCCGGGTAAGCCCCTGGCGCAAGTGGTACAAAACCAGGATCTACAAAAAATGATCTTACGGCCGATTAACGATGGCAACACAACCGGAGAAGTCACGCTATCCAACCAGCGTATCTATTTCGCCTCAATTTCGCAGGTTCAAAGCGATGATTTATTAATAGGGCGGGTGTGTATCTTGCGTGATATCACCCATTACAAGGTACTCGACCGTGAAAAATCGGAATACGTTGCCAACGTCAGTCACGATCTGCGCTCCCCGCTGACATTACTCCGCGGCTATGTCACCATGATCCAGATGATGGGCGATTTGAATGATCAGCAGCAGGGTTTTCTTCAGAAGATGATCACCAGTCTGGAATCCATGTCAAGCGTCGTGGAAAAATTGCTTGACTTGGGCCGCCTGGAGAGTGGGATGGGCTTGATGATCTCCCGGGTTATTCCGGCACTTATTATTGATGAAGTTGTCACAGCGCTAACGGGAGATGCAGCTCGAAAGAATATTGAAATTGATACCAGTGGAGTGCCCCGCCACCGTATAGAGATGGAAGTGGATCCTGCGCTTCTCTCACAAGCCTTACGCAACCTGGTAGAAAATGCCATCAAATATACACCGATTGGTGGTAAAATCCACCTCAGTTTGCTGGACCAGGGAGATTCCCTGGTTTTCCAGGTCCGCGATAATGGAATTGGGATTGCCCCCCTGGATCTACCGCGAGTGTTTGAGAAATTCTACCGCAGCAGCCGGCGGGAAGCATATGCCCAGAAGGGTAGCGGCCTGGGACTGGCAATTGTAAAATCGATCGTGGAGCGGCACTACGGCCGGGTATGGGTGGAGAGCCAGCTCGGTAAGGGCAGCGTGTTTTTTATCCAACTTCCGCTTCGACAACCCAAAAAGACAAACCATTAATCAAACTCTTAATTCAAGGTATTGAACCACAGCATAATTGTGATATAATCATTATTTGCCGTGAATTCGCTTAGTACTCTCTTCCTACTGGTAGGCGCTTAAGGCCAATGGCCTTACGCGCTCGTTTCGTTTCTCCAGCCATTCTCTGAGGAGGCTTGTTCGTGGAAACCAAATCTCTTGTTGCGCTTCGGATTAACCTGGCGTCCCCGGAAACAATTCGTAGTTGGTCTTATGGCGAAGTTCTCAAACCTGAGACCATCAATTATCGCCGCCTTCGTCCCGAGAAGGACGGATTATTTTGTGAAGTGATCTTTGGACCGACCCGGGACTGGCAATGCTACTGTGGTAAGTACAAGAATCCCCGTTACAAAGGTATCATCTGTGATAAATGCGGTGTGGAAGTCACCCGGGCTGCCGTACGCCGTGAACGAATGGGGCATATTGAGCTGGCTACACCGGTGGCTCACATCTGGTACACTCGCCGAATTCCCTCTTATCTCGGTCTGCTCCTTGATATTTCCCGACGGAACCTGGACCGGGTTTTGTATTTTGCCCAATACATCGTCACCTATGTTGATGAAGATGCCCGGCAGAAGGCTTTACGGCGGTTGGAAGATGAAATCTCGGTTTCCGAGCGCGAGCAGGCATCTGAAATCAATACCAAGATCCTGGAAGTGAAAGCTGCCCGCGATCGTCGCTTGGCAGAAATCCAGCAGCAAATCCAGGACTTGAATGCCCGGGCGGATGAGCAAATCGCTGTGCGTTTGGAGCCGGTAGTCCAGGAAGCCCAATCTCTCGAACTGATGCTTCAGGGCAAGAAGGACACGGTTGCCACCAGCCCGATTTCTTTGACCTCGGCGAATACAGTCATTGTTGAAGCCGGCCAGATGATTACCAATGCCACTATCTCGCATCTCCAGCGGTTGGTGAAAGAACGCCTGGATACACTGGAAAAGGAATTTAAATCCGAGCTGGAACGCGAACTCGAACAGCTGGAAATGGAAAAGGCCAAGGTTCGGGCTGAAGCAGATGAGCAGATGGAAGCACTGCGGAACGCTCTGGACGACCAGAACACCGAGAACAAGGGACAAAATTCCCGCGTACGGGATGAGCTGATGGAACTCCGTCCCTTCACATTCTTGAGCGAATCCCGCTTCCGCGAATTGAAATCACGCTGGGGGCAGGTGTTCCGCGCAGATATGGGTGCCGAGGCATTCTATGATATCTTGCGCCGGTTGGACCTTGACAAGCTCTCAGTGGACTTGTGGACGGAAGTGAGAACTTCCAAGAGCAAGCAAAAACGGAAGAAAGCCACTACTCGCTTGAAGGTTGTGGAATCCTTCCGCCGCTCCGGGAACCGCCCGGAATGGATGATTCTGACTGTCTTACCTGTAATCCCGCCAGATCTGCGCCCGATGGTGCAATTGGATGGTGGTCGATTTGCAACTTCTGATTTGAACGACCTGTATCGCCGGGTGATCAATCGCAACAACCGGTTGAAACGGTTGCAAGAACTTGGAGCTCCTGACGTTATTGTGCGGAATGAAAAACGGATGCTTCAGGAGGCGGTTGACTCGTTGATTGATAATTCACAGCGCGGCAAGGCGCTTTCCCGCCGCGGCCGCCGTGAGTTGAAATCCTTGAGCGATATGCTGAAGGGAAAGAAAGGCCGCTTCCGCCGCAACTTGCTGGGTAAGCGTGTGGATTACTCCGGCCGTTCGGTAATTGTCGTTGGCCCGACCCTCAAATTGAACCAGTGCGGTTTACCCAAGACAATGGCATTGGAACTCTTCCGGCCGTTTGTAATCGCCCGGCTGGTTTCACGTGGTTTTGCAGCCAATGTGAAGGGTGCCCGCCGGTTCATCGAACGCAATCGCCCGGAAGTCTGGGAGGTGCTGGAAGAGGTCATTGGAGAACGTCCTGTGCTCCTGAACCGCGCACCAACCCTGCACCGCCTGGGTATTCAGGCCTTTGAGCCTGTACTGATTGAAGGCAGCGCCATTCAACTACACCCGTTGGTTACCACCGCGTTTAATGCGGACTTTGACGGTGACCAAATGGCTGTCCATGTACCCCTTTCTGATAAGGCTGTTCAGGAAGCCCGCGAGCGGATGCTTTCCTCGCGCAATCTGTTGAAACCGGCCGACGGTGAACCGATCATCAGTCCCTCCAAGGACATGGTGCTGGGTGTGTATTACTTAACGATGGAAGATACGCGGCCGCATAAGGGTGATGGCCGAGTTTTCGCCGATATGGACGAAGTTGAACTGGCTTATAACCTGGGCCAGGTGGAAGTCCATTCCAACGTTACCATCCGATTCAATACTTGGTACGATGACAACAACAATCGTTTGGTCGAACCTGTCCAGCGGTTAATCAAAACCACTGTCGGGCGCGTTCTTTTCAATCGTGTACTCCCTGAAAATGTCCGCTACATAAACACGGTTCTGGATAAGGGCGGTGTCAAGGATTTGATTGGCGTGGTGTATGATATTTGCGGTCAGGATACAACGACCGAAGTGGCCGATAAGATCAAGGATATCGGATTTGAATTTGCCATGCGCTCCGGTTCGACTATCGCAGTGGCCGACATTACGGTCCCTGATTCCAAGGCACAAATTCTCGAAGAAGCCCAGCGGGAAGTGGAAAATGTGAATCGCTCCTTCCGCCGCGGCTTATACACAGAACAGGAACGTAATGAGCGGATTATCGAAATCTGGCAAGAGACCACCAGGGTGGTTGCCAAAGCTGTGCGTGAGGCAATGGACCCGAATGGTAATCTTTCCACGATGGCCAACTCCGGTGCGACTAAGGGCGGCTTCGGCCCGATCAGTCAGCTGGCTGGTATGCGCGGACTGATGGCTGACCCGGCCGGGCGCATTATCCGCCTGCCCATCCAGTCGAATTTCCGTGAAGGCCTGACAGCCCTGGAATACTTCATCTCAACCCACGGCGCCCGGAAGGGTCTTGCAGACACCGCTCTTCGTACCGCGGATGCCGGTTACCTGACCCGCCGCTTGGTGGATATTGCCCAGGACGTCATCATTAACGAGGACGATTGCGGAACCACCGACGGTATCTGGATTCGTAAATCCGATGATGTGGCCGGGCAATCCCTGGGCACCCGCCTGTTTGGCCGATATACCGCTGACCGCGTGATAGATCCGGCAACCGGTGAGATCCTGGCTGAACGGGATGTCATGCTGGATCATGAAGTACTCCGCCGGATTATTGATGCAAAGATTGATAAGGTGAAAGTTCGCTCGCCCCTTTCCTGCGAACTAACCCATGGTATCTGTGCCAAATGCTACGGTATGGACCTTGGACGCGGTAATGTGGTTGAAAAAGGCTCCGCCGTGGGTATTGTGGCCGCCCAATCCATTGGTGAACCGGGTACCCAGCTTACCCTGCGTACCTTCCATACCGGTGGTGTAGCGGCTGGCGGTGACATTACAACCGGTCTGCCCCGCGTGGAAGAACTATTCGAAGCCCGGCGCATGCCCAAGGGTGAAGCAGTCATCACCCGGATTTCCGGTGTGGCCAAGATCATCCAGAACGACCGAATTGCCGAGCAACGCTCCGTTCGAGTCGACCAGGCAGAAATGGTCTCCGATGAGTACGAGATCCCGGAAAGCTGGATGATTGTTGCGCAGGATGAAACCAGCGTGACAGCCGGTGACGTGGTCGCCTCTCAGGGTGAAGCCACCATTACGGCAACCCATGCCGGACGTGTTCGCGTGGAAGACCGCAAGGTGATCGTCTCTTATGAGCAGAAGGAATCAGAGGAGTATGACATTCCCTCGACTTCCCGACTGCTGATTAAGGATGGTGAGCACGTAGAGGCCGGCCAGGCATTGACCGAGGGTTCTCTGAATCCGCACACCATTTTGCGGATCAAGGGCCGTGAAGCCTGCCAACTTTACCTGTTGAGCGAAATCCAAAAAGTGTACCGCTCCCAGGGCCAGAACATCCATGACAAGCACTTTGAGCTGGTGATTCGCAAGATGTTGGGGCGCATCCAGGTCATCCGACCGGGTGATACACCTTATCTGCCCGGCGACATCGTCGACCGGTTGGAAATCCGCCGGGTGAACGACCAGTTGATCTCAGAGGGCAAGCAGCCTGCCAAGTATATTGAAGTCCTGTTGGGCGTGACCAAGGCCTCCCTCAGCACTGACTCCTTCCTCTCAGCTTCTTCCTTCCAGCATACGATCAAGGTGCTGGCAGGCGCAGCAATTGCCTCCACCGAAGATCCGCTTTACGGCCTGAAGGAAAATGTGATCATCGGCAAGTTGATCCCGGCAGGAACAGGGTACCACCACGGCCGGTTCACCGACGAGGATGGCAAAGAACGCATGACCATTTCAACTTCGGTGACCAATTTACCAATGTCTGATTAATAAAGAAACAACCCCTCGGGAAACCGGGGGGTTGTTTTTTGGTGATCATTTATATTACCGATCCGTGATTGTGAAAGAAGAGTAATGGTAGATGATCTTGCCATTGAGCAAGCCGATGGTATCCTGGCCGTTTTCAATTTGCCGGGAGGTTGAGCGGGCTGTCCAGTGAAAATGGCGGGTGATTCCACTGCCCATATGGCTCATCAATTGAAATTCTGCCTGGGGAATTTGCTGGGAAAAGAACGCTTGGTACCACTCCTTCAGACCGGAGATGCCCTGGATGGTCCTTCCGCTGGAAATGTGAACCGCCTGGGGGTGATACAACCCGACCACTTCGTCAGGGTTGTGATGATTTAAGGCGTCAATCAGCAATTCGGGGGTATCTTTAGGGGGAGGAGGTGGTTGAGGATCTGGATTGGGCTTGTCACCCCACGAGTAGGCTGCAACTGTTTCCCAGCAAGACTTCAAACTGGCCCGGGAATAATCCCATGAGTAAAGATTTGCAGCCGGCAGGTTCAATTCCAGGGCGGTATTCAGGAATTCGGTCATGTCCATCGGTTTGGCCGCCCAGGAACCAGCACCGTAGGCACTTCCCGTGGGGATGACCGGACGAGAAGGTGAAAGACGGGCAAATTCATCCACGCAGCGGCGCAATTGAGCCCCCGGATTATGAGATTGCTCCCAATACACCTGGGGCATGTTGTAATCGCATTTCTCCAGGAATTCTTTCCAGGGGATCTGTGGATGGTAGGTAGGAAAACGAAAGGAGCTAAACGCGACCGGGGTATCCGGAAGTCGCCGGCGTAGTTCGTTCATAAATGTTCTGGCAACTGCTGCCCGACCAGGCTGCTTAAATTCCACTTCAGCATCAATGACATATCCATCCAACCCGAGGTTCTGGACGCGTTGGCCGGCGATCTGGGCTTCTCCAGCTGGATTGTATCCATAGATATAATGCCAGCCCCAAACCTGGATATTCAGACCATGCAATGCCTGGACAACGGGAGGAACCAGATCGACGTTACGGGAGGTGTCAACGTTAAAAGGGTTAGGACCATCGGCAATTTTGATCAGAACATGAGTAAGACCTGCCGATTGCGCCAGGGAGGCGATGGCTGAAGGATTGCCGTTTTCGCAACTCTTGATTTTCCAGATAAAGAATCCTTTTCCAGTCAGCGCCATGGACATTCCTCGGAAGCGAAATCAGGATGGTTTGAGGTTTCCCTCCAGGCCAAGTTCCGGGGCGATTGCCCGCATTGCCTGGATGACATTATCAACATGCTGCCAGAGTTCAATACCCAGCTCTGCAGCACCTTTTTCCATTTCTTCACGGTTTGCCCCGGCGGCAAAAGCGCGGTCTTTCCACTTCTTCTTCACAGATGAAGATGTGAGATCGTACAATGACCGGGATGGCCGTACCAGGGCAACGGCGGTAATTAGGCCCGTGATTTCATCGCAGGCGAAGAGGGCCTTCTCCATCAGGGTTTCGCGCGGGACGCCTGTGAAATCTGCATGGGACAACACTGCCCGAATAATTTGCGGAGGGACGTGAAGGGATTCCAGGATGGGAGCGCCAGCCATGGGGTGATCCGGTAAAGCAGGGTGGATTTCCCAATCGAAATCATGTAAAAGTCCTACGATAGCCCAGGTTTCTTCATCTTCATTGTAGTAACGGGCATACCAGCGCATGGCAGCTTCCACGCATAACATGTGGTTGATCAGCCCTTGATTCTTTACATACTTTTTGACAATAGACAATGCCTGAGCGCGATCCATGAAATCTCCTCCTTGGTTAGTTGCAAGAATCATTCCGAGGGAATGTCAAACAAATTAATCCGGGAAAATGGGCTCCTGTTGGCCGAGGACCGGGATGGGATGTCGGAACCAAATATCTACCAATGCCATAAACGTGGCGGGTATTTCACGGATATTCCAGATGAAGTAACTGGAAGGGTAATAGGTTCGCAGATCGGCGGCATACCCAATGGAAGGCAGGCCCAACAGGTTGCAGGTATAAAGGGCGCGGGAAAGGTGATAGGTTTGGGTGACCAGGATAGCTTCTTTTAGATTGAAGATCCAGCGCGCTCGATAGCAGGTATCATATGTGCGGCGGCCTGCATAATCCAGTACGATATCCTCAGCTGGTACACCCAATTCCACGGCAAAATTCAACATGGCACCGGGTTCGTTGTAGTCTACAAAGCGGTTATCACCACTCATCAGGATTTTTTCAACTTTTCCCGCTTTATACAATTGGACTGCTGCTTCAACCCGGTCACGTAAAACAGGCGAGGGTGTACCATCCCGTTGCAGACCGGCGCCAAAAACAATCGCAGCCCGACGAGTTGGTATTTCGGTAGTTGATTTGTAAATCAAGGATTCCGAAAATAAAGCAGTGACGACGCGGGGTAATCCGAGGATGACAATTGCCAGCAGGATTATTATTCCAAGAATAGTAAAAATCATTTTGAAAGTTTTTTTGATCAATGTTAGCGACCTATGAGTGGTTCCAGTTCCAGTTGGGTGATTTCCAATGTGTGCCGAAGGGCATCGTAATCAGCATCTTCGATTCTCTTTAATCCCTGGATATCGTAACCAGTAGCATCGGTCAAGAGGGCTTTCCCATCCGGGGTCGTGGATAACGAAACCAAGGTATCGAGAATATCATAAACCAAATCTCGAGGTAGCTCGGGCAGCAGGGAGAAATTCATTGAGGGGATGATGGGATCAGTTTTCCAGGCGACGAGGATACGGTTCATTGTATCCGGAAGGTCTTGCTGAATGGATTCGGCGGTACGTGGATCTCCGGAGATGGCAAATGTGACCCCGAAATCGCAAATATCACGGATGTAAAGAGCCCGAACAATTGCGTTTTGGGACCGCGTCCAGACAGGCTCTAAAACATCCACGGAGTTTTCTTGCAACAGGGAGAGAGGCAAGATGTACCCGGATGGCGATGTCGGTTCAACAAAGCATGGTCGCTTTCCCGCAAACTGCGCCAGTGCAGTGGCAGCATCCGCAGTATCTCGATCTGCAATGGGATCGTAATACAGGGTGAAATTACTGCTGACATTAACCAGGAATTGGGAGCCGTAATTATAAACGCCGTAATGGTTGGCCAGTAAACCGACCTGGGCAAAACCACTTTGGTGAGCCCAGAGATAAGTCAAGGGTAACAACCAGGCGGCATGCACCCGGGAGGCTTGCATCTCATCCAACATCTCTCGATACGTGGTAAAAACCCGACTCTGGAAGGAGCTACCGGTTTCGGTGGAAAGGTAGGCAGCCAATTCCTGGCTTTTAGAACTAACTGTGCCATTTTCATTTTCAGAAACCACTCCAATCACCACCGGGTTTTCCGGGCTTCCAAGCGGCATGGGAGTAGGGGTTGGCGACGGAACCAGCGTTGCCTCCGGGGTAGGGGTTTCTGTCGGAGGTGGTTCAGTTGCCTTCCCGGCGCAAGAAGATAATGTCAGGAGGAGCAGGAGGATTGCAAACAGGCGTGTATGGTTCATGAATGTGGTCACCGACGATTAGATTCTTTCTGTCCAGACAGGATTGGCATATTTCTCTGCAACCAGATCCCTGGCACGATTTTTCTCATCTTCTGTAAGATCTCCCCTGTTAAAATGGATACCCAGTGTATCAGAAAAGGCTTTTTCAAAGGCATAAGCGGCATTCATCCATTCGATCTGCAGGCCGGTCAGAGATTCTACTGTCGCAGCGCGATTTCGCACCCGCTCTGCGGCGGCAAGGCGGCTCTGTTCATCCGGAAAGGTAAGGGCCTGTGTAATCCGACCCAGGTCACCAACCAGGGGTAATGCCCCATGTTGTAAAAGTCCATCCTTCCGACGGGCCTGGGCGCTACCGATTAGTTTCTTACCCCCGGCGGTTATCTCGTAGTTCGAAGGTACTTCAAAACAAACTGCACCTTTTGGGTGGGCTCCGGCAGGCAGAGTATATTTTTCATCGGCCGATGTTTCCAGGCCCATTTCCTGCAGGGCAGCTTGAAGAGCGCGCGAAATCTGGAAATAAGAATCCAGCAAAGTACCCTGTAAAGCTGGTTCATTAAGAAGACCGCAGACCGAGTAGGTTAGTTCATCTGTGTGAAGAATGGCGCGACCTCCTGTAGGCCGGCGCACCAATTCCCATCCCTGGGAGGCAATTGAAGAGCAATCAACGTCTGAAACCGGTTGCGAAAATCCCAGCGAAAGGCAGGCGGGCTGCCAGGCATACAGCCGTAAGGTGGGTGGACTTTGGCGGTCCAGGACTGACTCGAGGATCGATTCATCCACAGCCATATTCCAGGCACCCTGCGCTGGGGGATGATAAAGGACTCTCCATGTGGAATGCATATGTTCAATTATACCAATAACCAATTCGGTGTTTTTGCCAGCTCGTATAATGATATTTCAAAGCATATTGAATAAGCGCCAAAATTATGTAAAATAAGCAGTAATCTGGAATCACATACAGATTAAAAGTACAGGATTAATTTTGTGTTAGAAGTTTTAATCAATCCAGAATCTATGTTATAATGCTAACTGAATTTGGCATTAGGATCTGGATGTGGGCACAAGTTTTTGGACGATACCGCCGCAGAATATCAAGAACCTTAACAAACATGCCATTATCGATTTAATTCGCTTCACGCCAGGGGGGATTTCCCGGGTGGAGCTTTCACGGCAGATGGGCATTACACGGGCTGCAGTAACCACCATCGTCAACCAATTGCAGGAAGAAAAGATTGTTAATGAGGTGGAAGCCCACTTTCCAAGTGGACGCAAGCCGATCGTTCTGGAGATCAATCCTGAAAAAGGTTTTGTAGTAGGGATTGATATGGGTGCAACTCATATTACCATGCTGCTTTCCGATTTCGGTGCGCATATTCTGGGTGAAATTGAGATTCCGTTTGATGTGAATCAAGGACCACAGAAATCGATGCCAGTTCTTGAAAACGGGATGCAGGAATTGTTGGAGAAGGTGGGCGTGAGTTTATCCTCCATCCAGGCTGTTGGCATGGGCGTACCAGGGCCTATCATCGAAAGCGCTGGTATGGTGATGGGACCACCGATCATGGCTGGTTGGGATGGATACCCCATCCGGGAGCACCTTGAAACGGATTGGAACCTCCCGGTTGCGGTTGGAAATGATGCTGAAATGGGCGCCATTGGAGAATGGGCATACGGCGCAGGAAGAGGCGTCCGCAACCTGGCCTATATCAAAGTGGGGACGGGTGTGGGCGCAGGTTTTCTGCTGGATGGCCAGATTTACAAAGGTGCAACTGGCTGCGCTGGCGAAATAGGTCATATCACCCTGAATGAAAATGGGCCGGTTTGCACTTGTGGAAACCGGGGCTGTCTGGAGGCCATGGCTGGAGGTTGGGCCATCGCCGGCCGCGGGCAGGAAGCTGTCAATACCAAAGCCAGGACGCAGCTTATGGAAATCAACGGCGGCCGGGCAATCACCTCAGCGGATGTGATTGAAGCAGCCAGGCAGGGCGACCTGGTTGCGCAGCAGATTGTCAGTGAAGCCGGCGGCCACCTGGGAACCGCAATCGCCAGCCTGGTAAATTTGTTCAACCCGAGTATGGTAGTGGTGGGTGGACGAATTTCCCAGATGGGTGATTTATTGCTGGAACCGATTCGCAAGGCGGTCAACCAGCGCAGCTTAAAAGCAGCATCCCGGAACGTTCGAATCACTGCAGCGCTGCTCGGAAGAAGGTCTTCCGGAATGGGCGCCGTAGTTGAAGCGCTGTCAATCGTGCTACATCGATTGGCAGATCATGATTGAGAAGGAGGTGGTCCAAGAGAGTATAATGGAGAGCCTCACGCATCACTGTACCAACCATCAATTCGTTGTTTCAACCTGCCATAAGCAGGATATTTCAAGGAGGAAAGATGTCTAAGAAGTTGATGCCTTTGATCAGCATTGTGCTGATCGCCGTGTTTGTGCTTGCCGCCTGCAAGCCCACCCCAACTGCCGTGCCCACCACTGCGCCCGCCGAACCGACTGCTGCGCCAGTTCAGCCGACTGTTGCACCGACCACCGCCCCCGCTGAACCCACCGCTGTACCTGTGACCCTGCGTGTCTGGGCGGATGATACCCGCGCCCCGATCCTCCAGGAACTTGCCGGTCCCTTCAAGGAGAAATATGGCGTTGAGCTGGTTGTTGAACTGAAGTCCTCGATCCGTGACGACTTCCAGAATGCCGCCCCGACTGGTGAAGGCCCTGACATCATCGTCATCGCCCACGACCAGGCTGGCACACTGGTTGCCAATGGTTTGCTCGCCCCCGTCGACCTGGGTGACAAGGCTTCCCAGTTTGTTGAGAATGCCAAGCAGGCCTGCACCTTCGATGGTGTTTTGTACTGCATGCCCTACGCGACTGAAAACCTGGGCTTCTTCTACAACACTGACCTGGTCAAAACCCCGCCCACCACTTGGGACGAAGTTGTGACCATGGGCGAAGCGCTGAAGAAGGAAGGCAAAGTTGATTTCATCATGAGCCTGACCGGCACCACCTATGATATTTACCCGCTGTTCACCGCCTTCGGCGGCTACATCTTCGGTAAAGATGCCAATGGCAACTGGAATCCCCAGGATCTGGGCATTGAGAAAATGGTTCCTGCTGCCCAATGGCTGAAAGATAATGTTGCCAAGGGCAACCTGCCGACCGACACCGACTGGGCCAATAACCATGCCCTGTTTGAGACCGGCAAGACCCCCTTCATCATGGCCGGTCCGTGGGCTCTTGACCGCATTCGCCAGTCTGGTGTGAAGTACGCTGTGACCAACTTCCCCGCTGGTCCTGCTGGTGAGGGCTATCCCTTTGCCGGTACCCAGGGCTTCTTCATCAATGCCCAGAGCAAGAACGTTTTGCTGGCCCAGGCTTTCCTGACTGAATTCGTCGCGACCGACGATGTCATGCAGAAGCTGTATGATGCCGGCAAGCGCCCCTCCGCTTACATCCCGGTATTGGATAAGACCTCCGATCCAGACCTGAAGG
Organism: uncultured Anaerolineaceae bacterium; assembly: GCA_964405455.1. GTDB lineage: Bacteria > Chloroflexota > Anaerolineae > Anaerolineales > Anaerolineaceae > CALESS01. The sequence continues at coordinate 24,456 of CAYOOA010000005.1, read as the reverse complement.
CAATGGCCGAAGCTGGCAAGAACGCCACCATGATGCCCGCAATCGCCGCCATGGGCTCCGTCTGGGGCAACTGGAATGACGCCATCACCCTGGTCATCCAGGGCAAGCAGGAACCCGAAGCCGCCCTCAAGGACGCCAGCACCAAGATTCTATCCCTGATCTCTGGCGCCAAGGCTGGCATGGTCAATGTTCCTGGTTCCTACCAGGCCAAGGCTGGCTGCCCGGGTGACTGGCAGCCTGACTGCGACGCAACCGGTATGACGAAGAACGATGCTGGCCTGTGGGTTTCCGGCCCCTTCAAGCTGCCCGCTGGCGACTACGAAGTCAAGGTTGCCATGGACGGCGCCTGGACGCTCAACTATGGTGTAGATGGCAAGGAAAATGGCGACAACTACAAGTTTAGCCTGACCAAGGACGGTGAGGTTTCCTTCACCTTCGATCCAGCCACCAACCTGTTGACCTGGGAAATTAAGTAATTAGCTGTAATTTGATGAGGCCGGGGAGGATTTCTCCCCGGCCTTCTTGTAAAGTTTCATTGTACTTTTTCAAATCCATTATATAATTATTCATATATTCGCAATCTGTGGGGTCTTATCTGCTGTAAATAGTCCTGCCATCCTTACGACGGAGGATTTTATATGAATGAAACTGCGGTGAAAAAGTCAAAGGGCATCCAGATGGCAAAGGAATCACCCATTTCGAAATTAATCCGGTGGATCCTGGTGCTTGTTTTCGATGCCGGCGCGATCTGGTTCATCATCAGCGCCCTTGGAAAGGGATTTACAGAACTGGGAGTGATCCTCTCGGTGATCACGGTGTTGTTAAACCTGATCTTTCTGATCCCTTCGGCTTATCCGTTCCGCTGGATCGGGATAGGCTTATCATTTATGATCCTCTTCGTAATTTATCCCATCTTTTTTACAATCTATGTTGCCTTCACAAATTACGGGGATGGTCACCTGCTGACCAAAACCCAGGTGGTAGAAGCCATTCAAAAGACGACCTATCTACCTGAATCAGGAAAGTCTTACAGTTGGACGGCTTTTAAATCGGCAGATAATAATTATGCGCTCTGGTTGGTCAACAGCCAGGGTGAATCATTCCTCGCGAAACCAGGTGTATCGATTACTCCTGCCAAACCGGGTGACCCCGGCATAGGTCCGGCTGACAGCGCGGGGATTCCGCAAACGATTGAAGGTTACACACGCCTGAATAAATTACTGGCAGCTTCCGATCAAAATTTACCGAATATTAAATTCGGCCTGGAGGGTGAGCAGACCGTCCAGGTTCGTTCACCCAGTGAAGCAGCCGAGCTGCAAATTCGTTATAACTATGATCCAGTGGCGGATACCTTCACCGATCAATCCAATGGGGATGTGTATAAAAATGTAGAAGGAACTTATTCCACCATCAACGGAAAAACTCTCTCGCCTGGCTTCCGATCGGTTGTCGGATTCAAAAACTTCAAGCAGTTCTTTACCAGCCCGGCTTTGCGCGGCCCTTTGGTAAGAATCCTGATCTGGAACTTTGTTTTCCCCTTGATCAGCGTTTTTTCCACTTTCTCTCTGGGTCTGGCGATTGCAATCCTGTTCAACGATAAGAATTTCCCGCTAAAGAAGTTGATCCGCTCATTACTGCTCATTCCCTACACCATTCCAAGCCTGATCACGATCTTAATCTGGAAAGGAATGATGAACCCGCAATTTGGTATCATCAACCGCATCCTGGAGCAAACAATTGGATATGGTCCGCCCTGGACGACAGAACCGATCTGGGCACAAGCTGCGGTTTTAATCGTCAACTTGTGGCTGGGTTATCCCTACTTCATGCTGGTGACCAGTGGCGCGCTCCAATCCATCCCTGCGGATCTTTATGAAGCGGCAACAGTCGATGGTGCCAGCCCCTGGCAGAAATTCCGCAAGATCACCCTGCCGCTGCTCCTGGTGGCAGTCGGACCGCTTCTGATTGCATCGTATGTCTTCAACTTCAACAACTTTAACTTGATTTACCTGTTCATTGCCGGCGGGCCGCCGATCGTAGGTGCAGCCACTAAAGCCGGGCATACGGATATTCTGATCAGCTATGTGTATAACCTGGCGTTTGAATCAGGCGGCCGCGGTGTTCAATACGGTTTTGCGTCCGCCATTTCGATCATCATCTTTATCATCGTCGGGATCATCACCTTGCTGCAATACAGGTTCACCAATATGTGGGAGGAGGTAAGCCAAAATGTCTAATATCGCTTCCACCTACCAACGCTTGCGAAGTTCGCAGAAATTCCAGCGGCGCTTTAGCGTTGCCATCCGCCTGGTGATCGCGGTGATCTTGATCATTTTCTCCGTGTTCCCCGTGTTGTGGATTGTGTCGGCCTCATTGGACCCGACGAACTCGCTGGCCACACAAAGCCTGATACCCAAGAAGGTTGGCCTGTTGAATTACCTTACTCTATTTGGGCAGAATCCAAATTATCAATTTGGAGAAGTGGCCTATATCAAGTGGTGGTTCAACTCCATCAAAATTGCCACCATTACCACAATCCTTTCTCTGACTATCACCACCATGGCAGCCTATGCATTCTCACGGCTACGTTTTAAGGGCCGCCAGGCCATCTTGAAAGGGATCCTGCTCATCCAGGTTTTCCCGAACCTGTTAGCCCTGGTAGCCATTTACCTGCTCATCTTTGAGACAGGTAAAATCATTCCCGGCCTGGGTATCAACACACATGCCGGTCTGATCCTGGTTTACCTGGGCGGTTCGATGGGCATGAACATCTGGTTGATGAAAGGTTTCCTGGACACTGTTCCCCGGGCAATTGATGAGTCCGGGATGGTGGATGGAGCCTCACACTTCCAAATCTTCTATAAACTCTTGCTGCCCTTGCTGCGACCGATCCTGGTTGTCATCGGCATTCTGTCCTTCATCGGCACCTATGGAGACTTCATCCTGGCACGCATCCTGCTCAATGATGTGAACAAATACACCCTGATGGTTGGTTTGCAGATTTTCACGGCCGGCCAATTTGATAAGAAATGGGGCGTATTTGCAGCCGGGGCGTTGATCGGTGCTTTGCCGATCATGATTGTCTACCTGGCGCTGCAGGATCAAATTGCAGGAGGCCTGACTTCCGGTGCTGTAAAGGAATAAGGGTTAAGCCTGACAGAACCGAACGACAATATTCATGAGAGGATAGCCCTGTTCTGCAGACAGGGCTATCTTTATAAACCCCAGGTTCCTGGCTTAAACTGACAAAGAGGATATGAACGATTTTATTTTTGGTACACTGTCAACTGAAGAGCTGCGCCGGGAATGGGCTTTAAGTCAACGGAGGGGGATTGTTCATAAAAACCATCGAGCGCCGCGCGATCCTGGACCAGGTCAATCCGTCCAGGTCTGGATGACTGCCGGGCCTGCCGAGATGGGTGAAAAAGCCTGGCTGTATTGGACAAATGACGGTTCTGATCCGATTGGGCAAAATGGAGAGGCCGTCAACGGCTTTGCCGAACCGATGAAAATTAATGAAATCACCTGGGATACAGAGTTGTGGGGATATATTTGCCGGTTTTCAGCGGCTATTCCCGGCCAGAAGGAGGATACGATCATCCGTTACCGGATGAGCCTGGATAAGGGCTCAGCAGGTGAGGTTTTTGCAGAGAATGACAATACTTGGGCCTACTACGTGGCTGAGGACCCGACCCCTGCGTGGGCCAGGGATGCGATTATTTACCATATCTTTGTGGATCGATTCAACCCGGGAGTGGGGCGAACATGGCTAAATCCGCCGCAATTGGACGGCTTTTTTGGGGGGCGAATTTGTGGGATCACCGAGAAGTTGGATATCATTCAAAGCGCCGGTTTTAACACATTGTGGCTCAGCCCCATTTTTCCGAGCCCCAGCCATCATGGATATGATGCCACGGACCTTTACTCGGTAGAGCCGCGCCTGGGCTCCCTGGAGGATTTGCAAGGACTGATCCAGGCATGCCATGCGCGGGGAATGCGCTTGCTGCTTGACTTCGTACCCAATCACTGGTCGAACCTGCACCCGACCTTCCAGGATGCCGTGAGGAACCCGGACAGCCCAACCCGGGAATGGTATCATTTTGATCAATGGCCGGATGAATACGATTCATTCTTTGGGGTTAAATCGTTACCGCAAGTTAAACTGGATCACCCGGATGCGCGCAAGCATATGATCGGTGCCGCATGTTACTGGCTGGAGCAGGGTGTGGACGGCTTCCGGCTGGATTATGCCATCGGTCCGGTGCAAAATTTCTGGGCGGATTTTCGGCGACAAACCAGGAAGATAAACCCGGCGTGTTGGACGTTTGGAGAGGTGGTGGATCCGCCGGATGAGCAACTGGCCTTTGAAGGATTGCTTGACGGCTGCTTGGACTTCTTGCTACTGGAAGCCATCCGTCAGACAATTGCTTTTCAAACCTGGTCGGTGCAGAGATTTGCCAGTTTTTTGGACCGCCATGAAGCCTATTTCCCCGGCTCTTTTTCGCGCCCATCCTTCCTGGATAACCACGATATGAACCGCTTTCTTTGGGCAGTGGAGGGGAATGTGAGCAAGCTCAAACTGGCGGCTTTATGCCAATTCAGTCTGAGCGGAGCCCCTATTGTTTATTATGGGACGGAGGTCGGTCTTTCACAGGAACGCGATGTCCGCCAGGGAGATCGCGGGATCATGGAAGAGGCACGCCTGCCCATGTTGTGGGGAGAAAAGCAAAATCAGGATTTGCTGGGATTTTATTCCCGGCTGGCAGCTGTGAGAAATGATTACCGCTGTTTACGAACCGGTAAACGGAGCACGTATTTTGCTGATGATCAAATGCTGGTATATACCAGGGAGGAGGGGGCTCAAAAACTTTGGATCGTTTTAAATCTTGGCCCAGGACAGAGAGATTATTCTCTTCCAGGAAAATGGAAAAAGGTTATAATCTCATCTGGTGAATTGCGTATAGATGACAAGACCTTAAATAGCTTAATCCAACTGGAAGGTTGGAGTGGTGCAATCCTTGAATAATCCTGCATTTATTTTTGCGGATGAGGAGTAGGAGGCTGAAATGAAGAAGATTTGGACACTCACATCCATCATTTTGTTGTTTGTGTTGCTGGCAGGGGCTGGCTGCAAACCAACTACACCCCAGGTTATTCCCACTTCCACGCAGAGTGGAGTGACAGAACCAACAGCTACCCCATCGACCAGCGCGCAAACTTCCACGGATTGGTGGAGAAATGCCACATTTTATGAGATATTCGTACGCAGCTTTAATGACTCCAATGGGGATGGAATTGGCGATTTTAACGGTATCACGGCCAAGCTGGACTATCTCAACGATGGGGATCCGAATACAAAAACTGACCTGGGGGTCAATGCCATATGGTTGATGCCGATCAATCCTTCGCCGAGTTACCACGGCTATGATGTCACCGATTATATGGCCGTTAACCCACAGTATGGAACGTTGGATGATTTCCGCAACCTGTTGACTGAAGCGCATAAACGGGGCATCCATGTGATTATTGATTGGGTTATCAACCACACATCCTCAGAACATCCATGGTTCCTGGCCTCCCAGGATCCCAACTCTCCCTATCGTGATTATTACATTTGGTCCGATTCAAATCCGAATTATGCCGGACCCTGGGGGGAGACGGTTTGGTACCCGGGTAAAGTTGGTTATTATTACGGGATCTTCTGGAGTGGGATGCCGGATCTGAATTATCGGACTCCGGCCGTAACAGATGAGATTGAAAAAGCGGCCAGCTTTTGGTTGAAGGATGTCGGCATAGACGGCTTCCGGGTGGATGCGGCCATGTATTTGATCGAAGATGGCAAGGTACAGGCCAACACCCCTGAAACCCACGACTGGTATAAGAATTTCCGCACTTTTTATAAGGGGATTAACCCGAATGCAATGACCGTCGGCGAGGTTTGGACAACGACATCAACCGTGGCGACGTATCTCCAGGGCGACCAGTTGGACCTGGCCTTCAATTTTGATATGGCGGATGCCTGGGTTACAGGTATCAGCGGGTACGATGCATCAGTCCTAAAATTTATTATCAAATATGAGTACGATCGAACCAAGAATACTCAATTTGCTACTTTCCTGACCAACCACGATCAAAACCGCGTATTGAGCACCTTGAATAAGGATGTTGCCAAGGCGAAAACGGCTGCCACATTATTACTTACATTTCCGGGAGTTCCTTTCATTTATTATGGTGAGGAAATCGGGATGCTGGGAACCAAACCGGATGAAGATATCCGCAGACCCATGCAGTGGACAGCCGATGCCAATGCCGGTTTTACAACGGGGTCTCCATGGCGGGCTCCGGATGCCAGCTACACCACCTTCAATGTTGCAGCAGAGAATACAGATCCAAACTCTTTGCTCAACCATTATCGAACCTTGGTCCAACTCAGGATGGCTCACCCGGCACTCCAAAATGGAACCATGACCCCGGTAGATTCGCCCAACTTGAAGACCATCGCCTATTTGCGTGAAGACGATCAAAGTTCTTACCTGGTCATCGCCAACCTGGGAAATATGGCGGCAACCAATATTGCGCTCTCAGTGCCATCGAGCAGGTTAACCAAACCCGTTAACCCCTGGATGGTGGTAGGCGAAGGGTCGCCGGCCGGCCTGACGGTGGATGCAAATGGAGGATTTACCAATTACGAACCTTTACCGGAAATTCCGGCCATGACAGCGATTATCATTCAATTGAGATAATCGATTACAATAGCTCGAAACTTGCAACTGGAAAGTAGTATGAATCCATCAACCGACCAAATTGAACCCGTTACACCGCGCAGTACGATTGAAATCTACCTGCCTGATGGAAGAGCTTTTTCCGGGCCGCGTGGAACACCAATCGGCACCTTTTTACGAAAACTCCCGGAGTGGGATCGACCGCCCGTGATGGGGGCTGTTGTCAATGGCGAACTTCGCGAACTGACTTTCCCGGTGGAGATGGATTCCAAAGTGAAACCGGTCACCATGATGGACGCAGATGGAGCCCGGATTTATCGACGATCACTGACATTCCTCCTGGAAGCGGCCTATGAGGAACTATTTCCGGATGCAGATCTGGCGGTTGATTATGCAGTTGCATCAGGTGGATTCTACTGCCAGGTGATTGGCCGGCCGCCTTTGAGCAAAGCTGAACTGGCTGCCCTTGAAAACGGGATGAAAGAGCTGGTCAAGGCAGATTTACCCTTTGAACGCGAGCAGGTACCTTTAAAGGAAGCAATTGCTTATTTTGAGAGTAAACACCAGCAGGAGAAAGTTCGGCTTTTGCATTACCGGCAAAAGGATTTCCTGGTCCTGTATCGGCTGCGCGATCGAAGAGATTATCACCACGGGTACATGGTTCCCTCCACGGGCTTCATCCGCTGGTTTGGCATTCTTGGCATGGGGGATGGCTTTGTGTTACGCTTTCCCCGACGGCATGCTCCTAATGAACTGGTGCCGATGCCTGATTCGCCCAAATTGCTGGCAACCTTCCGGCAGTATGGGGATTGGCTGGAGCGATTGGGGATCCAGAACACCGGTGCCCTGGATGATGCCATCCAGGATGGGCGGATACGTGAAATCATCCTGGTCTCCGAGGCGATGCATGAAAAACGGATCGCTGAAATTGCCAAGCGGGTGACTGATAAAGCGGACACTGCCCGGATTGTCCTGATTGCAGGACCGTCTTCCTCTGGAAAAACAACCTTCAGCAAACGCTTGACCGTCCAACTTCTGGCCCAGGGGATTTCACCGTATCCGCTGGAATTGGATAATTATTTCGTGGATCGTGAGTTCACTCCGCGGGATGCCAAGGGTGATTTTGATTTCGAAGCCCTGGAAGCCCTGGATATCCAACGACTGGTTAAGGACCTCCATCGGCTGCTGGCTGGCGAAGAAGTTCAGCTTCCTCACTACAATTTCAAAACCGGGCATTCAGAATCGGGTGAGGTAGTTCACCTGAAGCCCGGCCAGTTGATCATCCTGGAGGGTATCCATGGTTTGAATCCGGGCTTACTGCCGGGCTTCCCACAGGATCAGGCTTTCCGGATCTACGTCTCCTGCCTGACACAGCTCAACCTGGATCGGCACAATCGGATTTCGACGACGGATTCAAGAATGCTGCGCCGGATTGTTCGGGATGCCCGTGAAAGAGGGTATTCAGCTCACCAAACGATCAAGCGATGGGAGTCCGTTCGCAATGGGGAGAAGTTGCATATTTTCCCCTACCAGGAAAATGCAGATGAAATGTTTAACTCCGCCCTGGTGTACGAACTGGCCGCGTTGAAGAGAACGGCCGAGCCATTACTCCGCCAGGTTCCTTATGGAAATGATACTTATATTGAGGCCAAGCGTTTACTGGCCTTCCTGGAATGGTTCCTGCCTGTCGATGAAACCTTAATCCCCGACAACTCGATTGTGCGCGAGTTTATCGGCGGCTCCATCCTGGAGGATTTCCGAATCTGGAAATCATAATCTGACTGAAATACAAAAGAAGGCGGTTGCAATAAACTCAACCGCCTTCTTTTTGTTGATGAATGGGATTAGATGTGCCGCCGAATCACGCGGGCCAACCGCGATATCCCCTCATTAGTTTGTTCAGGGGTGGGGTAGGAAAAATTCATCCGCATCGTGTTGGTTCCGCCACCATTCGGGTGGAAGCCGCTGCCGGGAACAAAGGCTACCTTCTCCGCAACCGCTTCTGCAAAAAGCTCATCGGTATTAATGTGGTTGGGGAGTGTCACCCACAGGAAAAGCCCACCCTGGGGATGGGTCCATTTTACTCCTTGAGGCATGTGCTCATCCAGGGCATCCAGCATGGCATCCCGGCGAATGCGGTATTCAGCACAGATGGTCTGCACGTGTTGATCGATGAAACCGTGCTGGCCTACTTCATGAGCAACCACCTGGTTGAAGGTTGGGGAGTGCAAATCCGTGCCTTGTTTGGCCAGGACCAGTTTGCGGATTACTTCAGAGGGAGCGATCACCCAGGCAAGACGCAAACCGGGTGAGAGGATTTTTGAAAAGGTGGAAAGGTAAATGACATTTCCGGAGTAGGTGGCGTCGCCAGATCGATTCTTGCTGTCGAGGGCGTTTAATGCCGCCAGGTGTTCGCCTTCGTAGCGGAGCTGCCCGTAAGGGTCGTCTTCGATGATCGGTACACCGTAGCGATCGGCCAATTCCAGGATTCGTAATCTGCGCTCCATGGGGATGGTAACCCCGGTGGGATTTTGGAAATTTGGTAACACATACATGAACTTGGGACCAGTCCGCAGGGCTTCTTCGAGGTAATCGGGGTTCATCCCGTTTTCATCGGAAGGTACCGGGACGTACTCAGCTCCGTATGCATTCCAGGCCTGGAGCGCGCCAAGATAGGTTGGCGATTCCACCAGGATGCGGTCTCCGCGGTTAATGAAGATCTTCCCGAGCAGATCCAACGCCTGCTGGGAGCCGCTGGTGATCAGGATATTATCAGTGGAAACTTTGATATCATAACGAGAAGAATGCCTTGCAATCATTTCCCTCAAGGGTGTGTAGCCTTCTGTCGCACCATACTGAAGCGCCATTGCACCCTTGGTCGTCAGGACTAAATCACATGCTTCACGGATCTTTTCAATTGGAAAGACATCAGCAGCAGGCAAGCCGCCAGCGAAGGAAATTACCTCCGGGTTTTCCACCAATTTTAGTAGTTCGCGAATAGCAGAGCCCTTCATCTTTTGAGTGCGCTGCGCATAGCGATGGTCCCAAGGTGTTTTCAACATTCTTACTCCTTTGAAAAATTGATGATCTGAAACAACAATATCTGCGGTCGTTGATTGGACGACCGCAGATGGTTTGCCTAAGCTAACTTGGGGAAGCGGCTGACGATGACAGCCGCAACTGGAAGTGTGACGCGGTCGTTTGCTTTCAAGTCGGCAGGTGCTTTTCCAGCCGCTTTTGGAGCTCCCTGGTAGATGGCAATCTGGGTGCCTTCTTCCGCGGATTTTAGATCCACATATGCCTGACCCGTGAGGAAACCTTCCATATCCACTGCACAGGAGGTGACAACACCGATCACCTTACCCTTGCGGTCCAGGACTGGGTCACCGTTGTGGGCCATGCGGACGCCCTTTTCTGTGAAGCGGAAGCGGACAACCACTCCTGTTCGTTTGGCCTCACGGGTGATGTAGGCAGACCGACCGATGAACCACGGTTTGTAAATTTTCACGTATGAGCCAAAACCAGCCTCGGCAACACCGAAGTTCATCTCACCGCCCATTTCATGGCCGTAAAGTGGAAGACCGGCTTCGGTGCGGAGAGAGTCGCGCGCACCCAGGCCGCAGGCCTTCAAGCCGAGAGGTGTACCGGCTGCCAGGAGGGCATTCCAAAGTTGAACGGCTTTATCCGGATGGATAAAGAGCTCGAACGCCATTCTTTCGCCAGTGTAACCGGTGCGGGAGACAACCAGGTCAAATCCACCGACGATTGCATCACATAGTTCTGTACGCTTGAGAGCCATGATGCGCTTGCGAGTCTTTGCATCCACACCCAGGGAGAGCAGGATATCGCGTGATTTTGGACCCTGGAGGGCGATATCAATACGCATATCTTCGCCGGCTTTGGGATCGCGCAGATTGCGCAAGATGCAGCCGCGGCCGAAGGCTTTCACCCAGGGTTGGTCAGCATCGACCATGACCTTGCCGTCTTTGACCGCATTCAACCAGGTCCAATCCTTGTCATCATTGGAGGCGTTAACCACGACCAGGTACTTTTCTTCAGCCCGGCGGTAGACCAGCGTATCATCGATTACGTTGGCATCAACATCCAGGAAGTGGGTGTAGCAGGACTCGCCAACGGCCAGACCGGCAATATCATTGCCGCACACACTGTCGAGGAAAGCAACTGCCAGGGGACCTTCAGCCTGGTAGACACCCATATGGGATACATCAAACAAACCGGCAGCCTGGCGGCAGGCGAGGTGTTCTTCAACCACCGAGGTGTACCAGACCGGCATATCCCAACCGGCAAAAGGAACCATCTTGGCGCCCATCTGGCGATGGGTTTCGTTCAAAGGCGTCCGCCGCAGGTCGCCTCCCTTCTCTACCCAGGTGAAGCGCGGCAGTGCTTCACCGCGACCCATGGTATGGCCGATAAAGAACGGTTTTTCTGGGCTGGTTGAGGCACCCACTGCCTTGGATACAGCGGGGTCTGCAGATTCCTGAATATAAATGGGGCCCGGGATACGGCGGGTAGGATCAGCATCAAAGCCGATATATCCATCCGAAAGATCCCGCAGCCAGGTGGCAGCCAACCCGGCGTTTTTAGCCGGCAAGGAGAAGCGGTAATGCTCCAGGCTAATACAGGTCAGGATACCTTCCAACGCCCCCTTGGGCGTAATCAGGATGGTGTTTTGCGAATCACCCGGCTTCAGGGCTTCCACATCGCTGGAAAAAGTATAGTTCAGGAAAGAGCGCAGGTTAATACCGCCCAGGTCGTAAGCGACCCAATCGGTTTTGGTAGCAGGTTGATCATCAATAAAGAAGAAATGGGGATATCCGTGCCGGGTGGGGGTAAAGTCAATGCCGGCTTTTTCAGCCAGTGCACGGACGCGTAGCTTGGCATCTTCAAAGACCGCAAAGTCCACCTTGGCCCGTTGGGCGAGACCCTGGCGAGTTTCCACAGAATAGGGGGTGATGGAGTGGAAAATATCCGCAATGACATCAGCCACCTTGATCATATCCTCTTCGGTAAGGCCACGCTGGGTCATCCAGGGTGTGCCCAGGCGGATGCCGGAAGCATTCAAAGCGCTCTTATCTCCGGGGATGGTATTGCGATTCAATACCAAACCGACCAGGTCCAGGATGCGGGCGGCCATATCGCCGGAGAGCGTAGTGCCATCCGGACCGACAACCGTTTTGCAGTCCACATTGGCCAGGTGGGTATTGGTTCCACCAAAGGCAATGGTCAGGCCGCGTTCCTGCAAGCGGGATGTCAGGGCGGCACAGTTCTTAACGATCTGTTGCTGCAATTTTTTGAAGGATTCCGTTCGGGCCAGCTTGAAGGTGAGCGCCAGGGCTGCAAAAATGTGAACATGCGGGCCGCCCTGTTCGCCAGGGAAGACGCCCTTATCAATTTTTCGAGCCAGGGCGGCATCGGTCGTCACGATGCAGGCGCCGCGCGGACCGCAGAGGGTTTTATGGGTGGTGAATGTAATAATGTGGGCGTATCCGACCGGGGAGGGAATGGTTCCGGAGGCAACCAAACCGGCAATGTGCGAAATATCGGCCATTAAATAGGCACCCACTGAATCGGCAATCGCCCGGAAGCGAGCCCAATCTGGAACAAAGGGGTAGGAGGAATAACCGGCAATGATGATTTTGGGCTTGTTTTCGTTGGCCAGGGCCTGGACAGCATCATAATCAATCTGACCGGTTTCGTAATTGATTGTGTAATGAATCGCCTTGAACCACTTTCCTGAGCGGTTGACAGAAGAGCCGTGCGTAAGGTGGCCGCCATGGAGGAGATTCATCCCCAGGATGCAATCGCCGGGGTTAATCAAGGCAGTATACACAGCATTATTAGCGGGTGCGCCGGAAAGGGGTTGGACATTGACAAAGATCTGATCAGGGCCGAATTTCTCGGTAGCGAAGGCTTCAGCGCAGCGCCGGCGGGCAAGAGCTTCAACAACATCGGCGTATTCAACGCCTTTGTAGTAACGAGGATCCGCATAACGGCGGTAATGAGCCAGGCGAGCTGGATAGTCCAGGATTTCGGCTTCATTAAAAAAGCGTGATTCTTCATCCGGGTAGCCTTCAGCGTAGATGTTCTGAAAGGCTGATCCCATGGCTTCCCGTACAGCAAGGGGGGCTGAACTTTCTGAAGGAATCAGGATCAGTTTACGGTACTGGCGTTCTGCTTCCACCTGCGCCAGTTCATAGACCTCTGGATCCAAATCAGCCAGAGAACCACGGAAAAGGAAATCTGCCATTGATTGTTCTCCTGTAGAGATAAGACTGCCTGTATTTAATTGTATCCGACCGGGATGAAAGGTCAATTATGTTTTCCTTCCAAATAATCCCTGTCAAATTACTCTCTAAAAAACAAGATGCCTTGAATAGGCAATGAAAAACCTCGTCCGGTTTTTCAGACGAGGTTAGTATAACACTGGCAACTTCAAATTGCATCACATTCTGGATTGGATTTCCGTCAGGATGTAATTGAAGACAGCTTCTTTTTGCGGTTCGTTATGCAATTCGTGATAAAAACCTTCCCAAACCTTTAGGTGTGCATCCCCCTTCAGTCGTTCGCCCCAGGCGATATTCATGACCGGATTCACCAGGCGATCGGCGCTGCCTTGCAGCAGCACGTATGGCAGGGGGATCTGGGTCGTCTGCAGCATTTTTGCGCCATTGTTCAGCAACTGGAGGCCCAGACGGGCGGAGATCATGCCGTGAACCAACGGGTCCGCCCGATAGGCTTTTTCCACTTCGGGATCGCGCGACAGGCCGGACAGGTCAAGATCGTTTTTCATTGTGAACGTTGGGAAGAGTTTATTCATCCAATTGGCCAGGAAAAGTTTGCCCGGTGAAACCGGGTTGTAGGGAGACATGCCCGGAGCCGAGGCAAAAACGATCCGCACATCCGGGGTGTGGTAGAGGGTATGGTAAGTAACCAGGGCGCCGCCGAGCGAATGACCGTAGAGAAATCGTGGGAGTTCCGGGTAGAGTTCGACAGCCCGTTTTGTCAGGTAATCAATACTCCCGGAAACCTCGTCGTAAGAATCGATGTGGCCACGAATGCCGCCGGATTTTCCATGGCCGGGTAGGTCGAAACTTTGGACGATCAGTCCATGTTGATTAAAGAATTCAGCAAAGTGGGAATACCGTCGGCAGTGCTCCCCCAGGCCGTGGACCAGGGTAATGATGCCTTTTACCTCACCATCGGGCTTCCATTCAACGCCTTGGATCTGGATTCCTTTGGAATCCTGCCAGGTGAATTCTGTCAACATAATTTCCTCCTGAATAAGCGCAATGAGTTAAAATGAGTTTATACCTGCGAGGGTATTCTGGCAAGGATAAATTATTACTTAAGGTAAGCCCTTCAAGGAGGAACTGGAATGGATCCACGAATTCAAGCACTGGCCAACCTTCTCGTGAATTATTCAGCTGATGTCCAGCCCGGAAATAGAGTCATCATCCAGGGTGAGGTGGGTGCAGCCCCATTACTGAAAGAAGTCTACCGAAGCGTGCTTCTTGCAGGCGCTTTTCCATACATAACGGTGGATTTACCTGGTACAGATTATATCTATTTCAGACATGCAACGGATGAACAATTGGAATACATCCATGAGCCTATCCAGCTTATATATGAAAAATATGATCGTTTTATCACCATCCTGGGTGAACAAAATACACGCAATCTGAATGGAGTTGATCCACAAAGGATGACAAAACGCAGTCGGGCAACCGAATCCCTGTTGAAAACCTTTCTGGGGAGGGCTGGAAGAGGCGAGATGAGATGGACTCTCTCATTATTCCCAACGGAAGCGTACGCCCAGGATGCGGAAATGAGTCTGGAGGAATATGAGGATTTTGTTTTCTCTGCGACAATGCCGGATGCAAATGACCCGGTAGGATACTGGAAGAAGGTTTCAGCCCGCCAGGAACAGGTGGTCGAATGGTTGCGCGGCCGGCATGAAGTGCATATCACAGCCCCGGAAACCGATCTACGCTTGAGAATTGATGATAGGCGGTTTATCAACTGCGATTGCCATGAAAACGTACCGGATGGAGAAATCTTTACCGGACCGGTTGAGGACAGCGTGACAGGGCAGGTCTACTTTTCCTACCCGGCCATCTTTGGCGGAAGGGAAGTGACCGGGGTTCGGTTGTGGTTTGAAAATGGGCGTGTTATCCGGGCAACCGCAGACAAAAACGAAGATTACCTGCTGGCAACAATCGATACCGATCCGGGCGGGCGCTATGTGGGCGAGTTTGCCATCGGCACCAATGAAGGAATTCAGCGCTTCACCCGCAATATCCTGTTTGATGAAAAAATTGGGGGTAGTTTCCACATGGCCCTGGGAGCCGGTTACCCGGAAACCGGCAGTAAAAATGAATCAGCCATCCACTGGGACATGATTTGCGATTTGCGTAAGGGCGGGAAAATCACTGTAGATGGTGACCTGCTGTATCAAGACGGCCGTTTCACGCTGGATTTCCATGAATAATCTTCTGCTCGAAACGCCTAGTCCGGAAACACCAGAGCCAGTACCAGTTGAAAAGGCGGCGGGATGTGGTTCCACCGCTGTATTTGTCTTGAGCTCGATCTGGATTGTTGTTGTCAGCGCGATCATCTTGTTTTTAAGCTGGAGCCTGGAGCAAACCATCATGGAGGGCTCATTAGCCCTGCCGGATATTCGCTGGATGCTCCAGCTTTTTTACGGTATCGGCCTGCTTATCCCGTTTGTCGTTCTGGCGGTCATCATTCCTTCTGCCAGACATAAATCAATCTATGCCACCCTGGCTCTGGCTGCCGGGGCTTCGCTGCTTTTTACTCCGGCCCGTAGAGCCGAGATCTACGAATCACAATTAACCGCCCTCTTGCAGATCGGCGGGATGCTGGTTTTCTTGCTCGGTTTTTTTGCCTTCACCAAGCTTCGCCCCGGTTTTCAGCTTCCAGGGTGGAAAAATCAAGGAGGCGGGCAAGGATTGGCCTGGATGACCGCGGGATTATGTCTGCTACCGTGGGTGCTTTGGGGTGCTTTGGGCTCGCCATTGGATACGCTCCTGGGAGTAACCCAGGGATTGTTATTCGGCCTGGTGGCGGCCACGGTAATCAGGGCAGGCATTTTCCGTCATTCGATGCTGGTTGGTGAAGAAGAAAAGGATCGCACTTTCTGGCTGGATGGTTGGGTATCTTTTCTGGCAGTTTTGATATTGGTGACTGGCATGGGACAGAATGGAACCCAGTGGCTTCTGGCCATGCTGCTGCCAATTGCCGGCGTGGGGGCAGTGGTACTGGCGCGATATTCCCGGCAATTGGGTGTGACCTTTAACGGACCTGCCGTCACTGTATTCATGGGGCTCCTGGCAGCCTGGCCTTTGACCTGGTTTGACCCGGATGAGCTATTCCTGATTATCAGCCAATCCAGCGGAGAAGTCATGTACTGGGCCGGACGGGCAGCCCAGACCTGCCTTGCCATCCTGGTGGCTATCATCATCCTGCTCATCATCATTCGCAAGCGGTTGGAAGGGATCGGTCGAACTTCCTGGCCTGTTCGGGGAGTGACCGGGCTTATCTGGGGAGCGATGCTTTCAGTTTATTTTCTGGCCGGACAGGTAGGCTTTTTTGGAGAGCAGCAATTTATCATCCTCAAAACGCAAGCTGATTTAACCGGCGATTCAGCAATTGAAGATGCTGCCGCTCGACGTAATGCGGTGTATCAAACCCTGGTGGATACAGCCAATTCCACGCAAGCAGATCTCCGCGCGGAGTTGGCCCGCCTTGGGATCAAGTTCACGCCTTATTACCTGGTGAATGGAATTGCCATCCAGGCGGAACCGGTTATCGGCACCTGGCTGGAGAATAGGTCTGATGTGGACCGGGTGATTGCCAACCCACGCCTGCGTCCATTAACTGGTGGATTGGTGAGCCCACGGGGTGATGCACAAAAACCAGAACAACCTGGTTGGAACCTGACCTTTATCCAGGCGGAAAAGGTCTGGCAGGATCTGGGGGTGACTGGAAAAGGCATTGTTGTCGGGCAGAGTGATAGCGGCGTGGCCTGGGACCACCCTGAACTGAAGGACAGTTACCGCGGACGCGATGGAAATAATGATTACAACTGGTTGGATCCATGGTATCAGCAGACTGAACCCTACGATTTGAATGGGCACGGCACCCATACGCTGGGCACCGTCCTCGGAAATTCAGTAGGGGTGGCGCCGGATGCAGAATGGATCGGATGCGTGAACCTGGCGCGTAACCTGGGTGATGTTGGATATTACCTGGATTGCATGCAGTTCATGCTGGCGCCCTATCCTCAAATGGGTGATCCATTCAGTGATGGGAAGCCGGAACTAGGCGCGAACGTTTTGAATAACTCCTGGGGCTGCCCTGGTATGGAAGGCTGCGACAGCAAGGTCTTCACGCCGGCTGTTCAGGCTTTGCGGACTGCAGGTGTCTTTGTGGCAGCGGCAGCCGGAAACAACGGCTATGGCCAGTGTGGAACTATTAAAGATCCTTTGGCAATCTACGCGGAGGTTTTCACCGTTGGCGCCGTGGATTCAAACGGTGAATTGGCAGATTTCAGCAGCCTGGGTCCGGTGGTGGTGGACGGAAGCGGTCGAATCAAACCGGATATTGTTGCGCCAGGGCAGGATGTACTCTCTGCATTCCCGGGAGGAAGCTATGCAGTGTTGAGCGGCACCTCGATGGCAAGCCCGCACCTGGCTGGGGCAGTGGCCCTGATCTGGTCAGCCAACCCCAACCTGATTGGCAAGGTAGATGAAACGGAAATGATCCTGGAGCAATCAGCCCGGCCCTTTACAGGATCCCTCCCATCCTGCATCACCAATAATTCCATTCCCAATCCGGCCGCTGGATATGGCTACCTGGACGTCTATCAAGCCGTTCAACTTGCAATACAAAAGCATTAACGGTAAAGTAACTCTGAAGAAGGTGAAGTGTTTATAGTTATGAGAATATCGAAGAGAGAGAATCGTGACTGAGATGCCTGATGATGCCGCCCTGGAACGTGCCATCCAGGGTGATGCGGAGGCTTTTACCGTTCTTTACGAGCGATATGTAGGACGGATTTATAACTATGTATACTACCGCACCGGCAGTCCGGCTGACGCCGAGGACATTACTGCGCGTGTTTTTCACCGCGCCCTTGGTCATATCGGCAACTACCGGCAGATGGGAGTGCCCTTTTCGGCCTGGTTGTACCGGATTGCCCATAATTTGATTGCAAACTGGCACCGGGACAACAGTCGAAAGAAAGAAGTACCACTCGAAGATCATTTTGATCTGCCGCAACGGACCGATATGCCCGAAACGGCACTTGTAAACAACCAGGAGCAGGAAATGCTCATGAAAGTTGTGCGGAAAATGCCGCCTGATCGGCAATTGCTCATCATTTTGAAGTTCGTGGATCATTTATCCAATGCGGAAATTGCCACAATTATGCGAAGAAGCGAAGGAGCCATAAAAAGCCTGTATCATCGTACCTTGTTGGCGATTCGGGATGAGATCCTTGCCGAAAGCGGAAACCAGGAGTTCTGAAATGTTAAAAATTGTGACAGACGGTGCCACCGACATGCCCGTGGGATGGGAGAGCGATTTCCAAATAAATGTCATCCCGCTGAAGATCAGGTTTGGTGAGGAAACCTATCTGCAGGGCGTGGATGTAACCAATCAAACCTTTTACGGATTGGTGAACTCGAAAAAACAGATCCCGCAAACCTCTTTGCCTTCACCGTACCAGATTGCGGAATTCTACCGAAAAATTGCAAATAAGGATGATACGATCCTTTCCATCCACATAAGCAGCAAACTATCCGGCACGTTTGCTGCTGTCCAATTGGCGGTCAAGGAAATCGGTCATGAATTTAAAGTGATTGTGATTGATTCCCTGGCGGGTTCTGCGGCGGTGGGATTTATGTGCCGGGAAGCGCGGATCATGGATCGGGCGGGACAATCTGTTAATCAGATTCTCAAACGTATTGAGGATATGAAAAAGAAGCTGGTGGTAATTTTCACCCTTGAGAACCTTGAGTTTGCGAGAATGAACGGGCGGGTAAGCGCTCTTCAATCCGTTTTATCATCGATGTTGAAAATTAATCCCATCGTGGTCTTACGGGAGGGGATGCTGACCATTGGAGAGAAAGTCCGCACCAGGCAGCGTGCGCTTCAAAAGGTAATTGAGGTTGTCAAAGAGAAAGTTGGCAATCACAAGGTGATGCTTGCGGTGGTACATGCAGGTGATGCCGAGGGTGCCCGCGGATTGATTGAGCAGCTCAAGCAAGCCTTTAATATCCAGGAAATCATTCTGACTGAATTGGCGATTCCAGTTGCGGCCAACCTGGGGCCTGGCACCATTGGGATCGTCGCCATACCTGTAGATCAAGGGGATTTATTTAAATGATGGATCTTGAAGCTTTGGAAAATGAATTACGCCTTTCGTTAAATCCAGTCCAGCCGAGAATCGAATTCGTTACACAATTAAAAACGAAGTTAACCCATTCTCCACAGGTGATACTGGAGATTCCCCATCGGATGCACCAATATGTCTTGATGATTGGTGGCGTCCTGGGCGGAGTGCTGCTGGTTTGGGGAGTGCGGCGGATTCTAACTTATTTACAAAACCGGGACTAGAAAACATCGGGGATGCCGAGTTTTTCCATCAGCTTTTTTTCACCGGGTTCCACCAGGATGGATCCATCCGGGAAAAGGATGGTGGGAACACTGCGATTCCCGTGGTTGATTTGCTCCACCAGTGCCCGCGCAGATGGATCGCGATCAATATCCACCCATTCATATGGAATATGGTTTTGATCGAAGATGGAGCGCGCTCGGCGAGTATCTCCACACCAGGATGTTCCATAAATGGTAATTTGAGAGGGCTTTGGAATTTCCATCACTTATGATCTCCTTGAATAATTTGTTCAATCCAGTCAATAATTTCTTCTGCGGCTTTAAGTGGATCATTTTCCGTCGGTAGAGTGAAATCCTCCCGAACGCGGAGGGTTAATGTTTCGGTTGCGTTACGAATCGATGGGGGAAGATCCTTGATTCCTTGTAGCCTGAGCAGTAAATCATATGCATTCCGGGTGGTTAGGGTGAACCCTTTGTATTCATAATATTTCTGGATAGCCAACCCAGCAGATCGTCGAGCGCAAACTCTTGCCCGGCCAGGGAAACCCTCCCTGAGATGGCGGTAAGCCTCGATCAGCTCATCGCGCGCTTCAGTCAAAATTACTTCAGGCATAATGCAATTTTACCAATACCAAGGAAGAAATGGTGAAATCCTTCGCCCTATTCTGTATGTATATTCTTTTCTTGACTTCAACAATTGAACCGGTATAATCCTCTACACCAATCGATGAATTTCAGGCAAAACACCATCAAAGGGTAAAGGAAGCATTCATTTTAATGAAAATTACTCCCGGAAAAATCCTTCTGCTTGGATCAGGAGAAACCAGTCATGCCGGTGGACAGGCATTTGAAGCCGTCAGCGCCCCCATTGAGAAGGATTTTCATATCCGTTTGCTGGAAACACCTGCTGGATTTGAATTGAATTCTCCTCAAGTTGTCGGGCGGGTGGCAGACTACATGCGTATCCGTTTAAAAAATTACACCCCTGATATCCAATTGGTTGCTGCGCGGCGGAAGACTGGCGAATTCAGCACGGATTCTGCCGCCCTGGCAGATAAATTGGCTGAAGGCGACTTGATTTTCCTGGGGCCGGGCAGTCCGACCTATACAACAAAGCATTTACAGGGAAGCCGTGTCTGGGAAACTCTGAAAGCTGCCTTTCTGCAAGGAGCGAACCTGGCCATTGCGAGTGCAGCTACCATCGCCGTGGGTAAATTTGCCTTGCCGGTGTACGAGATTTACAAAGTCGGTCAGGATCCATACTGGAATAGCGGATTGAACTTGTTGTCCTTATTTGGCCTGGAGGTCAGTTTTATTCCGCATTGGAATAACAACGATGGGGGTGCTGATCTTGATACCAGCCGCTGCTTCATCGGCCGGGCGCGGTTTGATCCTCTGCTCGGGGATCTGCCAGAGGATCACCTGGTGGTTGGTTTGGATGAGCAAACCGGTTTGATCCTGGATATTCAAAATGGAATCTGCAAGGTGATTGGCAAAGGTCAGGTTCACCTGCAAAGAAATTCTGAAATCCAGGATTTCTCGGATGGGGATGAGTTCCCCATGGGAAAGTTGGGCGAGATGCACGCCCAAGCTGTCCACGATGTTAGCCCGGACACCTGGGAGACAGTAAAACGAATCCGGCATGAACGACACACACTTCCACCACCGGTCGAAATTCCGGTTGAAGTGGAGACCCTTGTTAATCAACGAAAGAGAGCCCGAGAGGGTAAAAATTGGTTGGAGTCCGATCGAATCAGAGACCAGATCGCTGGCCTGGGCTGGAAGGTGATTGATACACCGGAGGGACAGAAAGTCGAACAAATTGATTGAGATGTGTTAAAATCCGCAGCATGAATCCGCGAATCGTTTTCATGGGATCCCCCGACTTTGCGTTGCCAGTATTGCGTGAACTGGCAGCGCATTATTTTATCGCCGGGGTGGTCACCCAGCCAGACCGGCCAGCCGGGCGCGGCCAGGAACTGACCCCTCCACCTGTAAAAAAAATGGCAGAAAGTCTGGGCTTGCCGATTATGCAACCAGTCAAATTGCGCGTACCCGAGGCATGGGAACAACTGGTTGCCTGGAAGCCGGATTTAATCGTGGTGGCAGCTTTTGGGCAGATTCTGCGGCAAAACGTGCTGGACCTTCCGCAGTTTGGTTGCATAAATGTGCACGCTTCCCTGCTGCCGCGCTGGCGGGGTGCATCTCCCATCCAAGCTGCCATCGCCGCAGGAGATTCACTCACAGGCGTCACGATTATGAAAATGGATGCTGGAATAGACACCGGGGATATCCTTGCCCAGGCAGAAATCCAAATCCAGAACGAGGACACTGCTCCAACCCTGGAGGAAAGGTTATCCATCCTGGGGGCAAGATTATTGGTTGATGTGCTTCCGGGATACCTGTCTGGAGAAATCCAGCCCCAACCGCAGCCTGCAGAAGGTGCCCTCTATGCACCGATGTTGAAGAAAGAAGACAGCTTGCTGGATTTTCAATCACCGGCTAAAGAACTGGAACGAAAGATTCGAGCTAATCAACCCTGGCCGGGAGCCAGTTTGAGCTGGGAAGGCGGGACCTTAAAAGTAATCCGCGCCCGTGTGGTTCAGGGTGAAACCAAACCGGGGAGAAGAACGACTTTTCATAATTTCCCGGCGGTTGGTACAGTTGAAGGCTGGTTAATCCTGGAGGAAGTCCAGCCGGTTGGGAAGAAACCGATGCGGGGGGATCAATTCTTAAACGGCGCCCGGAGTTGGAAGCAGGAAAATTCATGAGGGGTGAGGCATGAAATTCCTCTGCTTTGGCGTTGGTGCAATCGGGACATACATCGGCGGGAGCCTGGCGTTATCTGGAAACCAGGTAATATTTATCGAAAAGCCGGAATTTGTTGCGGAAATTCGTGCCAGGGGATTACATCTGACGCTCCAGAACCGGCTGCATGATATTACTCAACCGGTCGTGGTTGGGAGCATAGATGAAGCCCTGGAGATAGGGCACATGGATGCCGCCATCTTTGCGGTCAAATCCTTTGATACGCAATCAGCTGCAGCTGAATTAACTCGTTACCGAGAAGTACTTCCGCCTTTCATCTGCCTGCAAAACGGTGTGGAAAATGAAGCGGTCCTGGGCCGTGCCATCGGTGAAGACCGCGTCATCCCAGGGACTGTAACCAGCGCAGTGGGACGCCTTGGCCCAGGTGAAATCGTCCTGGAACGATTGCGTGGAGTAGGGCTCTCTGCAAGCCATCCGCTCAGTGAAGATTTGAAGGAGACTTTCAGCCGGGCGGGTTTGAACGCCAGACTTTATGCCAATCCAATGGCGATGAAATGGTCTAAAATGTTGACCAACCTGCTGGGCAATGCCACCTCGGCCATCCTGGATTTATCCCCGGCGGAAATCTTTTCGGATCGAGCCCTATTTTCGCTGGAGATGGGTATGCTCCAGGAAGCCCTGAATGTTATGGCCGCATTACGCATCCCGGTTGTGGGCTTGCCGGGAACGCCGATTGACTGGTTGGTCCGGGCTGCCCGGGTTTTGCCTACAAGCATCAGCCAGCCATTACTAAGAAAAGCCCTTGGAAGCGGGCGCGGTGGAAAGATGCCATCGTTCCATATTGACCTGGCAGCCGGACGGAAGCGGAGTGAAGTAGAGTTTCTCAATGGAGCCGTGGTTCGTTTTGGTGAAAAAGTTGGGGTTCCGACACCGATTAACAAGGTGTTGACCCAAACATTATTAGGGTTGGTTACAGGGCAATTAGAACGACAGGATTACTCTCATCATCCTGAAGCATTATTCTTCCTGATTAATAAAGCGAAGGAGCAAACCAGATGACGGTTCCATACTGGGTACAAGATGCTATTTTTTACCAAATTTTCCCCGATCGATTTGCCAATGGCGACCCTAAAAACGATCCAGTCAATGCCCAACCGTGGGGCGCTCCGCCGACGGTGCGAGGATACCAGGGTGGTGACCTGCGCGGAGTGATCGAAAAGTTCGATTACCTGCTGGACCTGGGGATCAACGCGATCTATTTTACGCCCATCTTCCGGGCATCCTCCACTCACCGTTATAATGCCTCGGATTACTTCCAGATAGATCCATTCGTGGGAACACAGCGAGACTTTAAAACCCTGTTGGAGGTTGCCCATTCAAACGGCGTACGGGTGGTACTGGACGGCGTATTCAATCACTGTGGACGCGGGTTCTTTGCCTTCACGGATTTGCTTGAATTCCAGGGCGATTCGCCCTACAAAGACTGGTTTCATGTCAATAAATTCCCCATCGATGCCTATTCGGGCGGCGATTCTTATCCTGCGAATGCCGCCCGGGACTATGAATGCTGGTGGGGATACAAGGGAATGCCAAAATTCAACTTCAATAACCCCGCAGTTCGTAATTATTTCCTGGATGTTACCCGTTACTGGCTGCAGCAGGGGATTGATGGATGGCGGCTGGACGTACCCAATGAAATTGAGGTGGATTCTTTCTGGGCAGATTTCCGCCGCACCGTGGAAGCTGAGAACCCGGATGCTTACATCCTCGGAGAAATCTGGGATTTCAATCCACCCTGGGTGGATGCGAACCATATGCACGGTCTGATGAATTACCCGACCCGAACTGCGATCCTGGATTTTATCAAGGGAAAAACGCCGGCATTACCCAGTATTGAGTTAATCGAAAAAACCATTCTTGGATATCCAAGGCAGAATGCTTACGCGATGTATCAACTGCTGGGGAGCCACGATACAGAACGGCTCATGACCCTGGCTGGTAACGATATTAATCGGGTGAAGTTGGCCTATACCCTATTATTTGCTCTCCCTGGCGCACCTGCAATTTATTACGGAGATGAAATTGGACTGGAAGGTGGCAAAGATCCGGACTGCCGGCGGGCATTCCCGTGGAATGGAGATGCCTGGAACCGGGATTTACGGCGGTTTATCCAGAAATTGATCCAATTGCGCAAAGAGATCGATTGCCTGAGGCGAGGAGAATATATCCGTCTTCTCGATGATGGACGGGGAAGTTATGTTTTTGCACGCCGGCTCGGCATGGAGAACCTGGTGGTTGCACTGAA
>CAYOOA010000004.1:0-79509 GCA_964405455.1 uncultured Anaerolineaceae bacterium | reverse complement strand
CATCGCTTTCTGATTCAGAGGAATAGATGTTCACCATACACCCATTGATTCTTGGACCCCTGGAAAACAACACCTTTATCCTGGCTGATGAGCATTCCGGTCAGGCAGCCGTTGTGGATCCATCCTTCGAACTGGATCCCATCCTGGATTTACTGGAAGAAAACGAATACCGCTTGCGGTATATTCTTTTGACTCATTCTCATTATGACCATGTGGTCAACGCCCTACCTCTGTCTGATCGCTACGATCCTACCATCCCCATCGCCCTGCATCCGTCGGATGAAATCCTTTGGAAGGAAGGCAGCGGTGCTGACCTGTTTGGCATCAACTTCCACCCAAACCGATTGCCGGATTTTCATCTGTTTCACACCCAGAAAATTCCGCTCGGCTCGGCTGAAATTGAAGTTCGCCAAACCCCTGGCCATACTCCCGGCTCGGTGAGTTTTGTCCTCCACGCCAACCAGGCTGTATTAACCGGAGATTTGATCTTCTTTCACAGTGTCGGCCGCACAGACTTGAAGGGGGGCGACCCTCTCGCCCTGCTCAACAGCATTGAAAAGCAAATCTTCACCCTTCCACCTGCCTACCGCCTTCTCTCCGGGCATGGCCCTGAGTCAAGCGTGGAAGAAGAGCTTCGCAACAATCCCTTCCTGTAAAAAAGCTGCGGATGATTTCTCATCCGCAGCCTGGTTTCTCACGCTTATTTTGCGAATTCGGTTGCCCGCGTTTCGCGGATCACCGTAACCTTGATCTGGCCTGGATACTGCATCGTCTCTTCGATCTTCTTGGCGATATCCCTGGCCAGTCGGGCAGCTTCCAGGTCATCAATATCTTCCGGGCGGACAATAATGCGAACTTCGCGACCGGCCTGGATGGCATAAGATTGCTGGACGCCCTTATAGGAATTGGCAATTTCCTCCAACGCCCGCAGGCGCTTCAGATATTGCTCCAGGTCTTCACGCCGGGCACCCGGGCGAGCGCCGGAGATGGCATCCGCCGCCTCGGCAATCACCGCTTCCACGCTTTCCTGCTCCACCTCGTGATGATGGGAAGCGATCACGTTAACCACCCGGGGAGAAACCCCGTAGCGCCGGGCAAATTCTGCTCCGATCAAGGCGTGGGTTCCATCCGTGTTGTGATCCATGGCCTTGCCCAGGTCGTGCAGCAGGGCGCCAGCCTTGGCCACTTCCACATCAGCCCCCAACTCGGCGGCAATCACCGCAGCCAGCTTGCTGGTTTCTACAGCATGGGCCAATTGATTCTGACCATAGGAAGTGCGATATTTCAGACGTCCCAACACTTTCAAGATTTCCGGGTGCAAACCAGCCACGCCGGCTTCATAGGCTGCCTGTTCACCGGCTTCGGCGATATCCTTCTCAACGGCTCGTTGTTCCTCGTTGAGGATTTTCTCAATATGCGCCGGGTGAATCCGGCCGTCCTGGATTAATCGACCCAGGGCCCGTCTGGCAATTTCCCGCCGGACGGAGTCAAAACAGGAAACAGTGACGGCTTCCGGAGTGTCATCAACAATTACATCCACGCCGGCTGCCTGTTCAAAGGCGCGAATATTGCGCCCGTTGCGGCCGACAATGCGGCCTTTCATGTCCTCATTCGGCAGTGGCACGACGGATGTGGTTACTTCGGCCACATGATCGGAGGCTACCCGCTGAATGGCATCCGCAATGATCTCACGACCGCGCTTCTCGCCTTCCGCCCGGGCCTCGCCCTCCACCTGCCGGATGATCCGTGCCATATCATTGCGCGCTTCCTTCTCAACCTCGGCCAGTAATACCTGGCGAGCCTCTTCCACAGACATTTCAGCAATTCGCTGCAATTCCAGCATGCGCTGGTCGGCCAGTTTCTCAACATCATTTGCGCGCTTATCCAGCACACTTTGCCGTTTATTAATTTGCTGCTCGCGTTGCTCCAGCCGTTCCATTCGGTGATCTAGTTCCTGGCGCCGCTTGGTCAAGCGCTCTTCTTCCAGGATCAGTTCTTTTCGTCGTCGGCTCAGGTCAGCCTCAGCTTCCTGGATGATTTTTAAGGCCCGGTTTCGCGCATCCAATTCAATCGTCTTGGCCTGTTCATTGGCTGTCAGAACGATGTTGTCTGCACGGTTCTGTTGTTCCTGGCGAAAACGATTGTTTAATGACCGGGATAACAGATAGGCCACGAGTGCTACCACGGCCACATCCAGGACAAAAAACACGATCCAAACCCAAATACCCATTTCTCTAAACATCTTCCTTTTCCTCATTTCCAGAGTCTGGTGTTCCGCCTCCGGATGATCGGATTTCATCCCAGACCTGGCGTACCACGGGGTTCAGTGTTCCGTAATCAAAGCCGCGGCGCACGAGAAATGCACCCAGCCGTTCGCGAAACTCACGCCATTCCAACCCCCTCAACCTGCGGGCATATCGAATGGCGGCCTGGTAAGCCAGCGCTGAATCTTCCTTGACATCACCCAGCGCGGTTTGGATTTCTTCTTCCGAAATCCCTTTCTGGAGCAATTCGATTCTCATCACCCTCTGGCTGCGCGGGCGGAATTCACTACGATTCTCCACCCACAAGCGGGCAAACTCTGCATCTTCCACCAACCTTGCCTGCTTGAGCCGTTCCAGGATCGCTTCAACCTGTTCTTCGTTGTATCCGTAATCTTTCAATCTCCGCTGGACTTCCTGGGCTGACCTTGGCCGGTAGCTGATGAAATTCAGCGCTTTTTGAAAGCCTACTTCAAGCGCGTCCTGCTCCAGTAAAGAATTAATTTTTTGTTCGTCCAGAAATTGACCAATTTGCAGCCATGCCGCTACTATTCTGGAAAGCCCGAAGGCATACTCACCATCCAGGTAGACGTTCACCCGGTTGGGATTCCTTTTTTGAGCTTGCAAAGCAGTTATTTTGCCATTCATAAACGAACACAGCCGTCGCTCTGCGCCAGCAGGCTGCGGCTGTGTGAAAGTTCCTGGCTTAACCGGGTTATCCCCCATACAACGGAGGAAGGACCCTCCGCTTATTTTCAGGGATTCTCATCCCTGGTTTGTGGTGTCTTCAAGAGCAAATGATCGCGATCAATTTCCTCGCATAAGAACTGGTCAGCTCAAAAGCTCAAATCCACCAACCAGCCTCGTCAAACTCCCGGACCGAATTCCGATCATAATCGCCTAAAAGCCAACACTCCCGTGGAGTGACTAAAACCCGGTACTGCTTCAAACCTTCCCTGCCGCGCCGGCCTTGCATAGTTGGCGCATCGCTTCGGAAGAAGAATCTTAACTTCTGATATTTTAACAAAATAACGGGCAGAATACAAGACTTGGAGTCATAAAAAGATATACGAAATGCTGTCATTTGTCATCTTATTCCACCTTGTCAACTGGTTTGACTCTGAATACTTCCATGTTAGAATATTCATATGCTCCCGCCGCTTCCCCCTCCGAATCCGGATCATAAACGCCAGGTTATCTGGCAGATCTGGCTGCCGCTGGTCCTGTTTATCCTGGTATTTTTTGGGCTGGGCGGTCTTGCCATTAGTCTGACCGCTCGAAACCATCCGGTTGCTGGACAGTGGGCTGCTCTTTCTGTCATTGTAGTCATTCTGCCAACCTGCCTGGGTGGAATTCTTTCTTTGATCTTTCTATCTCTTGGGATATACATCACCGGTAAAGGGATTCGCGGCCTCCCTGGGATTACATACAAGATCCAGCGCTTTTTCCGACAGATTTCAACCATCATCCTGTATTACAGCAATCGCCTGGCATCTCCGATGATATCCGTTAAAAGCCGCTGGGCAGGATTACAGACCATTTTTAGTTCCAGAAAAAAACCTGACCATTCTCATTAAGAGGAAACCATGCCAAAGAAATTAGACTGGAAAAAACAAACCTTTGTGATCGGCGGCCTGGCCGGCCTTGCGATTGGCATCCTGGCAGCCTATATTATTGTTCAAAAAGGTGAGAAGGATGATGCTCATCCTCAGTTGAATGCCGGGGATGGGGTGAAAATCGGTCTGGGTGTCCTGGGTGTTCTCCGAACCATCGTAGAAATGATTTCACGCTAAAGGTCACCATTGTCAGGGGGAGATTATTTCATGACACGTTCAGAAGATGATTCAATGGGTTCGACAATTGCCCTGAGATACGTCATAGCCGGCACTTTGAAGCAGGAGACCCTCCTGCCTTTTTCCCGGCCGCCCGTGCTAAATCAACCCGGCGGGAGCGCCATGTACGCTTCTGCTGGAGTTTCTATCTGGGATCACGGTATCGGGCTGGTTGCCCAGGTAGGGAAGAATTACCCTGTTGAATGGTTGGATAAAATCTGGGGTTGGGGCTGGGATGTTTCAGGCGTTCGCACCTTGTCTGAAGAGCGGGATCATCGATCGTTTTTTGCTTATCAGGATCCAGACACCCTCTGTACAGGTAGCCCGATTGACTTGTTCTCATCTGCCAATTTGCCTTTCCCTAAGGAATTGATCGGCTACGCGAACCCCGTTGAAGCACTTGACTCCCGCACCACTCCCTCGCCTGCAACATTGAAAGCTTCCGACATCCCAGGTGATTACCTGGAGGCTTCTGCCGCCCATCTCTGCCCCCTGGACTACCATTCTCACGTTTTGATACCTCCCATATTTCGGCAGGGGCATATTACAACGATCACAATTGAGCCTGCCTCCAGTTACATGAATCCGGCTTTTCTGGATTTATTCCCGTCCCTCCTGGGTGGAATCACAGCCTTTCTGCCCACCGAGCAAAACGCCCTGAATCTCTTCCGCAATCGAACTACAGATCTCCAGGAAATCGCACGGAACCTTTCAAGTTTCGGCTGTGAAATTGTTGTCATTCAACGGGGAAATAAGGGCTGCCTGGTGTATGACCGGTCAAGCAATTCAAGCTGGTTGATCCCAACCTACCCCTCCCAGACTGTGGATCCAACCGGGGCAACCGATGCCTTTAGCGGCGGATTCCTGGCTGGTTACCGTCTCACTTACGATCCCCTCCAGGCGGCTTTGCATGCAAGTATCGCCCGATCCTTCTGCGTGGAATCATCCGGCCCGGGATATCTGCTGGATATTATGCCTGGCTTGGCCCAGGCCAGGTTGGAATCACTAAGAAGCCTGGTACGAAAAATTTAAATTAATCCCAATACTTCAAAAACAGCTACAGTCGATCGTTTCCCCTTGGCATGGATGGGCTCCACAGGGTTGACAACAATGGAACCTTCAACAAGCCTGTAAACATCTCTACTGATCAGAATTTGTCCGGCACTGGCATTTTCTTGGATCCGTTTGGCTGTGTTCACACTGTCCCCAATAGCGGTATAATCCAGCCTTTTTTCAGTTCCCACCAATCCAAGGACAGCCTCCCCGGTGTGGATTCCGATTCCAAACGATAATCGCTCTTTAGCCGGTTGAGCGGCGGAAATCTCTTCGATCCTGGAACGTATGGAAAGTGCGGCCCGGATGGCTCTGAGTGCATGGTCAGCCTGCGCAATCGGCGCATTAAACCAGGCCATAACAGCATCGCCTAGAAATTTATCGATAGTGCCTTCCTCGCCCAGGATGGCATCCGCAGCTTCAGCCAGATGTAAATTAAGGATTTTTACCAGCCTTTCTGGAGTCACTTCTTCGCTAAAACTAGTAAAACCGCGGATATCAGCGAAAAGGACAGTGATCTCGGCCCTTTTTCCACCCAATTGCAATGCATTTGGATCAATTTGGCGAATGACCGCCGGGGCAACCATGCGTTCAAATAAGCGTTGTTGGGCTTCCAATTTTTTCTTTTCAGTCAAATCTTCAATAACAATTGCCACCCCCTGGATGTTTTGCCGGTTGTCCTTCAAAGGTGAAATATTTAATCGCAAGTTGAGCTGACCGCGGCCGATAATGGCCGTCGAGGTTTCCAAATCAAGAGCTGGCTGGTTGTTCTTTAGAACTTCATCCACCCTTTCAGGTACCTCGGGGGCAGCCAGGATTTCATTAAAATCCTGGCCAAGCAGTTGATCCTGTCGGCTGCCAAGTATAGCTTCGGCAGCCCGATTAGCCAACGTAATCCGGTCTTCCAGGTCGGCCGTCAACACCCCACTTGCAATGGATGAGAACACATTATCCATCAAGTTCTTCAGTTCTGTGACCTCCGCCAGGGTCTGTCGAACTGATTCAAACAGGCGGGCATTCTCAATCGCCACGGCTGCCTGGTCAGCAAAGGCGCTCAGCAATTCCATATGCTTTTGAGTGAACAATCCGCTTCTGATACGATTATCGATATAAATCAATCCGATTAATTGGTTCCGGACTAACATCGGGATGCAAATAATGGAGCGCAGTTGATAAGCGATGATGCTTTGTTGCTCAGAAAAGCGAGGATCTTCCTGGGCATTAGTGGTTAGCACTGCCTGTCTGCTGGCGACCACCTTTTTAATCAAGGTGGTGCTCACGATGGTTTCTGCCCAATCCAACGATTCCTGCTCCCAATTCCGACCGATCCGAATGGTTAATTCCCCATCAGGATTTACCAGCATCAAGTAACCGCGCTCTGCACTGGTCAGGTGGATGACTGTATCCATCACAATCTTCAGGACAACATCCAGGTGCAAACTGGAATTTACCACCTGCCCCATTTGTGAAAGAGCATGCAGGTTCCGCTGCTCTTCATAAAGCGCCATTGCTTGATTACGATAGACCGGTAAATTTAGTAGAAGTGTGTTGACTGTTTCATAAATAACCGGTGGAACCGCTGCAGGCCGAGCTTTCTCCAGGTAATTATGCAAGATTTCAATTTGGGTTATTAAATCAAGGAGGGCTCGATCAAAGGCCTCACCCGTATTCTGCTCGAAAGGTTTCTTCATTCAAATCAACCCCAAAATTTGTTTTATCCGATAATTGATTGTCAACCGCCACATCTCAAAGACAGCTTGCCTGGCTTTAGCCGTATTGGCCATATATGGACCATATTCTGCACGCAAGTACTCTTGTAGAAAGGTTTTTGCTGGCACTTCAATCACAGGGATTTCACGGATTAACAATTCCATCCGCTCTGACGGAGTCATTCCAGTCTTCGGCGGCTTCCCAATCCAGCCCATCAGCCGGTTCACCCATTGGAAAGCTTTCTCAATTGAGCTTAATTCAACCCTGGACGTAATTTGAGTTAACCAGCGTGGGATTTTCTTGCCGCGTTTTCTCAAGTATGTTTCCAATTGGACTGGTATTGGTAATTGCATTCCCCGCGGATTGTATCGCAACCAG
Source organism: uncultured Anaerolineaceae bacterium (assembly GCA_964405455.1). Lineage (GTDB taxonomy): Bacteria > Chloroflexota > Anaerolineae > Anaerolineales > Anaerolineaceae > CALESS01. The sequence continues at coordinate 72,275 of CAYOOA010000004.1, read as the reverse complement.
GTGTAAGACCCGAGAAGAGCACCCAGCAGGATGCAAATAACAGCCGTTACCACCCATCCCTGACTCTTTGAATTTATTGCAGCTCTTGCCTGTTCCTCCTGGTTTAAGAGATCCTCGGCTCGCTGTTCCGGATTGCGCGAATTGGGTTCCAGGTTGCTCGGGCGATCTGGTTCAATAGGTTCGTTGGAACTTGGGACCCGATCTTCAGGTAATATTCTTTCTGGCTGTGAAACGGTTGGTTCAAACTCGATCCATCCGAATCCATTGAAAAAGACTTCCGGCCAGGCGTGGCTATCTTTTCTGCGGACAGTCAAGATTCCCAGGTCATTGTTGATCGCCCCTTCGGCATAACCCACTGAAATCCGGGCTGGCACCCCGACTGCACGCAGCATCAATACTTCAGCCGTGGCATAATAATTACAGAATCCCTCTTTATAATCAAAGAGGAACCATTCCATGAGATCAACCCCGGCCGGTGGATTTTCAATCTTTTCGGAATATTTGATGTTTCTACGAAGATATCGCGTGATCGCCACTGCTTTATCATACGGGTTATCCATTCCAGCCGTAATTTGCATAGCCAGATCATTGATTCGCTTGGAAAAATGATCCGGCAAATCCAGGTATCGGTTACTCACCCATTCAGGGTAATTTGCGCCGGATACACGCAGCATATAAACCGTGGGAATTGGGATTAATGCCTGGACCTTATAGCTCGTTCCTGCTTTTAAAACCGGTTCCGCTATAGTAGCCAGCAGGTCCATCTCACCCTCTCCGGCTGGTGCCACAACTGCCTGGACTTGATGATTGAAGTTGATTGGCGCGCCGGGGGAGAAAATGGAACGGATTGCTGGCTCGGCAATATTGAAGGTGAACGTCATGCTCACCCGATTTGGATAAGGGGGCGACTTCACCTGCCAATCATTGGCCGGATTCATAACCCGTTCATCGACCGATTCTTTCCATCCGGAGCCGGTGTAAAAATCATAAGACCTTGTCCGCCAGTAATACCTCACTCCACCAGGTTTTGGACCTTCGGGAGGTTCGACTGTGAACACGATTTGGTCGCCCTGGGCTGCACCGCGACCAAGATCGATTGAATCCCCATACGAGTCGCTGACAATCAATACCGGACTGGTCAGGCCTGCCACCGCATTCGATAATCGATCCCTCAATTTTGTCCAGGATTGATCCAACCGCTGCTGGATGGGTGTACCCACGGTCATCACCTGGACCAGGACGGGAATATTCCAGGCGATGAGGACGAGCACGACACCGAGGATCAGGGCTCCTTTGCCAAGGTCCAGGCCGGCCTCTGCATCCACCAGCACATTATTCTCAACCCATTTTTCACGCGTATGCAGGAAAAATTGCCTTGCAATCAGCAGAAGGGCAACCAGGAAGAAAAATCCCGAAAAACGGTCGCGAGCCTTGAAAAATGGATGATAATAATCGACTACGATCAAAACCAGTGTCAGTACCAGCAGCGGCCACCAGGGTTTTCCGTATCTTGCCAGCCGGTATCCTCCAAAAAGGGCCAGCAGCCAGATCAGGATGGCCATGCTTGTCAGGAATAAAAGCGGATCCGTAACCGGAATATTCTTTGCAAACAAATACAGGTCTGCCCACAGGTGGCCGATGACCTGGGCCAGGCGTTCAGCCCACTGCATATCCTTTCCAACCGATAATCCCAATTGCCAGACGATAAAAAAGGTGGAGTAGGCGATACCAAACCAACGCACAGTGCGCGGGCTAAATCTGCTAACCCCCAACGTCAGGCCAAGCACCACGCCAAAGAACGCCAAGGCATCCATCATCCCGAGATGTGGCGCCCAATCGGTTGCCCGCAACCGCCAGGCCACCATCAAAACCAGGATGACAATGAAAATGGCCGAAGGCCAATCCCACCAGCGCTTTTGCTTGTCCATCGTCGTATGAGTGTACAATAAATACAATTCATTCGTCAATGTCTGGAGGTTATTCGTGGGATCGATCACTCAGATTCAACTAAACATTATTCTTTTCCTGCAAGGGTTGGGCGAATGGCTCAAAACCCCCATGCTATTCTTTTCTTTCCTGGGCAGTGAGTATTTTTACATGGTGGTGCTTCCGTTCCTCTATTGGTGCGTCGATGCACGCCTGGGCTTGCAATTTGCCGCCATGACCGTCATCGCCAATTTCGCCAGTTCTTCCTTGAAATTGATTTTCCAATCCCCCCGCCCCTTCTGGGTGGATGCCAGAGTTCAACCTCTGACTGCAGAAACATCTTTTGGCATGCCCTCTGGTCATGCCACGCATGCCGCCAGCACCTGGGGCGTGCTGGGTGGATTTTTCAAGAAGCGCTGGATGGTGATTACAATTGCAATCATCGTATTCCTGATTGGATTCTCCCGGCTTTACCTGGGTGTTCATTTTCCGTCCCAGGTCCTGGCGGGGTGGTTTGTGGGCAGCCTGTTGTTGTTCCTGATGTTTAAGCTTTCCAAACCAGTAATACAGTGGTTCCTCAAGGTTCCCCTCGCCGCCCAAATCGGGATCATATTCCTGGCCGCAGTAATCATGGTTGGTGTACTCATCCTGCTCACCTTGCCGCTGCAGGGTAGACAATATCCATCCGAGTGGATCAGTCTGGGCAGTCGCCCGCTAAATGGTGAACCCTTCAACCCGATCGACCTGGAGGGTGTCTTCACCCTGGCCGGCACCTGGTTTGGCGGTTTTGCTGGCGCAGCCTGGTATTTTCACCGGTACGGATTGTTATCCACCACTGGATCCGCACTTCAGAAAGCGCTCCGCTTCCTGCTCGGTGTGGTTGTATTGTTCGCTTTGTGGTACGGCCTGGGAGAGATCTTCCCGCGCACAGCGGATGCCGCCGCTTACCTGCTGCGTTTTGTTCGCTACTCCCTCCTGGGTCTCTGGATGACCATCGGTGCTCCTTGGATTTTCAAGAAATTAAACCTTCTCACTGGCAGTCCTGCGAAGTGATGGATTTCGAACCCGATTCTGCATATAATTAATCTGTCTATTCTGGAAAGGAGGAAACCATGCGTTTCTGGGGTAAGTTTATGATCGGCGCCATGCTCGGCGGATTGTTTGGCGCACTGGTTGGCCTGCTCATTGCTCCCGAATCCGGTCAACAAATCCGCAGTCGGGTGACAGATACTTTGGCCAGTATCCGGGATGAAGTTACTTCTGCTGCCGCCTCCCGGCGAGCAGAATTGGAGGAACAACTCATACAGTTGCGCCAACCTCCACAGTCAGGTGAATAGAAAACATTCACGTTTTCTACAATCTTGCTAAAATAAAATCAAAAGCCTGCCGAATTCGACAGGCTTTTGATTTTATGATTTTAACTAACTAAATTACTTTTGTACCAACTGGTAACGGTAGATGGCCGGTTGGGTGGTAAAACGGGTTGTTCCGCTCACCACCAGCACCACGGAATCAACATCTCCACCAATTGTGATCGGAATCACGGCCTGGGGTTTATCTTCAAGCAGAGTGGTCGTCACTTTGGTGGTTGCACCCTTCTCAATGACGGTGACTGCAAAAGTCTGGGGCAAGCGGTTTTGCAGGCGGACAAAGCCTTCTGCCTGCCACCCGCCATCATCCTGCTCAAAATCAGTTTTATATCCAATAGCATCGATCGATACATCATCCAGCATCAGACCATTTTCATTGACCGCTGCATCCGTGATGTATTCGAAGCGCAGCAATACATTCTTCCCGGCAAACCCGGAGAGATCAACCGTTTGATCCTTCCAGCCGCTGCTGGACCCGTTATAACCCCAGCCGTAGCTATTACCGGAAGGATTGTAATCAGTCCCATCCGGCGTCTGCAGGATCTGCCAGCTGGCGCCTCCATCCGCGGAAGCGGTCAGATAGGCGAAATCGTAGCCTTCTTCCAGCTCGTACCAAACCTTGTAATTAAGGTTGATGCTACCTTGCACATTGGTGAAATCAAAGGCATGTGTCAGGGTCATGTCTGATTCATCCCCCCGGTTCGACCAGAAGGCATAGTCACCTGAATAGGCACTCTCCGGGATGACACCTACTTCACTCACACCCTGGAATTGCAGTTCGTAATTCCCGGGGCAATCAAATTCGATGTAATCAGTTCCATATTGCAAAACAGTGGCATTCTGCCATGTGACAGGGCAGTTAGAATAAGATTGGCCCGGATAAAAGCCAGGTACATCCTCTCCCCCGGTGTAGGCATACTGACCCTGTTCCACGTTCTTGTCGTTGAGCAGGTTCGCGACCGTCCAGTCTGCAAAGACTTCATCTGCAGTCATAAGGCTTCCAGTTTTTGGATTGATGATATTTTGTGCCTTCAAAATATCATCCAGGCTGTCCATGCCGTTCTGGGGATCCTTGACCAGGGCTTTCGTAAAGTCATTTCCGAAGCGGTCTAATACATAGGCAACAAACAAATAGGATGACCCATAATGCTCATACGATTGACTGGGATCAGGCCAGGTATTCAACTGCAGGTCAGGATCACTCGCGAAGCTGTACGCTGCGCTGCCAACATCGTACTGGTTGAGGAATGATGCCAGTTCCGAGAAACCCTCATTGAGCCAGGACTCCTCATTACGATCCTGGTACCAGTGGATCATGTGTTGAAATTCATGCGCAAGCACCCCGAAAGTATATTCATCTGATAAGGGAGCATTATCGGCGCTTAATACGAACATCTCATGCGCGTTGGAATAGGGGTGTGCCTGGGGAACCACGGCATCCGCCGATGAAAAATACCCGGCCAGCGATGATCCCAGGCCGGAAGCGTAGAGGATGTAAAGACGCGGGTCATTATCGACCCCGGGCGTGTTCTCGCTACCGAAGAAGTTACGATCAGTGGGATAGATTTTCTGGTCAAAAGCATCGACCAGGGCTTTGATTTCACTATCCCGATAGCGTACCCCATTTTCCACCCAGAAATAAACATGCTCGCCGATTCTTCGCAGTGTGGCAGTAACCTGGAAATTTTCATCCGTATCTGTATTGCTCACCCAGAATTTTTGCGAGTCACCCACTTTCAGCGGAGTACTGGGGGCTGGAACCGATTCGGGCATGGGCGAAGGTTTCCCACCCAGGCGCACAGCCAATTCCCGCAGATCATTCACCGGGATTTGTGCCTGTTCCAGGGTCTTGAGTGTTTCCCAGGCACCTGCACTCGCCTCCCCAACCGGGACGGGAGTGGCTTGGCCCTGTTCGCTTCCGGGTGTGGCTAATTCCGGTGTACTTTCAGCCGGTGCAGTCTCCCAGTTAATCTCCGGAGTTGGTTCTACAGTCTGAACAACCCCAATCTGGGTGGCAATGGTGGAGATCCCACCCGAATCCTGCAGATAAAAATAAGCCCCGGCTGCAGCCACACAGCAGCAGACCCCAAGGCAGGCCATTACTGCGAGCACAATGATTAATACTTTGGACCAACTTGGCCAATTATTCATAAGTCTCCTCCATCCTGCTGAACACTTAATTTACGTATCCCGAGCCGCCACAATCCCACCACTCCGCTGATGACAACGACCACCACACTGACGGCCTGAAGGACCAACACAAACGATAAAGCTTGACTTCGAGTCACCCCAAACAGGGGCAGGATGCTTACAGCCACAAATTGGTACACGCCCACATAGCCGGGCGTGGAGGGAACCGCTGAAGACAACCCCAGCCCGACCAGGAAGAGCATCACCTGTGCCAGGGTGAAATGAAGGCTCAGCGCTCTCCCTACTATTACAGCTGTGATACCATCCACCAGCCAGATGACAACCGAAAAGCCAAGGAATCCACCTGCCCGCAGAGGATGCTGGAAGGCTTTTCCTCCGGTTAAAAAACGGTTCAAGAAACCTGCCAATCCACTCTTCCACTTTTCGGGCAAGGGCAGCCGATGGATCACTTTCCCTAGCAAGTTTTCAAACTTCGGGGCCAGGACCAGGAACAAAACCGCGGCCGCTCCTAAGATGGACATCAAAGGTAGCGCCTGGCTCATCCAACCCGGCAGGGTTCCAATCGCCGGAGCGGAAATCAAGGCAATAATGACCAGGATCAACACATCCAGCACCCGTTCAGTCAAGGCCGTGGCAAAAATATAACCAATGCTCAGCCCGGTTTTTCGGCTGAGCGCAGCCGAGCGTATCACTTCTCCAGCCCGGGCTGGCAGCGCCAGGTTGCCCAGGTAACCAACAGCGGTTGCCCAAAACATGGTGGCAGGTGGAATTCGCTTCTCGGCAGATAACAACACTCCCCAGCGTAAGCCGCGCATCAGCAGGTTGAAAATAGTCAACCCGATACCCACCAGCAATAATGCAGGCTGAGCCGAGCGGATGGTCTGCCAGACTTCTCCCCAGGAGATGTCCTTCAGGGCGAAATATAGTAATACGGCCGCCAGGAGAATGGCAAAGCCAAGCAGCCACTTCCGCCCTTTTCCTTGTTTTCTGTCTTGTTCAGGCATCATATGGAATGATTACCCCGGATGGTAAATTTAGGATGAATAAATGGCTTTTTAGTAAACAATGCACCTATTATAAGGGAAATCACAGCCTTCCGGTTTACAATTAAATTTATTAACACCTTTCAATTCAGCTATAATCTTCTTAATCATCCATACAGGAAGGTTTTATGAAACAAGTTCTCCAGAATATGCGCGACGGCAAAACATCCGTTGTTGAAGTCCCTCAACCCCGACCACGCCCGGGCACAGCCCTGGTTCGGACCTGTGCTTCGTTGGTCTCAGCCGGCACCGAGCGGATGCTTGTGGAGTTCGCTGAAAAAAGCCTCCTCGGCAAGGCCCGCTCCCGGCCGGACCTCGTTCGGCAGGTGCTGGATAAGGCTCGCCGCGAAGGCCTGTTAACCACGATCGAAGCTGCCTTCAACCGGTTGGATCAACCCATGGTCCTTGGATATTCCTCTTCCGGCGTAATTGAAGAAGTCGGCCCGGGTCTCAAGGGCTTTAAGCCCGGAGATAGAGTAGCCTGCGCCGGCGGTGGTTTTGCCGTGCATGCAGAATACGCAGTGGTTCCCCAAAACCTGCTGATCCCGATCCCGGATAATGTGGATTTCGAGTCCGCGGCTTTTGCCACCCTAGGAGCCATTGCCATGCACGGTTTTCGGCTTGCTCATCCACAACTGGGTGAGCGGGTTGCCATCATCGGGATGGGCTTACTGGGATTAATGGCCGCTGGCATAGCCCGTGCCGCTGGTTGTCAGCCCTTCGGGATCGACCTGGCTCCTGATCGAATTGAATTGGCGCACAAACTCGGCTTCCCCTGCGTCTCCCGTCCGGATGCCCTGGCGGCCGGACGTGCCTTTACCGCGGGAACCGGGTTTGATTCTATCCTGGTTTGTGCGGATACCCGCTCGAATGACCCGGTGGAATTGGCCGGTGCTCTGGCCCGGGATCGCGGAGTGGTTGTTGCGGTTGGCGCCGTCGGCTTAAACATCCCGCGCAAGGTCTATTACGAAAAAGAATTGAAATTCTACGTCTCTCGGTCTTACGGTCCGGGTCGCTATGACCCCGAGTATGAAGAAAAGGGGCATGACTATCCCGCAGCTTATGTCCGCTGGACGGAAGGGCGGAACATTGCCGCCTTTATTGATCTCCTTGCCCGCGGCCAATTCGATGTTCACCCTCTCATCACTCACCGTTATCCGATAGACCAGGCACCCTCCGCCTATGAACTGATTACCGGAAAATCCGGCCAATCGTTCCTGGGCGTGGTCTTGACCTATTCGGACAAGGCCAAATCAGACACTGGCCGCCGAATTACGCTGACAGGCAAAACAGAACCGGTTGGCGATATCCATCTGGGGGTGCTTGGATCTGGTAATTATGCCAATGCCATCTTTCTACCCATCGTCCAAAAGGTTGGCGGGGTCACCCTGGCCGGCATTACCTCTGGAGGTGGGCTTTCGGCAGCCACCGCCGCCCGGCGCTTTGGCTTTGGTTTTGCCTCGGCCGAGGAAAAGGACATTCTCGAAGACAAACAGATCAACCTGGTGGCGGTACTTACGCGCCATGCCGCCCATGCCCGCCAGATTATGGCTGGCCTCCAGGCCGGAAAGCATGTTTTTTGTGAAAAACCCCTCGCCATTACTACCACCGAAGTGGACCAGGTTGAACAGATGCTGGAACAGCATCCAGCCAACTTGCTCACAGTGGGCTTCAACCGACGATTTGCCCCTTACGCCGTACAATTGAAAAAATTCTTCAGCCAGATCGGCGAACCCCTCAGCCTGAATTACCGGGTCAATGCAGGTTTGCTTCCCCTGACGCACTGGACTCAAGATCCGGCCGTGGGCGGCGGGCGAATTGTGGGCGAAGGCTGCCACTTTATCGACTTGATGACCTACCTCACCGGAAGCCTGCCGGTTTCAGTCCATGCTGTTGCCCTGCCAGATTCTGGACAATATCGGCAGGATAATGTTCATCTCACCATCACTTTTGCGGATGGCTCTGTGGGAACTTTGACGTACCTGGCCAATGGCGACAAGTCCGTACCCAAGGAGCGGTTGGAAGTGTTTTCTGCCGGCCAGGTAGGCATCCTGGATGATTTTCGCTCCCTCGAATTGGTTAAAGATGGCAGACGGCAAAAATTTAGCAGTAATCTGCGCCAGGATAAGGGCCATGCAGCCCTTTGGGAAACATTCCTGGATGCCATTCATCAAGGCACTGCCGCACCCATTCCCTATGCAGATTTGCTGGCGGTGACTCGCGCCACCCTGGCCGCCATGGATTCCCTGCAATCCGGCCACACAGAACCGGTTCCCACCTCCCGGGTTGGATAGGAATGCCCAGTTTTCAACGGCTGCTGGTTGGACTATCCGCTGCCCGTCAAATGGGGTTCAAGCCGCTGTTTTACCTGGCCCGTTACCAACTGGGGCTGCGCAGCGGATGGACAGCGCGAAAAGTTGTGGCTGCCTGCCGTCAGGCGGCCAATTGGAGCGGTGGCCTACCCCATAACGCATCTTCCATCCAACCTGCAAAATCATCCATCCAGCCGTTTTTGCAGGCCGATATGGAAAATATCCTGCACCAAACGGCTGAAATCAGCGCCGGGAAGGTTCGCCTGTTCGGGGGATCGCCGGTTGAGATTTCGTTCACCGCCCCCACCAACCTGCCCACCTGGGAGAAATACGAAACGGGGCAGGCTGCCTTTCCCCTGGAAGATGCCAAGTTCACCTGGGAGCCGGCCCGCTTTGGTTTTGTCTTTTCCCTCCTGCGGGCATTTTTCCTGACCGGTGATGATCGGCTGCCCGGGGTATTCTGGAATTTTTTCGAGCAATTTTCACAATTCAACCCGCCGCTCCAGGGACCCAACTGGGCATCAGCGCAGGAAGTTGCCCTGCGCCTGATCGCCTTTTGCTGGGCAGGATGGATGTTCCAAAACTCATCCGAATCAACTGAAGTGCGACTATCGGGTCTATATCGGTCCATTGCAGTGCATGCCGCCCGTATTCCTGCCACGTTGGATTATGCACGCGCCCAGGGCAACAATCACCTCCTGAGTGAGGCGGCCGGTCTTTATACTGCAGCCGCCTTCCTCCCGGATCATCCCGCCTCAAATGAATGGCGCGCACTTGGCTGGAAAACTTTCCACCAGGGCCTGGCGGATCAAATTAAGCCGGATGGCACCTACGCCCAGCACAGCGCCAATTATCATCGGCTGATGCTGGACCTTTCCCTGTGGATGCTGGCAGTATCCCGTCTGGTTGAAGACACCTTTCCGACCTCCTGCCTGGAACGTCTTGCAGCAGCTACCTCTTGGTTATATGCTCTTGCCGACCCGCAATCCGGCCAGGTTCCCAATCTGGGCTCCAATGACGGTGCTCAACTCCTGCCCCTCTCCGCTTGCTCATTCCAGGATATCCGACCTACCCTGCAAGCTTGCAGTCGGGTTTTCCTGGGCCGCCCGGCTTTTCCGCCAGGTCCCTGGGATGAGCTTTCTGTTTGGTTGAACATCCCGGTTGATGATGCAGAAGTTATCTCTCCCCCACCGTCCTCTGCAATTCACAAGATTAAGAATGAGCAGGTTTGGGGCAGCATTCGGATCGCCCGCTTTACCTCCCGCCCCAATCACGCCGACCAACTCCATGTTGATCTTTGGTGGGACGGTGAACCGGTCTGTTTGGATGCTGGGACCTACCGCTACACGGCTCCACAACCCTGGAACAACCCGCTCAGTGGAACCCTTTGTCACAACACCATCAGCATCGATGGACTGGATCAAATGAGGCGGGCCGGGAAATTTCTCTGGTTGGATTGGGCGCAAGCCTACACGCTGCCAGGCAATGATCCAAAATCCATCTTTGCTGAAACAAACGCCTGGCGCAAACTGGGCCTCCTGCATCGCCGCTCGCTAACCTCCCTGAAACCGCTGGAGTGGCTTGTTGTGGATGAATTGCTCCCTTTGAAATCTAAGCAAACAAGCCACACCATCATCCTCCACTGGCTCCTGCCGGATGATGCCTGGCATTTTGAGAATGGTCGCCTAACCCTTCAGCTAGATCGGGGCGAAATATCCCTCTGCCTTCAGCCTCCTCCTGGAGTTGATCCCATTTTTCAACTGATCCGGGCTGGCAAATTGCTTATCGGTGAGGGTGAATATCCGCCCTACCTGGGCTGGAGTTCTCCCACATATAACTTCAAGATCCCGGCATTGTCTTTCCGCATGATCTTCGTCGGGGCTGTACCCCTGAAAATGACCTCTCGCTGGATGATCAATCTTCAGATAAGGTAAAATCATTCCATGCATATCTTACTCATACACCAGGCTTTTGCAGCCCTGGATGAAGCGGGCGGAACGCGCCATTATGAACTGGCCTGCCGTTTGGTAGAGCACGGCCACCAAGTGACGATTATCACCAGCCCGGTCAGTTACTTGTCCGGAAAATCCCGCTCGGTGAAAAGCCATTGGAAGGAAGAGGAAAGCCCTCAGCCTGGCATCACCATTCTGCGTGCTTACACCTACCGTGGCCTCCATAAATCCTTTGTCCATCGGGTTTTCAGTTTCTTTTCGTTCATGTTCTCCTCGTTTTTTATCGGCCTGGGGGTGAAGAATGTGGACCTGGTCTGGGGTACCTCCCCACCCATCTTCCAGGGCGTCACCGCCTGGCTGCTTGCCCGCCTGAAAAGGGCTCCCTTCCTTTTTGAAATCCGCGACCTTTGGCCGGCTTTTGCCATTGCCGTCGGTGTGTTGAAAAACCGGACCTTGATCGCCCTTTCTGAATGGTTGGAGAAGTTCCTCTATCACCGGGCGGATCAAATGATCGTCAATAGCCCCGGGTACCTCGAATACGTCCGCCAACGCGGCGGTCGAAATGTCCAACTGATTCCCAACGGGGCAGATCCGAATATGTTCTCACCGGACTCGGACGCATTGACTATGCGCAAGCAATGGGGCTTGGAAGGGAAATTCATCATCCTGTATGCCGGAGCGCACGGAATTTCAAACGACCTGGAAGTCGTTATTCGCGCCGCAGCCAATCTGCAGGATCATCCAAGTATCCAATTCGTTTTCGTCGGGGATGGCAAGGAAAAAAGCAACCTGCAGGGCTACGCCGCCCAAAACCAGGTCAACAATATTACCTGGGTGGCACCGGTGCCCAAGAACCAGATGTCGGATGTTTTGGCCGCCGCGGATGCCTGTATTGCCATCCTCAAACCGATTGAGATGTATAAAACCACCTATCCAAACAAAGTGTTTGATTACATGGCTGCCGGCCGCCCCGTCTTGCTGGTGATCGATGGGGTCATCCGCGAGGTTGTAGAAGCCGCAAAAGGCGGCATTTTCGTCCCACCGGGAGATGCCGAAGCACTTTCGCTGGCCGGTCTTTATCTGGCGGAGCATCCTGCAGAAGCCCGTCAAATGGGCAAAAATGGCCGTAATTATGTGTCTGAGCATTTCAACCGTGCCCGTCTGGCGGAGGACCTGGTCCATCTGCTGGAAGACTTACGGAGGAAACATGCCTGATCGAATTTTGATTGTGGATGATGAAAAAGCGCTCCAGGAAACCCTGGCCTACAATCTTCAACGCCAGGGATACGAAGTGGATATTGCCGGCACCGGTCCTGCAGCCCTGGAGCTTGCCCGTAAAACCCACCCGGACTTGATTCTTCTCGATATCATGTTGCCAGGTATGGATGGTTTTGAGGTTTGCCGCATCCTGCGCCAGGAAATGAATACTCCCATCCTGATGCTGACCGCCCGGGATGATGAAATTGACCGGGTGGTTGGCTTGGAAGTCGGCGCGGATGATTACCTGACCAAGCCCTTTTCCATGCGGGAATTGATGGCCCGGGTCAAAGCCATGCTGCGACGGGTGCGGCTGTACCGCCAGGAGTTGGAAACACCTGCCCAAGGCGCTGCCCAGGAAGCGGTTGTGCTGAAGTTCAATGATTTGGAAATTGACCTGACACGTCGGGAAATCCGCTTGAACAACCAACCTTTAACCTTCAAGCCCCAGGAGTTTGACCTGCTGGTTTATTTTGCCCAACATCGCGGAGTGGTTCTTAGCCGCGAACATCTCATTGAACAGGTCTGGGGCTGGAGATATGCAGGGGATAGCCGAACCGTGGATGTGCACGTCCGCTGGCTGCGGGAGAAAATTGAAGCCGACCCGGCCAACCCTACCCGAATTGTCACCGTCCGTGGCGCCGGTTACCGCTTTGAGGGCTGATGATGAAACTACCCATCCGCTGGCGATTTGCAATCCTTTACTCTCTGCTCCTGGTCGTTGCCATTGGAGTATTGGGCCTCATACTCAATTCTTCCTTCAATCGCTCCTATCTGTCCTCGCTTGAAAATCACCTCTTTACAGAAGCTCGCATTCTACGCGACCAGGTGACCCCATTAATTGAGGCCGGAGATCCGTTTTCCACCCTGCAAGAGGAAGTGGTAAATTTTTCAAAATTGATCGAATTGCGTATCACGATCATCTTGCCGGATGGAAAGGTGATCGCCGAATCAGATCGCCCAGTGGATACACTCGAAAATCACCTCACCCGCCCGGAAGTACAGGCAGCGCTGCAAGGAAAAGAGGCATCTGAGTCACGGTACAGCACGACAACCCGCCAGCAAAGATTGTATGCTGCCGTACCGGTCTACCAAAACAACACTGTAATTGCAGTCATCCGGTTGTCGGTTCCCCAGGCGTATATCCAGGCCAATCGCCAAATGGTGGGTAGAACCATCACTCTCACAATCCTTGTTGTCATGGGCCTGACCATTTTGCTTTCAATCATTCTGACCAGGTATATAACTCGGCCCCTGAACCAGTTAACCCGCCGGGTGTTATCCTTGAGCGATACGATCGATCTGCCCGTCGCCCGCCGGATGGATGTGACGGACGAGATCAAACAACTTTCGACCGCATTCGATACCATTTCATCCCAGTTGACTGCCCAAATTACTGCTCTTCAAACCGAACGTGAAAAATTGGAAGCCGTTTTGGCCAATATGACCGATGGCGTCATCATGGTGGATGCGAATGAACAGATTGCCCTGATCAACCAGGCAGCATTGACCATGTTCCATATCGAGCGTTCCCAATCTGTCGGTCGTTCCATCGTGGAAGTCGTGCGGGACCATCAAATCGTTGAACTATGGAAAAAATGCAGAGCTGACCATTCTGACCAGACAATTGCAATTGATCTCCTTCCAGACCGCCTCTATTTGCAGATCATTGCATCTCCACTTACAAATATCGGGGCTGATTTCGTTTTGTTGGTTTTCCAGGATTTAACCCGGATTCGCCATCTTGAAACCATACGACGGGATTTCGTCAGCAATGTGTCGCACGAATTGCGTACACCTCTGGCTTCCCTGAAAGCCCTGGCAGAAACATTACAGGAAGGCGCACTCGAAGACCCAACGGCTGCTCGAAGGTTTTTGGCCCAGATGGAAATTGAAATTGATAACTTAACCCAGATGGTCCAGGAACTACTGGAACTTTCCAGGATTGAGTCTGGAAAGGTACCTTTGAATCGAAAACCCATCTCCCCTGCTGCCATTCTCCAGGAAGCTTTCCAACGGATGAACTTGCAGGCAGAACGGGCGGGCTTGAGCCTTTCTTTGGAAGTCCAGGATGATTTACCACCCGTCCTGGCAGATGCTGAGCGGATCTCGCAGGTGATGCTGAACCTGGTTCACAACGCCATCAAATTCACGCCCCCTGGGGGTCGGATCACCTTGCGGGCTTCTTCGCGCCCATCAGACGTCACGTTCTCGGTTCAGGATACCGGCAGCGGGATTTCTCCCCGCGACTTGCAGCGCATATTTGAGCGATTCTACAAAACGGATCGTTCGCGATCAGGGGGCGGCACCGGCTTGGGGTTGTCCATCGCCCGGCATCTGGTGGAAGCCCATGGGGGAAAGATCTGGGCGGAATCGGTCGAGGGGCAAGGTTCTACGTTTTTCTTCTCCCTTCCCGGGGCTGCTAAAAAAGATTAAACAAGCTGTTGACCAGACGTTAACAATCCCTTTCTAGCTCCTTAACCTTGGCATGTTATTCTTTGACTGTCAAAGAATATCGAAAAGGAGTTAGAAAATGCGTCGACCTGTATATTTCTCTTTTATTTTGGTGATGGCTGTCAGTTTGCTTCTCTCAGCCTGCACTGCACCTACTGCCTCTCCCACCGCTTCTACGGGAGAACAATCATCTGCGGCCCCTGGTTCAATCCAGATCAATGCGGGTGGAGCTACTTTCCCGCTTCCCGTCTACACCCAGTGGACCTACGCTTATCAGTATGTTGATCCTTCCGTTGTGATCAATTACCAGGGCACTGGTTCAGGGGCTGGTAAAACAGGCATCCTGGATAATACCCTCGATTTTGCCGGCTCAGACTCCCTGCTCAATGCGGATCAATACACCCAGGGCAAGGACCTGCAGATGTATCCCATGCTGGCTGGCGGTGTATCGGTCATTTACAATATCGTTTGGGCCAAGGATTTCCCCAAAGACGCCAAGGTGCCCGCGTTGGTTCTGGATCGCCAGACTCTCGTCGATATTTATAATGGCAAGGTAAATAAATGGAACGATCCTGCCATTGTTAAATTAAACCCCGGTCTGGATGGTTATCTGCCGGACGCCACCATTACCGCCGTCCATCGCTCGGATGGATCAGGAACCACTGAAATTTTCACCAAGGCCCTGACTTCTTTCAGCCAGGATTGGACAGCCGGGGGTGCATCTACAGTTGAATGGCCGGTTGACAAAGCGGGCAATGGTGTCGGTGGCAAGGGCAACCAGGGTGTGGCCGCCGCAGTTATCAACACCAAGAACTCCATTGGTTACGTGGAAAGCTCCTTCGCCATTTCAAACAAGCTCTCCATGGCCGCTCTGATTAATAAAGCCGGCAAAACAGTCACTGTCAATGCTGCCAGCATCGAATCAGCCATGTCTGATTTTGCTTCAGCTTTCGATGAGCATCTTAATGCAACCATCGTCGATGGTCCTGGTGAAGGCAGCTGGCCGATTACCGGATACACCTACATCATCCTGCACACCAAATCCATGTCCGATTGCGTAAAAGCAAAGAAAATCATCGAATACCTGACCTGGACTTTGACAGATCCGGCCGCCGGAAAGGTTGCTGCAGATCTAGGCTACTCCACTCTGCCAACTGCAATTCGCGACCAGGTAATTGCCAAACTGGGAGAGGTCACCTGTAACGGAACCCCTGTAAAGTAAGAGCATAAAACTTTAAGGTTCTGGAGGCGCTGTCCCCTGCGCCTCCAGAACCTGTGCATATAGATTGGATCATGATGGAAAATTCTGGCACCCCAGCAAAACGCTTATCCGGGAAGATCGCCCAATTTCTGGATCATGGTGATCATCCCTGGAAGGGATTACTCATCCTTGCGTCTATCTTTATTTTAATCTTGATGCTGGCTATTGGTGGTTTATTATGGCAGGGTTCTTCCCAGGCAAGGAACGAAATCGGTATCAGGTTTCTTCTGCCTACCCTTGATCCATCCTGGGATCCAGTTCATGACAATTTTCAAGCCTGGCCGTTTATTTACGGAACCCTGATTACATCATTCGTAGCCCTGATCTTTGCCCTCCCGCTTGGCTTGGGCATCGCCATCTTCCTGGCTGAATTATGCCCGGAATGGCTGCAAACTCCACTCAACTGGTTGGTGGAATTATTGGCCGCCATTCCCAGCGTAATTTATGGTTTATGGGGAATTTTTGTTTTTCTTCCAACCGTGGTTGCTCCATTAGGTAATGCGTTATCATTCATTTTTTCCAACATTCCAGGCATCAACTTATTCTTTACTGGCTCCATCCCGCAAAGCGGATCTTCACGCCTGGCTGCCAGTTTGATATTGGCCATTATGATCATTCCCACCATTGCAGCCGTCAGCCGGGATGTTTTGAAAGCCATCCCGTATTCACAACGTGAAGCTGCCCTGGCCCTCGGAGCAACTCAATGGGAGACAATTTGGCAGGTTCTTTTGCCTTACGGTCTTTCCGGAATACTGGGTGCCATCATTCTTGGGTTGGGCCGCGCCCTGGGCGAAACAATGGCTGTTACCATGGTAATCGGAAACAGCATTGAAGGCTCACTCTCACTCCTCCGTCCGGGTTACACCATGGCAAGCATCATTGCCAACGAATTTGGCGAGGCCTTATCACAACTCCACACTTCTTCGCTTGTCGAAATTGGCTTCCTGCTTTTCGCCCTGACCTTGATCTTAAATATCCTGGCTCGCCTGCTGGTTTGGCGTGTCGCCCGAAAAACTAGCGGGGAGGTTAGGGCATGACCGAATATAAAGAATTGCTGCAACAAGGCGTCACCAGGCGTAAGAATCAGCGCAAACTCACCAATTCCTTCATGCTGAGTATTTCCGGGGTGTTGACTCTTCTGGCCCTGGTACCCTTATTCTGGATCATAGGATACATCGTCGTTCGGGGAGGAAAATCCATCAACCTGGATTTCTTTATCCATCTGCCTCGGCCAATGGGGATTCAAGGCGGCGGGGTCCTGCACGCGATCGAAGGTACGTTGGTTGTAACCCTCCTTGCAACCATCCTGGCATTTATTCCCGGTGTCCTGGCGGCATTTTATGCTTCCCGCCATCCGAATACTATGCTGGGTGTTGTCCTGCGCTTCAGTACAGATGTGCTCGCGGGTGTACCCTCCATCGTTGTCGGTTTATTCGGTTATGCCCTGATTGTCAAACCCCAGGGTCATTATTCGGCCCTGGCAGGGGCTGCTGCGTTGTCAATTTTGATGCTTCCCACGATCATCCGAACCACGGAGGAAATGCTCAAGCTGGTTCCAGGATCACTTCGCGAGGCATCTCTGGCGCTTGGCGCTCCCGAATGGAAAACATCCCTCAGTGTCCTATTGCCTGCCGCCCTGGATGGCGTTATCACGGGTGTTCTCCTTGCTGTCGCTCGGGCAGCCGGAGAAACTGCACCATTATTATTTACTACGCTCGGAAATGAGCGCTACGATCTTGGCGCAATCATTCAGAGCGGAGTTACAAATCATCAAAGCATCTTTGAAATCCTAAAGCGCATCTTCGGGTCACCCATCGATTCACTCCCATTAACTCTATGGAAGTATGCCCAACAACCCTACCCTGAGCGGATCGAACAATCCTGGGCGGTTGCCCTGGTACTGTTGATAGTGGTTCTGTCGACAAACATCCTGGCCCGGGTGTGGATCAATATTCGTAAACAAAAACTAAGAGGTTAGCCATGCAGATAAACCTGCAATCTGTCCAGACTCAGATTTTGCCTTCAATTGATCAAAAACGCGTGAAGATGGAGGTTCAGAGCCTCTCCGTATTTTATGGAAAATTTCGCGCATTAAACACGATCAACTTGAACATCCTAGAAAATAAAATCACTGCCATTATCGGACCGTCCGGATGTGGAAAGTCCACGCTTCTTAGGTCCTTTAACCGTATGAACGACCTGACCCCTGGCGCGCATATCGAGGGTTCTATCTTATTGGATGGTATGAATATTTTCTCACCCGGTGTTGACGTGGTCGACATCCGCCGCCGCGTGGGAATGGTATTTCAACGACCGAATCCCTTTCCAAAATCGATCTACGACAATGTAGCCTATGGCCCCCGTTTATACGGCATCCGCAATCGTTCCGACCTGGATGGAATTGTAGAAAGCAGCCTCAAGCAATCCGCATTATGGGATGAGGTTAAGGATAAATTGCATCAATCCGGGACATCCCTATCAGGTGGACAGCAGCAGCGCTTATGCATCGCCCGCGCCCTGGCAGTCCAACCAGAAATAATCCTGATGGATGAACCTGCATCTGCCCTGGATCCAATTTCAACATTACGTATCGAAGAATTAATGCATGACCTGGCTAAAAGTTATACCATCATCATCGTTACTCATAATATGCAGCAGGCAGCCCGCGTTTCTGATTTTACTGCCATGATGATGATTGACGAAACCCGCTCAGGCAGCCTGATCGAGTTTGATCGAACCCAGATTATTTTTACAAATCCCTCCAATAAACGCACAGAGGATTATGTTACAGGTCGGTTTGGATAGATTTATCAAATCTTGTAGTATATTAAGATGGTAAGCTGTAATCATATGGCTCAGTGAATAGGATGATGAAAAAGAGTTGAGGAGAAAATAATATAATGCCACGTGATACATTGGAACGCCAGATACATCAATTACAGGATGAAGTACTTCTCCTCGGCAGTATGGTTGAACAGGCTGTACTGAAATCCATCGAAGCACTGCGCTTGCGCGACATTCATCTCGCCAGGAAGATTTACAACGATGACCACCTGATCAACGAAAAAAGGTTTGCCATCGAAAACAACATTCTCATCATCATCGCCACCCAGCAACCCATGGCCAGGGATTTGCGTAAATTGACTGCCATCCTGGAAATCATCACTGAACTGGAGCGCATGGGTGATTATGCCAAGGGGATTGGGAAAGTGGTCATCAACCTCGAGAATTACGAGATTCCCATCCCGATCCGCGATATCAGCCTGATGGCGGATTCAGCCGTCTCCATGCTTCACCGGGCGCTAGGTGCGTTTATCTCGGAAGATACTGCAGCCGCCAGCACGATCCCCATGGAAGATGATGCTGTTGACGGTCTTTACGTGCGGATTTCCAACCATATCGTCACATCCATGATAGCCAACCCTGAAACCATTGATCATGCCAATCTTTTAATGTGGGTCGTCCACAACCTGGAGCGCATGGCTGACCGGGTTACCAATATCTGCGAACGCACGATCTTTATTGTCACTGGTGAATTATTGGAGTTGGAACAGGCAGACGACGAAGATAGTGAATAAAATCATCAAAAAAGCCCTTCCGGGCTTTTTTGATGGATATTTTCCAGCTCAAGGCTGTGATTCAGTCAACCATACTCTGTTGTATAATTAATCAAACTCGTATATGAATCCAGTTTTTGAGGGTGTCCTGTGTTAAAACCAGCCAATTACAGCGGAAAATTAATTATTGTGGAAGGCATTGACGGCAGTGGGAAATCAACCCAGATTGATTTGCTGCATAAATACCTGCTGTCGCACGGCCTTTCAGTCTATTTTTCCGAGTGGAACTCTTCTGACCTTGTTAAATCCACCACCCGGTTTGGTAAAAAGGATCGCCTTTTTACCCCCACTACTTTTTCTCTCATCCAGGCAACAGATTTTGCCGATCGTTGGGAAAATCATATCTTACCCTTGCTGAAAGCCGGTGTCATCGTCCTTGCCGATCGTTTCGCCTTCACCGCCTTTGCCCGTGACGTAGCCCGCGGCGTCGATCCTGAATGGGTGCGCAACCTGTATTCCTTCGCCACCCAGCCGGACATCGCCTTCTATTTCCGCGTTCCCCTGGACGTGGCCGTTGACCGGATCACCTCCTCACGCGCAGAGATCAAGTATTACGAGGCCGGGATGGATCTGGGTTTGTCGGATAACAAGGTCACCAGTTTCCGCCTGTTTCAAGGCCGCATCCTCGATCAATATGATTTAATGGTACCGGAATTCAATTTCACGGTCGTCGACGGCACACTTGCAGTCGAAGAACAGCAAAAAATTGTCCGGCAAACGGTTAAGCAAGCCCTGCGGGGTTGGAAAGGACTGCCACATCCTACCCTCTCTCCTCGGCGCCCCTCCCGGCGAATTGAAGAACCAGCAAATCAGACCCAGGCCGAAGGAGGCAGTAAATGACACAGGCAGAATTTTACGGAGCAGGGTTCCCTTACCGCAGCCTGACTGATTACCCAGGCCGCTTGATTGTATTGGAAGGTACGGATGGTGTTGGCCGCTCCACGCAAATCACCATGCTGCGCCAATGGCTGGAGGAACAGGGTTATGCGGTTTCCGATACAGGCTTACGCCGCTCCCCCCTCACTCAGCCTGGTCTGGATGCCGCAAAGCAAGGCCACACCCTGGGCAAGTTGACGATGAGCCTTTTTTATGCCACTGATTTTGCCGATCGGCTGGAAAACCAGATAATCCCGGCTTTGCGGGCAGGCTTTATTGTCCTTTCAGATCGTTATTTTTACTCCATTGTAGCCCGAGATGTCGTTCGCGGCGCCGATCCACGCTGGGCGCGGAAGGTTTATGGCTTCGCCTTGAAACCAGATCTTGTGCTCTACCTGCGCACCGATATGAATTCTCTGGTCTCACGGATTGTTCACGGCCGTGGATTCAACTACTGGGAAGCTGGCATGGATATTACCCATGCAGATAACATGTATGACAGTTTTGTTCTCTACCAAACCCGTATGATCGAGCAGTTCGACGCAATGGCCAGTGAATATAACTTCGCTGTTATTGATGCCTCCCGGGCTGTCTCTACTGTGAATGAAGAGTTGCGCCGAAACATCCGGCCTTTCCTGCCAAAATCCTGATCGATCATCGATGAAAAAGTCTCCCGAGCCAACACCGATTGCCATCTTCGGAGCGAAGCTTATTCTTCGCCACCTGGATGCGTTGACGGGGGAGATCGAAGGCGTTCGCCAGGGGCAGGACATAGAATACATCCACCGTATGCGTGTGGCTTCGCGCCGGTTGAGGAATGCCCTGCCGGTTTTTATTAATGCCCTGCCCGCCAGGAAAATCAATTCCTGGGGCCAGCCCATTCGCCGCATCACCCGCTCCCTGGGTGCCGCCCGCGATCTGGATGTACAGATCGTCAGCCTTCAGGAATTTCTCAATCAGATCCACACGACCAGCCAGCTCGTGCCGGGTATCCGGCGCTTGATCCTGCGCCTGGACCAGCGCCGGGCCAAATTACAGACCAGGGTCCTAAAAACCCTGGCGGAGTTTGAAGCCTCCGGCACGGCTGCGGATATGCACACGCTCCTCGATCCCCTGGCGGGGCTGCAAGACGATCAAATTCCACCTGCTGCCGAATTGTACGACCTGGCTCACTCAGTCATTTCCTCCCGCCTGGTTGATTTCTTCTCTCGTTCGGAACTGATCCGCGATCCTGCCAACATCCTCGATCTCCATGCCCAGCGGATTACAGCCAAGCATCTTCGCTATACGCTTGAACTCTTTGCCCCGCTCTATCCTGATGAATTAAAGCCGTCCCAGAATACCTGCCGCAAGTTCCAGGATCAATTGGGTTTGTTGCACGATTGTGATGTCTGGGCGGATTATCTGCCAGTTTTCATGGAAGAGGAAAAGCAGCGTACCGCCTGGTTTTACGGCCGTTCCGACCCGTTCAACCTCCTGGTACCCGGTCTGCTTGCCTTCCAGGCCGACCGAGCCGCAGCCAGAACCAGGCTATACGAAGAATTCATCGTGGATTGGGATGCTGCCCTGACGAAAGGCCTCTGGGAGAACTTGAGCCGCACCACCGCAGGGCCGCTCATATCCCGCCTGATCATTTATCCCCCACAGCCACCTTCACCCGGCGAGGTTGTTCCCCCACCTGCACCAGAGGAAATTTAATCGACCAACAGCCCGCTCGAAGACAGCGGGCTGTTGGTTTACTTCTGCTTGTTTACTTCTTCTTTTTGCCTTTGCCATCGGGAGGTGAAATATTCAGGCCGGCCTGGATGGCGCCAACGACTGTCTCCAGCACCTTGATCCGTGCGAAATACTTATCGTTCGCCTCCACTACGGTCCAGGGAGCGGTGAGCGTACTGGTTTTTACCAGCATTTCCTCCACCGCCTCCAGGTAGAGCGGCCATTTTTCGCGGTTGCGCCAGTCTTCTTCGGTCAATTTCCAGCTTTTGGCTGCATTCGCCTGCCGATCGGTAAAGCGCATCTCCTGTTCTTCCGGGCTGATGTGCAGCCAAAACTTTGCCAGGATGAATCCGGCTGAAACCAATTGATGCTCGAATTCATTCATCTCCCGGTAGGCCCGCTTCCAGGCAGGTTGATTGCAGAAACCCTCCACCCGTTCCACCAACACCCGCCCGTACCAGCTCCGGTCAAATATTTGAATTTGCTTCTCGGTGGGTGGAAGCAGGCGTCGCCAAAACCGATACAGGTAATGGTGTGTGCGATCTTCGCCGGCCGGCGCAGCAATCGGGAAAACTTCATAGCCTCGCGAGTCCAGGCGTTCTGTGATACGGCGGATGGCTCCGCCTTTTCCAGCTGCATCCCAACCCTCAAAAACAATTACCATGGCCCGTTTGCGTATGTATAGCTCATGCTGGAAAAGCAGCAACTTTTCTTGCAGGGGAATCAGTCTCGTTTCATATTCTTCTTTTGTCAGTACCTGGGTCAGATCAACTCGTTCCAACATGGCTCATCCCTCCTCTCCGACAGAATTCCTGGCTCCGGATGGTTCCAGGCTCGGCAGTGGTTTTCCGCGGGCGGTTAAAGCTTCACCCAACCGCCGGCTGACCGTCTCCAGGATTCGGAATTGAGCCCAGTTCCGGTCGGTCGCCTCGATGATCGTCCAGGGTCCCCATTCGGTCTCGGTTTTTTCGAGCATTTCCTCGTAAGCAACCAGGTATTCATCATATTTCCGGTGGTGTTCCCAGTCCTCTTTGGCCACCCGCCAGCTTTGCAGGGGATCTTTTTCCAGGCGCTTGAAGCGTTTTTTCTGTTCCGCCTTGCTGATGTGCAGCAGGAACTTGACAATGGTCATCCCGTCATCAACCAGGGTGCGTTCAAAGTCCACGATGTTCTGATATGCCGGCCGCCATTGGTCAGCCGGGGTTAACTTCTCCACCCGTTCCACCAGCACCCGGCCGTACCAACTCCGGTCAAAAATGGCAACCTCGCCGTAGTTTGGCAGCCTCCGCCAGAACCGCCACAACCAGGGCATACTGGCTTCCAGGTCGGTTGCGCCCTTGATCGGGTGAATGCGGAATCCGCGCGGGTCCATGAACTGCACCAGGTTGTTGATCGAGGTGCCTTTGCCGCTCGCATCCCAGCCTTCAAAAATGATGCTGACCGGAACACCGTTCTCCCAGCAGGCCCTTTGCAGCAAAGTCAACTGCGGCCCCAGGGTGGCCAGGTGTTCCTTGTATTCTTTCTTGCTCATCTTCAAATCAAGGTTGATCTTTTCCAGCATCCTGCCCTCCTTTTTCCCCTCCAAAAATCCATCCGATGATGATCCAGGGCAGCATGGCAAAGAAACCGGCCATTCCTGCCCCTGATAAACCAATAAAGACATCTGTAACAATCGTTGCTCCTGCCTGGGTCGCATATGAGATGACTGTCCACCGGGTGGGAATCTCATTTTCGGGGAGTTTCATCTTCATCGTCACCAGCAGGAATACACCAACCGAAAGAAACGAGGTCAGCCACCAGCCAATATAGTTATGCACCGGCACGCCAAAGAAAGCCCCCTGCACTTCCCAGACCCAGTGGCCGGCCTTGACCATCATCGGATCCATGGCAACATCCCAGGCAGTCATAATAAAACCGGCCAGGGCAGCAGCCATGATTCGCATCCAGATTCCATCCCGGTTTTTCCGAAGAACAATTTGGTCAGCAAAAACCGTGGCCGGATACATCATCATAAACCACGCCACCGGGATTAAAAGGGGTACCAAACCGAGAAATTTCACCCCCAATTGATCTGTGTAATGATAAGGTCCGTACACCCACCCGGTGGCGACGCCCAGGCTTTCCAATCCCAGGCTGATGACAAACACACTTAAAAGCAAAACCAGGGCGGATTTCCAACCGTAACGCTGGCCGGCGTGAAGGACAGAAAAAGCAAAACCGGCCAGGGTATTTAAGGGTGTCAGCCACGATCCCATCGGCCATCCGGCAATAACAGAGAGGACCGCATAAATGGTCAGGCCAACATACACAATCAGTACGGCTGCGGTGACCTTTCGCAATATTCCTCCTAGGATAAACTAGTCGGGCTTCGTGGAATAATCATAGTATCCCGCAAATCAACCGGCTTTACAACACTGAAATTTGGGTTGTAAAAGCCAATTAATCTTGTAGAATTATTAAACCAGTTGAATTAGATAAGGAGAGCGTATGACCACTCAATCCCCCCAGGATCAACTTAACGCCAAAATGAACGATGTACGTTGGTCTTTTGAAAAACTTCAAAAACAGGTCAAATTAACCAGTGTGTTGGATCAGGTTGAAGACCTGGATACCAAAATCAAGGGGCTGACGGGGCGGATCACCGCTCTCCGGAATCGGAATTTCCCCTTCGAGAAAGGGCTGGAAGGCCAGGCCTCTGATTTACTGAAACGCTGGCTGCCGCTTCGCCAATCCGTCAACATCCAGATCAATCAGCAAGTCTTTTTATTGGAAGCTGCCCTGCGTCCGCTGGAAAGCCGCCTGGGTCAGGCGGCTGCCGCCGTGCACAGCCCAGCCCTGGCTCTTCCCATGCTCACCCAGTTGGAAACGGAATGCAGTAACCTGGAAGAAAAGGCCTCTGCCGCAGAATCGACCATCAATGGGATGTATGACAGCCTGGAAAGTGAAGCCGGCAAGCTCTTCCACCACCTGGATGAAGTTGAGTGGGCTTACACTTCTCTGGAGCAGGCCTGCTTCAAGCTGCTGCCCACGGAAGCGTTGATCATGGCAGTCAAGGCCATCTGGACGCGCGACAATCGCGAAGACAGGGATGATCCGGAAGGCATTTTATTTCTGACCGATCAAAGGCTCCTGTTTGAACAGAACGAAGAAGTAGCCACCAAGAAAGTCCTTTTTATCACCACGGAGCGCAAAAAAGTACAGGTGCTGGCTGCCGAGGTGGCTCTGACCATGATCCAGGAAACAAATGCCACCAAGCAAGGTGTTTTTAAAAATGAAGATTTCCTGGATTTACGTTTCGCCAGTGGTGCGCCCTATCAACAAATGCAATTTCATCTCAAAGGCCAGGACTGCAACGAATGGAAAGCCCTGATCAACCGAGTTCTTTCCGGGGATATCACCCGGGACCGCGCCGTGGCTATTGATCAATCTGCTGTTGACAAAGTTAAAAATGCGCCCACCATCTGTCCGAATTGTGGCGGAACGATCAAGCAGGCCATCCTGCGCGGGCAGGATTCCATCCAATGCGAATATTGCGGCGCAATCATCCGCCTGGGATAAACAGAAAACGAGGTCGGTTTGATTCAATCCATAGCTGAGAAAATCACCAACAACATCCAGAAAGTCATCGTCGGGAAACAGACCGTCATCCATCACCTGCTTTCCACCTTGTTCTGCGAAGGGCATGTATTGATCGAAGATGTCCCCGGAACCGGCAAAACAACGTTGGCCCGCGCCCTGGCAGCGTCACTTGGTTGTTCTTTTCAGCGCATCCAATTCACGCCGGATTTGCTTCCCTCCGATGTCACCGGCATCAGTTGGTTCAATCAAAAGATCCAGGAGTTCGAATTCAGGCCGGGCCCCATCATGGGACAGGTTGTCCTTGCTGATGAAATCAACCGGGCTACGCCGCGCACCCAGTCCTCCATGCTGGAGGCCATGCAGGAGCGCCAGGTAACGGCAGATGGCGTGACGCGCAAACTACCCCGGCCTTTCTTCGTCCTTGCCACCCAGAACCCGGTGGAGTTGGAGGGTACCTTCCCGCTGCCGGAAGCGCAACTGGACCGTTTTATGATGCGCGTGGTGATCGGGTATCCCTCGCAAGCCGAAGAAAATTCCATCCTGGAACGATTCCGCGAGTTGGATCCGCTGCAGGATCTGCAACCGGTTACTTCCCCGGAAGAATTACTGGCCTTGGTCAAGGAGCGCCAGCAAATCAAGGTGGAAGAATCCGTCAGGGATTATATTGTCCGGATTGCGATGGCCACCCGCCAGAACCATGATATTCAACTGGGTGCCAGCCCGCGGGCTACCATGGCCCTTTACCAGGTATCCCAGGCCTGGGCTGCCATCCAGGGACGGGCTTTTGTTTTGCCAGATGACGTCAAATCTTTGGCACCCCACGTTCTCTGTCACCGCCTGATCATAGCCGCCCAGGCTCAGCTCCGCGGGCGGACCGCGGAGGAATTGGTACGGGATATCGTCGCTTCAGTTCCGGTTCCCGTGGAGGCGTGATTGCGCGGCAATCGCCTGCTGCAAATCTGGTCTGTCTCCCTGGTCCTGGTGTTCACCATCGGCGCAATTTTCAATGTACCCTGGTTGATTGCCTTCACAGCGGCGGTTGCAGCCGTGTTGTTCGTCAGCGATCGTTGGCGAAAAATTGCACTGAAAAATGTCAAATATCAGCGGTTCTGGCATTACCGGCGCGGTTTCCCGGGAGAAACCCTGGATCTGCGCATCCAGATCCAGAACCAGAAAGTCGTACCGCTCACCTGGCTGCGTTCCAGTGATAGTTGGCCGTTGGTGATCGCCCCCCAGGATGAATCCGTCCTCGGTGCTTCCCACCTTCCCCAGCAGGGTACCCTGGTACATGTCACCTCGCTCAATTCACATCAATCCATCTCGCGTCCTTACACCCTCCTCCTTCGCCAGCGGGGAATTTACCAGGTCGGGCCGGTTTTGCTAGAATCAGGTGATGGCTTTGGCCTGTTTGAAGCAGAGATTGAGAATCCGGACCAGGATTATGTGGTCGTCTTTCCAGAATTGCTTTCGCCGACCGATTTTCCCATGGACGCTGAAGATCCTTTTGGCGACCGGCGCGCCCGCCGTCGACTGTTTGAGGATCCCAACCGTCCCATGGGCGTGCGCGAATACCGCCCCGAAGACGGCTTTCGGCGTATCCACTGGCCGGCCACTGCCCGCACGGGCTCCTTGCAGACTCGCGTTTTTCAACCGGTCAATTCCCAGCACCTGGTGCTCTGCATGAACGCTTCCACCTCGGACCATCCCTGGCTGGATACGGATGCAGAAATGCTGGAGCAACTGGTAAAAGTAACTGCCACACTGGCTTATCAGTCCTTTCAAACCGGCTATTCCGTCGGCCTGATCTCCAATGGCTGCATCGCCCATTCGGATCAACCCTTTCGCATCCCGCCCAATCGAACTCCCGGGCAACTCGCCAGGCTGCTCCAAGCCCTGGCCGGTGTCACAAGTTTCCGTACCGGATTGTTTGAAGCCTTTCTGGCTCAGTCACTTCCCTCTCTCCCTTACGGAGCCAGCCTGGTCCTGGTGACAGCCTATGTCAGCCAGAATCTTGCTGAGACTATTCTACGGATGAAGCGCTATCGTTCTTACATCACTCTTGTTTCATTAGATTCTTTACCCCCGCCTGAATTGCCTGGCATTCGTGCAATTCACCTTCCCTTCCGCCAGGAACCAGCCCATGCCTGAGCCGCTTCAGATGCCAACCGCCCGTAGCAGCTCTTTCCTCCGGTTGACGGAAGGCCGTCCCTGGCTTTGGCGCGAGTTCGCCACCCTGGCTGTGTTTGGCATGGACCTGGCCTGGAGTGTCAGCTGGCTGATCCTACTGGTTCATCCGGTCATTTCAATGGGCGGCGCACTGGCCGTGATGGCGCTGATCCTGTTGGGTACTCATTGGCTTGCCCGCTGGATGAATCGTAAAGGCTGGAAACCCCTTCCCCGGCGCCTGGTTTTCATCGGTTGGTTGACCTTCTGCTATATCCTGGCTCTCAAGTTTCTTCTTTTCCCTGGAAACCAATCTTCTCTCTTCCAGATTGCAGTCAGTCCGGTAACCACAATTATCCAGGCCACGGGCCGGTTGAATGAAACCTGGTGCTTGCTGATTACCCTGTTGTTAGCCTGGCGCGGAATTTCCATTGCCAAAGACCTCGTTGATCCCTTCGATGTCTACAGTTCTTTCCAGGTCGGATTGTTTATGATCCTGTTGTACGGTCTCGGAAACGTCATCATGCAATGGACATCCCCGGTCGAGTCCTTCATCCAACTCTATGGTTTCTTGTTTTGCACCCTGGTCGGTATGGCATCTGCCCGGATTGCCTCCCTGAGTGAATATAGGGGTGGTCGGATGCCTGCATTCGGTTCTCGCTGGACGGTGGGAATCATCCTGGCCGCCCTGGTGGTGGTAAGCGTGGCCATCCTGTTAGCCTGGATTCTCCATGGCCAGGTCGGGATGATACTGGCCCGGATTTATTTAATCATCATCGCAGCCCTTTCGGCCATTTTTGTATTCATCCTCTCCCCGCTCCTGCTCTTGCTGATCGAAGTTGTTCCAAAAATCCTCGCATTTATAGCAGCTGCTTTGGAGAAAATTTCCACCCCAATCCAGCAATTCCTCAAAGGTCTTGGAGGGGGACCATCCAGCCAGCCGAGCAGTTGGATTGTGCGCCTGGTTAACCGGACGGAATCCATCTACCTGGGCTTTGTTCTGCTCCTGGTCATTTTGATTGTGATCATCAGTATTACCTGGAAAAATCGGGTTCACCGCCTGCAGGTGGAATCTGAAACATCCACGGAAAAGCATGGCCCCTCCATCGGGATCCGGGATTTCTTCCGCCAGCTGGCCGCCAACCGCATTTGGCGGGCAGGACGCTGGCTGGCCGCAGCTCGCATCCGTCGTATCTATGCGCAATTAATGCATTTATGTGAGCAATTGGAATCCGCCCGTCCACAGGCAGTCACGCCGTTGGAATTTATCCCAAACCTGGTAAATGTTTTTCCCAATCAATCCAGTGAAGTGAACTTGTTAACCCAGGCCTATATCCGGGTCCGCTATGGAGAATTGCCGGAAAGCCAGGCAGAAATTCAACAGGTCCTGGCTGCCTGGGATGCTGTGTCAGCCGCCGGGAAGAGCATGCTGCGGGCCCGGGCCAGGACCAGGTAACAGTATTTATGCAACAGCCCAACCTAAAAAATAGGTTGGGCTGCGTTTTTTCAGATCCACGCCACTTACCCGGCGAAGGCTTTTAGAATCCTCACAATATGTTTGGCAGCTTTCAAATACAGGTCAATGCGGATATTTTCATTGGGTGCATGGGCCAAACCGCCCGGATACCCTAACCCCGCCGTCACAATCGGGATTCTCAGCGCTTCCTGGAAAATATGGTTTGGGCCGGAGCCGCCGACCATCGGTACCATTTGCATGGGCATCCCATAGACATCTGCTGCTGTCTCTACGACCAATTGGACAAACGGGTCGTCGGGATCGGTCCGTGAGGGTGCTTCTCCGCCCCAGTATTGAATCTTGATATCAGAAAAACCTTGTGCATCCAGGTGCGCCCGCAGCAGGGCCAACACCTCTTCAGGAGTTTGATCCGGCACCAGGCGGAAATCCACTTTTGCACTCGCCCTGGCAGGTAGGACTGTTTTGGAACCCGGTCCCTCATACCCCGCGGAAAGCCCGCAGATGGTACAAGTGGGTCGAAAGACTTCGGCAATATTTAGCTCCGTGCCGCCTTGGAGACCGTTCAGGAAATGGTTTAATTTGTAACGCTGGCGATACTCCTCGCTCATATCTGGCATGGCATTAAATAATTCGATGTCACGCTCGCTGGGCGGCCGGATATGATCATAAAAACCCGGGATCCGGATCCGTTCATCCTCTCCCTTGAGCGTTGAGAGAGCCCAGATCAACCGCCAGGCTGCATTCGGGAAAATTGAACCGCCCAGACCGGAATGCACGTCCTGGTTGGCCGTCTCGACACTTAACTCAACGTAACAGATTCCGCGCAGACCCAGGTATTGCATCGGATGATCCCGGTGATCTACCCCACCAAACTCCCAGATACAGGCATCCGCCTTCAATTGATCAGTATTTTCAATGACATATTCATGAAGATGGGCACTGCTTACCTCTTCCTCGCCTTCAATGACGAACTTCACATTACACGGCAGATCGCCATTTTCTTCCAGGAGCGCATCCAGGGCGAACAGGCGGCTGGTGAGATGCCCCTTATCATCATTGATTCCCCTGCCGTACATCAACCCATCCTTGATAACCGGGGCAAAAGGCGGGTTGTCCCATAATTCCAGTGGCTCGGCGGGTTGAACATCATAATGGTTGTAGAACAGCAATGTTTTATTACTGCGGCCCTTGCGCTCGGCAAAAACCACCGGCGCCCCTCCCGTTGATTGAATGCGAACATCAAACCCGCGCTTGTGCAGCATTTCAGCAACCAGTTGAGCGCATTCTTTCAAACCCCAGTTTTGGGCTGCCACGCTGGGTTGGGCAACCAGCCGGGCCAACTCCTGCAGGTTTTCTTGCAGGTGATTTTCAAGGTATTGATCCATCCGATCAAAAGAAGACATATGGAATCCTTTATTAAGCTAGATTGAAAAAAAGTGCCCGAGTGTAGCTCCACCGTAAGCAAACATTAATTGTTTTAGTATTTTTCCAATCAAGGTGAACAGGAAGAAACGCCAGGCTGGCATCTTCAGCATTCCGGCAGAGATGCCTGCCATGTCAAACAATGGATTGGGAATGAACGCCAACACCAGAATGACAATTTCCCCATATTTCTTCATCCATCTTTCAATCCGTTCGGCCCATTTTGCATTTTGAACCACCCGCTGACCGGAGAATCCCGCCAGGTAACCCGAGAATTCCCCAATGGCGGAGCCCAACCCGGCAGACATGGCGATCCAAAATGGATTAAAAAGCATCCCCATCGCACCTGTAAAGGCCACGCCAGGGATGGGGAGGATGATGGTTGCACTGCTGAAAAGTGAAATCAAGAAGATGCCGGGATAACCCAATGCCTCCAGGTTCTTGATTTTGTCTCGTAATACAAACAATAATACGGAAAAGCCAATGACGAAAACCAGGATGGCTATCCGCACCAGGCGGTTGCGAGTTTCTTTAGTCACCCGGATGCTCCCGCTCGGGCCTCAACAAATCTTCGACGCGGGAAACGACCATATCCAGCGCCACGGTGTTCATTCCCCCTTCCGGGATGATGACATCTGCGTAGCGCTTGGAGGGTTCTACAAACTCCAGGTGCATCGGCCGGACGGTGTTCAAGTATTGGTCAATCACATTTCGTACCGTACGTCCGCGTTCTGAAATATCCCGGTCCAACCGGCGGATAAATCGCAGATCAGCATCTGTATCCACAAAGATCTTGACATCGAACAATTCCCGGAGGGTCTTCTCTGAAAAAATCAAGATTCCCTCCACCAGGATCACCCGCTGCGGTTCCACTCGAATGGTTTGGTCTGTGCGGACATGGTGGGTAAAGTCATAAATGGGTAGATCAACTGCCTGCCATTGTTTCAGCTTGATGATGTGTTCAATTAACAGCTCAGATTCCAGTGAATCCGGGTGGTCAAAGTTCACCCGCACCCGCTGGTTGAAAGGCAGATCTGCCAGATCGCGATAGTAAGCATCATGCGGCAGGTAGGCAATCCGGTGCGCGCCAACCTGTTTGAGAATGGAATTTGCCACGGTCGTTTTGCCGGAACCTGAACCGCCGGCGATGCCAATAACAAGGGGGGGGATTTTTTCAGCCATGGGTACATTATATCCTGCAGGTAGGGTCTATCATTGAAACTTGATTCTTGTTAGAATTATACACATGGAAATCCAGATTGCAGTTGCCAAAACGAATAAATACGCTGTCTCAGAGAGCGGTGATACGCTGGAAGTGGTCGAGCGGCCGAACGGCGGCGTTTCCGTCGTTCTTTCGGATGGGCAGACCTCCGGTCGTGGAGCTAAAACCATCTCCACCATGGTGGTCCGGAAAGTGATTGCACTCCTTGCAGAGGGCGTGCGCGACGGCGCGGCAGCCCGGGCTGCATCCGATTATCTTTTTACCGAGCGCAGCGGCAAGGTCTCAGCCACACTGAATATCCTTTCTGCCGATCTGCAAACCGGCACATTGGTCATCACGCGCAATAACTCATCTCCTATATTCATTGCCCGGGATGATTCCATCGAATGCCTGGGGGGTGAAAGCACAGCCATCGGTACAGCCCGCAATATCCGACCGACGATCATGGAAATCAACCTCGAAGCGGGGATCACGATTGTCGTATTCACAGACGGCATCACTCACGCCGGTTCCCGCATCGGCCAGAACCTGGATATCTGCACGTTATTGGAATCCTTACTGGAAGACCAGGACCCCACCCCTCAAGAGATTGCAGACACGCTGCTAAATGAAGCCATTCGCCTTGACCAGGGCAGACCAAACGATGATATGAGCATCGTGGTCCTGCGGGTGTACCCCCACTCCACCGGTCAGATTCGCCGCATGACAGTTCGCCTGCCAGTGGCTGATCAATATATTCCCAAAGAAAATGAGTCGCAACCGCCCGCTTAGTCGTAGTCGCCAATTCAAGGCTGGAGTCCGCGATCTCCGCCTATTGTTGCGTGAATTCCAAAAGCCCCTGTTCTTCTTTCTGCTCGCCGTCATCGGGTGCGGAATGATTTATTATTACCTTGCCAGGCAGGCTGGAGAAGCTCCGGACAGTCTGGTCGAATCCGTTTATTTCATGCTGACTTTGATATTTCTCCAGGGCTTCCTGGATTTTCCGCATGCCTGGTATCTCCAGGCATTTCATTTCATTATGCCGGTGATTGGCATCGGCCTGCTGGCACAAGGCTTGACGGATTTTGGCGTCATGCTCTTCAACCGACGCGCCCGCGGAAAGGATTGGGAAATGGCGGTTGCTTCAACTTTCTCCAACCATGTGGTATTGATCGGACTGGGTCACCTGGGCTTCCGGGTTGTACAGCAATTATCCCTGATCGAACAGGATGTCGTGGTTGTGCAATATCCAGCCCGACCTGATTTGGAATTAAAAGTCAGGGAGATGGGAATTCCAGTCATAGAAGATGATGGCTCAAAAACCGAAGCTCAACTGGCTGCCGGCATTCCTTCCGCCCGGGCGGTAATTCTGTGCACCCAGAACGATTCACTCAACCTGCAGATGGCCCTCAAAGCACGTAGTTTAAATCCTTCTATTCAGGTGATCATCCGCATCTTTGATGATGATTTTGCCCATTCTCTTCAGGAGCAGTTCGGCTTTCGGGCGTTTTCCGCCACTGGCATGGCGGCGCCTATTTTTGCCGCCTCTGCAGCCAATGTGGATATCACCCCCACGATTTCCATCGAAGGAGAGCCAAATTGTCTGGCTCGATTACAGGTTCAACCTCAATCCAGTTTAAAAGGCCAGTCAATTTCAGCGGTTGAGGAATTTTTCGATTTATCGATCGTCTTCCACGGCCGTGATGGTAACCGGGATCTCCACCCGGCCTCCAGCATCATGATTCAACAGGGTGATACCCTGGCCGTCCTGGGCCGCCCGGAGAAAGTCTCCACAATCGTCCATGCCAACGAAGGTTAATCTCCTGGTTGTTGGCGTGGTGGGTCCCTGCGGATCCGGGAAATCCACCCTGATCCAGGGCCTTCACGCCTTACATCTAGAATTGGATTTACGCCATATTGCCCAGGAACACTCCTTCGTCCCCACCATGTGGCAGCGCCTGGTTCACCCGGATTTCCTGGTTTTCCTGGATGCCTCTTTTGAAGTCAGTACCCGACGCCGCCGGCTGGATTGGACCGAGGCAGATTTCCAGGAACAGCAGCGTCGTCTTTCGCATGCGCGCCTGCATGCCGATCTTTATATCATGACTGACCCTCTTACTCCTACAGAAATTATGCAACTTGTCTTACAACACCTGAAACCACTCCTTGGTTCCTCCCCGGATTTCTCCCATTTATAATCCCTGTTCATCTACTCTCAAAACGGTTATAATCCTCCGGACGCCAGCCGCCGAGCTGGCATTTGTCTGAATTGGAGGCCGTAGCAGCATGAAATCGAAGTATATCAATCTAGCACTGATCTTTGTCATCCTGGCTGCCGCAATCTGGGTTGTGCTTCCCTCCAACCCCGGTCTGAAAATTGGCAGCTTCACCCGCAGCATGAAGACCGTTTATGGGCTTGATCTGCAGGGTGGCATGAATGTGTTATTGGAAGTTGATTTGCCCGCCGATCAAGCCATCGACGCCCAGCAGCTTGCCGATACCCGCCAAATCCTTCAGAACCGCGTCGACAGCACCGGTCTGACCGAATCCTCTGTCCAGGTAGCTGGCACTCGCCGCTTCATCATCGAGATCCCTGGTGCGACCAATGTGGACCAGGTTGTCTCTCTGTTGAAGACCACGGGTCAATTGGAATTTGTGGATATGGGTGATTCACCCCTCAGCCCCGGCACCGTGATTAAAACCACGCTTAACACAGCCTCTTCTTCAACTTCGGGGACTCAAACCACCCCTACCGCTGAAGCTACACAGGTTGCCCCTACCCCGGCTCCGACTTCAACTGATACCGCTGCCACCCCCGAACCTACGGCTACGGTTGCTCCTGAAGATAAAGTCTGGACGACCATCATGACGGGTGACCAGTTGAAGGATGTCGGTGTCACTACGGACAACACTGGAAAGGTTGTCATCCAGTTCTCCCTAAAGGATGAAGGCGCAAAGATCTTTGCCGATTACACCACTAACAATGTTGGCAAATATCTGGCCATCGTACTGGATAAAACCATTCTTTCAGCTCCAAAGATTGACAGTGCCATTACCAAGGGCGAAGGCATCATCCAGGGTTCCTTCACAGTTGACTCTGCCAATGCTCTGGCGATCCAACTGCGCTACGGCTCCCTGCCCATCCCGCTCAAAGTTGCCGAAAGCCGCGTGGTCGGCCCGACCCTTGGCGCCGACTCCCTGAGCAAGAGCCTGCGGGCTGGTATTGCCGGTTTTATCATCGTCGCCCTTTTCATGCTGATCTTCTATCGCCTGAATGGTTTGATCGCCGTCCTGGCCATTGCCTGCTATGGTGTGATCACCCTGGCCTTGTACAAGCTGATCCCTGTCACCCTGACCCTGCCTGGTATCGCTGGTTTGTTGCTTTCCACCGGCGGTGCCCTGGATGCGAATATCCTCATTTTTGAACGCTTGAAAGAGGAGCTTCGCTCGGGTCGGACTCTCTTCCAGGCCATCGACCTGGGTTGGAAGCGCGCCTGGCCATCCATTCGCGACTCGAATGCAGCCACCTTGATCACCTCCGCCATTCTCTTCTGGTTTGGCTCCTCCTTTGGTGCCACCATTGTGAAGGGCTTCGCCATCACCCTGGCTTTGGGTGTGATCATTTCACTGTTCACGTCCATTTTCATCACTCGTACCTTCCTTAACGTGGTCCTGGACTTTGTCAGCTCTAAGATTTCGCGCAAGTGGTTTGGCGCTTAAGAGGTGAGGAACAATGTTAAATCTTCTCGGTAAACGCTACTGGTTTTTCCTGCTTTCCCTGCTCGTGATCGTTCCGGGGCTGCTCATTATGGCCATTTATGGGATGCCCCTCGCCATTGACTTCACAGGTGGCAGTTTGTTGGAAGTAAAATTCACCAATGCCACACTCCCTTCCACCGCAGATGTAGTTGATCTCTACAAAGAACTGGGCATTACAGACACCAAGATCACCACCAGCGGTACGGATATATTGATCATCCGCTCTTCTTTCCTGGATGATACCCAGCGTGCTGCTGTGATTGAAAAAATGCAGACCAAGTTCAACACCACCGTTGAAATCCAGAAGTTTGACTCGGTCGGCCCAACCATCGGCGAACAGGTAACCCGGCGTGCAGGCCTGGCTGTCGGGGTCGCTGCCCTGGCGGTGGTAATTTTCATCTGGTTCTCCTTCCGCGGTCTGCCGAACGCCCTGCGTTATGGTATCTGCGCCATCATTGCCATGCTGCATGATATTCTCGTGGTGGTTTCCATCAGC
This sequence comes from uncultured Anaerolineaceae bacterium, assembly GCA_964405455.1. Lineage (GTDB taxonomy): Bacteria > Chloroflexota > Anaerolineae > Anaerolineales > Anaerolineaceae > CALESS01. Next base: position 36,243 of record CAYOOA010000004.1, on the reverse strand, counting down.
GCCATCGGCGGTCATTTCTTCGGCTGGCAGGTTGACTCGCTCTTCCTGACCGCCCTGCTGACAGTGATCGGTTTCTCCGTCCAGGATAAGATCGTTGTATTCGACCGCGTTCGCGAAAACAATAACATCTATCGCAAATTGGACTTCGAAAAACTGGTCAACCACTCTATTGTCCAAACCCTGCAACGATCCATCAACACTCAGTTGATGACCTCTGAATTCCTGCTCCTGGCGCTGGCCCTCTTCGGCGGCGTGACCCTGCGTGAATTCTCCGTCATTCTGCTGATCGGCCTGTTCAGCGGTACCTATTCATCCATCTTCATCGCCGCTCCCATTCTCGTCGTTTGGGAAAAGAAAGAGTGGCGGACCTGGTTCCACCGCAAAGAGGCAACAACCTCCGCATAACGATAGATACGCCCCCGGGAGAACTTCCGGGGGCGTAATTTTTCTGATCATTATCAGCCTCATTTATGTCTTTCATCGCACCAAATTTCCTGTACAATCTATATATTCTCATTCTTGGAGATTGCCAAAATGCGTAAAGAAGTCGTCCTTATCACTGGAGCAAATGGTGAAATTGGCCACGGCCTGATCAAACATCTCGGCGAGAAGGGTGATGTCAGCGTCGTTGCCCTGGATGTCCAACCGCTGGATGAATCCCTTCGCCCTTATTGCGAGCGTTTCATCCAGGGGGATATCCTGGATGGCATGCTGCTTGGCCGAATGGTGGTCGAATTTGAAATTCAGACGATTTACCACCTGGCTTCAATCCTCTCAACCAAGGCCGAATATAACCCCGAAACCGCCCACCGAATTAATGTAGAGGGCACATTGAATCTTCTCCGCTTGGCTGTGGAACAATCCCAGTGGCAGGGACGCCGCGTCAAGTTCCTCTATCCATCCTCCATAGCCGCTTATGGTCTGCCCAGCCTGGAGGTTAAGAATTCGGTTGGCAAGGTCAAAGAAGATGAATTCCTCCAACCGGCCACCATGTACGGCTGTAATAAACTGTATTGTGAGCATCTTGGCCGCTATTACGCCCGCCATTACCGCCAACTGGCCGCCGATCACACCGCCAATACCATCGACTTTCGCTGCCTGCGCTTCCCCGGCCTGATCAGCTCAGACACTATCCCCACCGGTGGGACCAGTGATTACGGTCCCGAAATGCTCCATCACGCCGCCCAGGGAAAGCCCTATCCGTGCTTCGTTCGTCCGGATGCCCGCTTGCCATTCATGGCCATGCCCGATGCAATCAAATCCCTCCTTCAATTGGAAGCTGCACCTTCCGAGCGCTTGACCCGGTTTGTTTATAATGTGACTTCTTTCAGCCCAACTGCAGAAGAATTCAAAGCCATTGTCCAGAAGTATTTCCCCACGGCTGAGATTACATTCAAACCCCATGAAGCCCGCCAGAGAATTGTCGATTCCTGGCCTGGCGATATTGACGACAGTGCTGCCCGTGTTGATTGGGATTGGCAGCCGGATTTTGATCAGACTCGTTCCTTCGAAGAATACCTGATCCCTTCCATTAAGCGGCGGTATTCACTTTAAATCCATGAGTATATTTCATACAGATGGCAAGGCTAATGACTTGCCATCTGTATGAAAAAAAGGTGGGTGAAATGTCCATTTCATCAAGCAACATAATCAATGAAACATCCGAAAAAGTTATGCCTGTCATCCTCTACACCCGGTCGGCTATGCTTCTGGGCGATGTAAAAGTTGTCAGCCAGATCCGCGTGAGCACTTGGCTGAAGACCAGTTCGGCGCCCGATATTGTTCAGCTTCAGAACGCCAAGGTTATTCATGTAATTGGCAGCACGCCCTCCAAACCGAACCAATTCCCAGAAATTCATATCCCCAAATCGGAAATCCAGGCGATGCACCTTCTTCCAAGCACGACTGAGCCGTTGGATTATGACGCTGCTGAACCCAACCGCCGTCTTCTGCCTGTAACGGTTTTATTCAGTTCCTTTCGGGCAGAAGGCTCCCTCTGGGCTTCTATGCGGGCTGACCTTGCAAAATTTATTGAACTGAACCGCGAGGAATTTACATCCGTGTACGATGTCCAGATCACATCACCTGTTTTTCCGACCCTTCCAATCATCCGGGTTCCAATGATGATTTGTCGCAGCAAAAACGTACTTATCGCAGGACGATAATTATCCTTTTTAGAATAATCTACCTATGAAACCACGTGTCTTTGTTACCCGCCGTCTTCACCAGGAAGCGTTGGACCTCTTGGCTCATCATTGTGAAGTTGAAGTTTGGGGCGAAGAAACTCCTCCCTCCCATGCTTTCCTGGTTGAAAAAGCCTATCAATGCGATGGGTTGCTCACCCTTTTAACCGACCCAATTGACAGCCAGGTACTTTCAGCGCCTGGATTGAAGATAGTCAGCCAGTATGCCGTTGGAACCGATAATATCGATCTTGTTTTTGCCACCCAGCACGGGATTCCGGTTGGCCATACGCCCGGCGTGCTGACAGAAGCCTGCGCCGACCTTACCCTGGCCTTGATGCTAGCCACCGCCCGTCGGGTAGTGGAGGCTCACAATGAAGTCGTTAAAGGAATCTGGCGGCCGTGGGGTCCATTTGTGTTGACCGGCGCGGACCTGTTTGGTGCAACACTTGGTATCATCGGTTTTGGCCGGATCGGCCAGGCGGTAGCCCGGCGGGCTGCCGGGTTTGATATGCGTATTTTGTACTCGAACCCCAAGCGCAACCTGGAAGCCGAAGAGAAAACCGGGGCGGAGTTTGTTTCTCAGGAGGAATTGCTTAAACAAAGTGACTTCGTCAGCTTGCATGCATATTACTCCCCGGAAAATCATCACATGATTGACTTTAAGCAGTTTGAACTGATGAAGAAATCAGCCTTCTTGATTAATACCTCGCGTGGGTCCATCGTCAACCCGGCTGCCCTGACCTGGGCTTTGCAAACCGGTGAAATTGCGGGAGCTGGTTTGGACGTCTTCGAACCCGAACCCATCCCGGCAGATCACCCCCTGTTATCCATGAAAAACGTCGTCATCACCCCCCACATTGCCAGCGCCAGTTCAGCCACTCGTGCCCGTATGGCTTTGATTTCAGTCAATAATTTATTGGCCGGGTTGAAGGGCGAAAAGCTGCCGTTTTGCGCCAATCCCCAGGTCTACGAAAAATAATCACCAGGCCATCAGCAATACAAGATCGTTCACATTCGTCCCGGTGGACCCGGTTCTAATCAATCCTCCAGCCGCTTCAAAAAAGCGGCTGGAATTGTTTTCAGCCAGGAAATCCCGGGGCGAGATGTTTAATTCTTTGGCTATGCGAAGCGTGCTTCCGGTGACCACGGCACCGGCAAATCCGGTTATTCCGTCCTCTCCGTCTGTGGCCAGGCTGACCAGTGCAACATCTCGGACCCCACCCAGCACATCCACCGCAGCCAGAGCTAATTCCAGGTTCCTTCCCCCCACCCCGCTTCCACGCACCTCGACCGTGGTTTCGCCTCCTCCAACCAGGCAGATGGGTTTCCGTGAATTGCTTTCCTTTGCCAATTGCCGCAGAATTTCTGCCAGTCTGCGGCCTTCTTCACGAGCTTCTCCTATCAACTCTTCCTCCAGGACCTGGCTTCTCCAACCTGCCGTCTCCAGCTCGCCAAGGGCTCCTTCCAATGCACTGGCGTTATTCAAAATGATTTCATTCGCCACCCCCTCCAGGCATGGATCACCAGCCTTGGGCGTTTCCGGGATCTTTCCTCTGTTTCCGCGCTGAAGAATATCAAGTATGTTGTTCGAAACGCCTGTTAATAATCGGTAATGTTCCAGAATTCGCCAAGCATCAGCGTAGGTTGTTGGATCGGCAGCAGTCATACCGCTGGCGATAACATCCAGCGGGTCTCCCATCACGTCCGACACGATCAGGCAGGCAATCCTGGCTGGAAACGCCAGGCGGGCAAAACCTCCTCCTTTGATGCGGTCCAGGTGTTTCCGGATGGTATTGATTTCCCGGATCTCCGCACCGCTCTCCAATAATCTGCGGTTTAACGGTTGCAAATCACTGAGTTGAATCCCTGCATAAGGCAGTGTAACCAGGGCCGAACCACCCCCAGAGATCAAAGTCAGGATCAAATCACCCTGGCGCGAACTCCGGAGAAATTCCTCCACAGCCCTGCCGCTCTCGATGCTGTGCTCATCAGGGATTGGATGTCCTCCAGTCAAGCCCTGGATGCAGCCTGGAATTTCTCTTTGCCAATCAGGGGGCAAATGCTTGGTCACCAAAATGCCATCCGAGACCTTCTCACCCAGGATGTCCACGGCTCCCCGGGTCATCGCCAGGGCGGCTTTTCCGATTGCAACTATGCGAATTCGAGAGATTTCAGCTGTGGGGTAGCTCTCTGCCCCGATTTGTAAATTATCGTTCTTCCATTTCACTGCCCCCCGGACAGCCTTCCGTGCATCAGCGGCCGTAATGGCTGCTTCAATCAAATGTTGAATAAAATTGACACGGTCTGGTTCCTGTATGGGCGGACGGATAATTGTATACATTTACGGCTCCAACCAGATTATTTTGATGATTTGTATCCACCAAAATGATTATTTTTGTTTGATATAAAAAGCCTTACAATCTATTTGACATGTTATGTAAAAATCTTGGCATGTATTGGCCTGTTGGAGCGGTGAACACCCGCCAATACCCACCCCCCGGCCAGCCCGGTTCCTTCTGGCAGGACCGTGGTGACCGGCATCATGCCGGGGTGGATCTATACGCGCCTGCCGGCAGCCCGGTCTACGCTATTCAAACCGGCCGGGTGGTAGCTGTTTCCATCTTCACGTCTCCTGGCGTCCTTCCCTACTGGAATACAACTTATTCGATCCTGCTTCAGCTTCCTTCAGGTATCCTCCTTCGTTATGCTGAACTGGGGCAATCCCTTGCAGCCCAGGGAGATGTTGTCCTGGCCGGGCAGATGATCGGCAAGGTCGGCGAAGTTTTGATGAAAAACCGGGTCACGACCTCTGATCCCCAGTATATCCAGGATTTGAAAAGTGCGGACCATTCTGCGATGCTCCATTTTGAAGTATACGCCTCCCCGCCAGAAGACTGGAATGAAAACTATCTGGGCGGGAATTACTTTGGGTACGTTGATCCCCCGCCGTTTTTGCTGGACCCCGGTCCCCTCCTGGATGAAATACTCGCCAGTGGTGTATCCCATTCAGAAGAAAATCAAGTATACTAGAGTACTGTCTGACCCGATCGTGAAATCTTTCATCAATTGATGAATTAAATCGAAATTTCGGAGGAAGAATAGAATGGACAAGGCATTAATTGGATTAATGCGGCCAAAAACAATTGCTGTCATTGGCGCTTCAGCCACCCCGGGGAAAATCGGCTACACCGTTATGGCCAACCTGATTGAAGGTAAATACAACGGAAAAATCTACCCGATCAACCCCACCGCGACTGAAATCCTGGGGCTCAAGGTCTATCCAACGATCGCCGATGTGCCCGATTCAATCGATGCAGCCGTGGTCACCGTCCCCGCCAAACTGGTTTTGGAAGTGGCGGATGAATGCGGTAAAAAAGGCGTCAAAGGCTTGATCGTCATTACTTCCGGCTTCAGTGAAGTCGGCCGGCGCGACCTGGAAGATCAACTGGTGGCCATCTCCCGCCAGTACGGCATGCGCGTCCTGGGACCAAACATCGTCGGCAATCTTTCCAACTCCGACCAACTGAATGCCTCTTTTGCGCCGTTCCTGCCCTTGAATGGCAAAGCCACCCTGGTTTCTCAATCCGGTGCTCTGCTCATCGCTTTGGACGCAGCCACTTACACCCGCCGCGTAGGCTTTGACCGCCTGGTCTCGATCGGCAATATGTCGGATGTTGACTTTGCTGACCTGATCGAATTTCTCGAAGATGACCCCAACACGTCCTGCATCACCCTATACATCGAAGGATTCAAGGACGGCCGCCGCTTTATCGAAGCTGCCCGTAAGTCCAGCAAACCGATCATTGCCCTCAAAGCTGGTGTATCTGCCCACGGCGCTGCTGCAGCAGCCTCCCACACCGGCTCCCTGGCCGGAGCCGCCAAAGTGTACGGTGCTGCCTTCCAGCAGGGTGGTGTGATTCAGGCCTCCGACCTGGACAACCTCTTCGACCGCACCCTGGCCCTTTCCCTGCAACCGCCCATGAACGGCGACAACCTGCTCATCATCACCAACGGTGGTGGCGTGGGTGTTCTGGCCACGGATGCAGCGGAACGCTACGGCCTTCCCCTGAAGTTCGCCCCCGTGGATGTTCAGAACGAGCTCAAGAAACATATGCCGGAATTCGGTTCCGCCAAGAACCCGGTTGATTTGACTGGTATGGCCGGTAATGAGTGGTATCACGACTCGGTCAAGTTCGCCTATGCTCACAGCTGGGTGGACGGCCTGGTGGTTCTCTATTGTGAAACCGCCATGACCAACCCGATGGAAATTGCCCAGGCCATCCATGCAGCTCTGCAGGAAGCCGGTATCACCGGGAAGCCGGTCACCGTATCCTTTGTCGGTGGCGAAAAATCGGAAGCTGCCATGAGCTGGCTGGTGGAACACGGTGTTCCTGCCTATCCCGCCCCGGACCTGGCTGTCAACGCCATGGCTGCCCTGCGTGAATTCTCCCGCCTGAAAGCCACTCTCGGTGAAACCGAAGCGGCCCAGGGCCAGGCTGACCGGGCTGCCGCACTGCAAATCATTGCCCACGCCCGCGCTGAAGGCCGTGGCTCATTAACCGAAATTGAGGCCAAGCAAATCTTTGCCTGCTACGGACTGCCGGTCACATCCACCAAACTGGCCAAGACCGAAGAGGAAGCAGTGCGCCTGGCCAAGGAAATTGGATTCCCGGTCGTAATGAAGATCGTCTCACCAGACATCCTGCACAAATCAGATGCCGGCGGTGTCAAGGTCAATATCAAAGACGAAAACGCTGTTCGCGAAGCCTTCCGCACGATCATGGCCAACTCGCTGAAGTATAAAGCGGATGCCAACATTCACGGCATTGCTGTGCAGGAAATGGCCCCCTGGGGCACGGAAGTCATCCTCGGCTCCGTCAATGATCCAACCTTTGGCCCGACGATGATGTTTGGCCTGGGTGGTATCTTCGTCGAAGTCCTCAAGGACGTCACCTTCCGGGTTGCACCGGTCAGCTCCGGTCAGGCCATGCGCATGCTGGGTGAAATTCGTGGCGCCCCCATCCTGGCGGGTGTACGCGGAGAAGCTCCCCGCGATACCAAGGCCATGTCCGAGACAGTTTCCCGGTACTCCGCGATGATCATCGACCTGGCGGATGAAATCAGCGAATCGGATGCCAACCCTGTCCTCGTCTACGAAGACGGCAAGGGGATCAAGGTTGTGGATGCCCGCATCATCCTGAAGAAGAAATAAGCATCAACCGGTAATCAAACGGCCGCCTGATGAGGCGGCCGTTTTTTATTGATTTATTTCCTGGCTTGATCGATGAGCTGTTCGTAAGCGCCCACCCAGGGGGTTCCCAGCTTGTGGCGGATGGGAACGCTGACCTTCGCAAGCTTCTGTCCGGTGACTGCTGCGCATTGAGCCACCCCAGCCCAGTCCTCGTCCAACACGGCTTTACGCATTTTTTCGCCCTGATGTTGCGACCATTCCCATTCCATGCGGAAGCGCTCTGCCTTCACCCAGTAACCGCGTTTTTCCCACGCCCCCACGGATGAATCAACCGTTGCATATAGATCCAATAAAGCCAGGGCAATAAAAGCCATCAGGTCGCGGCTCTCATCACTCAAATCCTGCTGGCGCATCAGTTCACGCAGCGCCAGAACAATGGAGCGTGTGATCCGGGTGCGTTCCTTTGCCGCTCCTTCCGGGTTAATGATCCGGCTCAATGTTCGCCTCCATAATAGTTTTATTAATTTCGGCCAAAATTATACTCGATTATTGACGCAGCTTTTCCTATCACTTATAATCCTTAGTTCCGGGGATGTGCCGGAATTGGCAGACGGGCATGACTTAGGATCATGTGCCGAAAGGCGTGAGGGTTCAAGTCCCTCCATCCCCATAAAATCAAATACCTATACGAAGAAGGATTGCTGCTTTGAAAATTGAAACCCAACCCCGCGAAGATCAACAGATCACGATTATCGCTGAATTTGATTTGGAAACCCTGGAACAGTTTAAGCACCGGGCGGCCCGCAAGCTGGCCGGCCAGGTTCGTATTCCGGGCTTCCGCCCCGGCAAGGCTCCCTATGATTTAGTCCGCCGCACGGTGGGCGATGCCGCCCTGGTGGAAGAGGCCGTGGAATTGCTCGTCGACGACCAATACCCCCAGGTTCTCAAGGAGGCTGGTATTGAGCCTTCCGGATCGGGTGCGCTTGAAGAGGTTGTCAGCCTGGATCCGCCCACCTTCCGCTTTGTGGTCCCTCTGAAGCCGGAAGTTGTCCTGGGTGATTACCGCTCCATTCGTAAGGAATACACCCCCGAACCCATCGAAGACCAGGATATTGATCGCGTCTTGAAGAACCTGCAGCAATCCTACGGCACAACTGAAGCCGTGGAACGACCTGCCCAGGTGGGCGATGTGGTGGGGATTAATTTCTCGGCCACCGTGGTCAATCCCCAGGAGGGCGAAAACGCGACTTTGATCGAGAATACACCCGAACAGGTGCTGGTTTCCACTTACGATGACGGTACCGTAGAATGGCCGTATCACGGCTTCAGCCTGGAGCTGGTTGGTCTTTCTGCCGGGGACGTGAAGACATTCCGCCACGCTTTTGCCGAGGAAGAACCGGCTGAGGAATTCCGCGGCAAGGAAATTGAGTTCTCCATTTCAGTCAACGAAGTGAAATCGCTCACTGTCCCGGAACTCACCGATGAATTTGCCACTACCGTTGGCCCCTTTGAAAATCTCGAAGGTTTGCGCACATCCATCCGGGCTGAACTGGACACCAACAAGAATCGCAGCTACACCCAGAATTACCTCCGCGAATTGGTTGACCAGGTGATTGAGATGTCGACCGTCAAGTATCCCCCTCAAATGCTGGAGGATGAGATCCATGAGGTTCTGCATTCCTTTGAGCACCAGCTGGCTGATCAGAACATGGACCTGGAAACCTACTTGAAAACCCAGGAGAAGACCCGCGAAGCCTTCATCGAGGAAGAAGTCAAGCCCGTTGCCATCCGCCGGTTGGTTCGCGCCCTGGTGCTGGATGAGCTTTCCCGGTCAGAAAATATTATCCTCGATACCGATGAGCTGATGCAGGAAGTTAGCAACACATTGCAGCAGATGAACCAGTACGGCGAACTCAATCGCATTCCCAAGGGAGTTTCCCGGCGCGACTTTACCAACGCCCTTGCCATGGATACTGCCAGCCGTCTGATGAATGAAAAGATCATGAACCGCCTGAAAGCCATTGCCACCGGCGAAAATCCTTCACGCGAACCTGAAACGGTCGCTGAGGGAGAAGCCCCGGTTGTAGAGCCTACCGCTGAAACTCCGGTTGAGGATCAACCGGCTGCCTAAGCATTCTTTCGGTTTGGAATAACAGGAGAAACCCATGTCCATACCCAATTTTCGCTCTGTCATCCCGATGGTTGTTGAATCCTCGGGCCGCGGTGAACGCGCCTATGATATCTATTCCCTGCTACTCAAGGAACGGATCATCTTCCTCGGCACGGCCATCGATGACCAGATTTCCAACCTCATCATTGCCCAGCTCCTCTTCCTCAGCCACGAGGACCCGGAGCGGGAAATCCAGATGTACATCCAATCGCCAGGCGGCCAAATCTACGCCGGTATGGCGATTTATGACACCATGATGATGATCCCCAACAAGATCAGCACCGTGGCAGTCGGTCTGACTGCTTCCTTCGGCACTGTTTTGCTGGCGGCCGGAACCAAGGGCATGCGTTATGCCCTGCCCCACGCCACCATCCACATGCACCAACCCCTGGGCGGCGCCCAGGGCCAGGCGACTGACATTGAGATCCAGGCCAAGGAAATCCTCCGCCTGCGCTCACGCTTGAATGAGATCATGTCGGGCAATACCGGCCAGCCGCTGGAAGTGATCGAACGCGATACGGAACGCGATGTGTATTTCACCGCCCAGCAGGCGATGGAATACGGCCTGGTGGATCAAATCCTCACCCCGCCGGCCAGATAAGCAACTTCACATTACCATCAAACCCAGGCCGGAGGGCATCCCCTCCGGCCTGGCCCTATAGGAAAGCCAATGGATTTATCACAAATCAAGGGTGTTATCCTCGATATGGACGGCGTCTTGTGGCGGGAGAAATCACCCCTTATTGATATGCCAGCCACCTTCAATGAAATGCTCCGCCGCGGATGGAAAATCGTCCTGGCAACCAACAACTCAACCAAGACCCCGGCTGCCTATCAGGCGCTGATTCGGGATTTTGGTGTTGAACTGGAGGAATCCCAGATCCTGACTTCCAGCCAGGCTGTGGCTGACCTGCTTCACCGCAAGTTCCCCATGGGCGGTCCGGTGTATGTGATCGGCGAAACCGGTCTGCAGGTTGCCCTGGCCGAGCGCGGATTTTACTTGACGGACTCTTATCCGGTCGCTGTTGTCGTTGGAATTGATCGCCAGATTACCTTTGATAAACTTCGTACCGCCACCCTGCTCATCCGGGCGGGTGCGAAATTCTACGCAACCAACCCGGACCGCACCTTCCCCACCCCGGAGGGATTGATCCCGGGTGCCGGCGCGCTGCTGGCTGCCCTGGAAGCTTCCACCGATCAAACCCCCATCATCGCCGGAAAGCCCCATCCGGCCATCCTCGAGGTGGCGCTGCAACGCCTGGGAACCCGTCCGGCAGAAACCCTGATGGTCGGCGACCGCCTGGAAACGGATATCCTCGGCGGGCAGAATGCCGGCTGCAAGACAGCCCTGGTCCTTAGCGGAGTAACCACGCGTGAGATGGCCCTTCAGGCCCAGCCTGGCCCTGATTTTATTGCCGAGGACTTGCACCAACTGGTGCTTTCTTGATCGATGCTGAGGATGAAAATGACGACCCTGCCGCTGATTTATGATTTGACCCTGGAGGAACTCACCGTGTTGGTCCAATCCTGGGGAGAGCCTGCCTATCGGGCCGGGCAAATCTGGCATGGGCTGTATGTCCAATTATGGGAAAGGCCCGAGCAGTTCAGCAACATCCCGAAATCCCTTCAGGCCAAATTGGCAGATAATTTTCGCTTCGCCGGACTGAGGCCGGGTGCTGTGCTCCAGTCAAAAGACGGCGAAACTGTGAAAACGCTGTTCACCCTGCATGACAATTGGGCCATTGAAGCCGTGCTGATGCGCTACGAGCAGCGCCGTACTCTTTGTATCTCCAGCCAGGCCGGCTGTGCCATGGGTTGCGTTTTTTGCGCCACCGGCCAGATGGGATTCAAGCGCCACCTGACCAGCGGTGAAATCGTCGAACAGGTTTTATATTACGCTCGCCAATTGAAGGCTATGGGCGAACATGTAACCAACATTGTCGTGATGGGCATGGGCGAACCATTTCATAATTACGAGGCCACCCTCGCTGCCGTGGACCGGCTGAATCATCCGGCCGGGATGAACCTGGGCGAGCGCCGTTTCACCATCTCCACGGTCGGCCTCATCCCCATGATTCGCCGCTTTGCCGATGAAAAGCGCCAGATCAACCTGGCCATCAGCCTGCATGCTGCCTCAGACGAAGAACGATCAGCCCTGCTCCCGGTCAATAAGCGCTACCCGATTTCCGACCTGCTAACAGCCTGCCGCGAATACGTGGAAAAAACCGGCCGGCGCATCACTTTTGAATGGGCCCTCATCCAGGGCGTCAACGACACCCCGGAAACAGCGACCAGGCTGGCCGGGCTGCTGAAAGGCATGCTCTGTCATGTCAATGTGATTCCCCTCAACCCGACCCGGAAATTCAACGGTCAGGCCACCACCCACCAACGAGCGGCTGCATTCAAGGCCATCCTTGAGAAGAACGGCATCCCGTGTACCATCCGTATCCGGCGCGGCATTGATATCCAGGCAGGTTGCGGTCAACTGGCAACCGAACATACCCGTTAAGCCCATGTTATAATTTCAACCCTATGGCAGATATATTTGGCAAATGGATGGAAGGACTCGCCCGCACCCGCAAGGTGGCATTTGGGCGCATAGCAACCCTGTTCGGCGCAACAGAAATCTCTGACGATACTTGGGAGGAACTGGAAGCGATTTTGATCCAGGCCGACCTGGGGGCAGATACCACTCTTTCGGTCACAACTGCACTCCAGAAGACTGTCAAAGAGCAGGGCTTAACCCGTTCAGCAGAGTTGCAGGAAGCCCTGCGTGCCGAGTTGATCCGTCGGATCGATCCATCTCCCCTGGTGGATCTCTCCGCCCATAAACCAGCTGTTGTGCTGTTGGTAGGCGTCAACGGCAGCGGCAAGACAACCACTGCCGCCAAGTTGGGCAAGCTGTTCACCATCCAGGGCAAAAAAGTCCTCCTGGCCGCCGGGGATACCTACCGTGCCGCTGCCGTGGATCAACTCCAGGTTTGGGGTCAGCGTCTCAATATCCCGGTGATTGCCGGCCAGCCCAACGCCGACCCCGGTGCAGTGGCCTTTGATGCGGTTCAATCCGCCCAGGCTCGCGCTGTGGATATTCTCCTGGTGGATACGGCCGGCCGTCTGCACACCCGCTTCAACCTGATGGAAGAGCTGAAGAAAGTCCACCGCGTGGTGGGCAAAGCTCTCCCCGGTGCTCCGCATGCCATCTGGTTGGTGCTGGATGCCACCACCGGTCAAAATGCCCTCGCCCAGGCGCGCGCCTTCAAGGAAGCGGTCAAGGTCACCGGCATCATCCTGGCCAAGCTGGATTCATCCGCCAAAGGCGGCATGGCGTTTGCCATTCAAAAAGAACTGGGGCTGCCCATCCTGTATGCTGGACTGGGCGAGAAACCGGAAGATTTAACTCCCTTTGACCGCGAAGCATTTGTCAACGGGGTTATGGAAAAATAGTTTTATCGGAACCTGGAAGGAGTTTACCAATGCAGGATTTGCTCGACCGTCTTAACAGCGCAAAAGCGCTGATCTCTGACCTCCTGGAGCATCTTTGACCTGGCGTCAAAGGAAACTGAACTCGCCGAACTGACCAAACAATCGGAAGATCCCGATCTATGGAATGACCGGGAACGCGCGCAGCGCATCATGAAAGACATGGCCGATTTACGCGCCGAAGTGGATGGCTGGAAAGCTATCGTTCAGCGCCTCGATGACGCCATCGAACTGGCCGGCACGGAAGATGAATCCCTGCGGCCTGAGCTGGAGGATGAAACCACCGCTCTTGAAAAGGAACTTGCCCAGCGGGAGATATCCACGCTGCTCTCCGGTCCCTACGATAAAGGCAATGCCCTCTTGACCATCAACTCTGGCGCTGGCGGAACAGAAGCCCAGGATTGGGCCGCCATGCTGGAGCGTCTGTATCTGCGCTGGGCGGAACGCCGCGGCTACCAAACCGAAATCCTCGACTTCAATGAAGGCGAAGAGGCCGGGATCAAAACGGTCACCATCGCGGTCACCGGCAGGTATGCCTACGGTTACCTTCACTCTGAAAAGGGCGTTCACCGCCTGATCCGCCTTTCTCCATTCGATTCTGCCCACCGCCGGCACACATCTTTCGCCCAGGTGGAAGTGCTGCCCGAAGTCAACGATGATGATGAAATCGTCATCTCCGCCGATGAAATCCGGGTGGATGTTTTCCGCTCATCCGGCGCCGGTGGACAAAACGTGCAGAAAAACTCGACTGCTGTTCGCATCACCCACATCCCCACGGGCATCGTCGTTGCCTGCCAGAATGAACGCTCGCAGATGCAAAACCGCGAAAATGCCATGCGCGTCCTGCGCGCCCGTTTGCTGGAAATCAAGCGTGCCGAACAGGACAAGCAAATGGCCGAATTGCGCGGTGAATACACCAAGGTGGAATTTGGCAGCCAGATCCGCACCTTCACCCTGCACCCCTACCAGTTGGTCAAGGATCACCGCACCGAGTATGAGACTGGCAACACCCAGGCTGCCCTGGACGGCGAAATCGACGGCTTCATCGAAGCCTACCTGCGCTGGAACGGCGAAAAATAATCTAAAAAAAAGCGGCTGGCGATTTAGCCAGCCGCTTCCATATTTCTCTTTCGATCGTAACGATCAATCCAGCTTCTTGGCCAATTCCAATAGTTTCATATCGATTGTTTTCTTGGTATTGGTCACCACCTCCAGGGGGGTGGTGATCACCTCGCTTTTCACCTGCCCTACCAGCACGCCGGATTCTCCGCGTACCAGCGCATCAATCGCTCCTGCTCCAAGGCGGGTGGCCAGGATTCGGTCAAACGCACCTGGATTTCCACCACGCTGGACATGCCCCAGGGTGGTGATACGCAGATCAAATCCAAGTCGTTCCTTGTGGTCTTTGAAGTACTGATCCAAAACAGCCACCGGGTACTTGGCTCCTTCTGCTACAACTACAATCGCATGTGCCTTGCCTTTATCATATGCAATTCGCAGAGCTTCAGCGATTTCTTCCGGGTTAATCTCCACTTCCGGGATAACCATCATTTCAGCGCCGCCGGCAATCCCGGACATTAATGCCAGGTATCCACAATTCCTTCCCATGACCTCGATCATAAAGGCTCGCTGGTGCGAAGATGCAGTTATTTTAAGCCGATCTATCGCCTCGAGGGCAATATTCAACGCCGTATCCACCCCGATGGTGATATCCGAACCGAATAAATCGTTATCGATCGTGGAGGCCACCCCCACCACCGGGAAACCCAGTTTGGCGAGTGCATAAGAGCCGGTTTGAGAGCCGTTTCCCCCGATCACCACCAGGGCATCAATCCCCTGTTCATTCATTTCCCGGATGGCTTTTCGCTGACCTTCCAGGGTCTTAAACTCCAGGCTGCGGGCGCTGCCCAGGATGGTCCCTCCCCGCTGGATGATTCCACCCACATCCCGCGCTCCCAGGGGAACAAAGCGTCCATTGATCAATCCTTCATAGCCCAGGCGAACCCCGAACATTTCAAACCCCTGGGCAATGCCGACTCGCACGACAGCCCGAATGGCCGCGTTCATTCCGGGAGCATCACCGCCGCTTGTCAAAACAGCTACTCTTTTCATAATTACTCCCTCCGCTGTAAGTTTAAAAAATTGTATCACAATCCAGTTGAGATTTATCCATGCAAGTTTGTGACAGTCATAGTCCGATTTATGGCTGAAAGTAATTAGCCGGATAATATTCCATTTGTTACAATCTTATGCGGACAACAACCCTGCCCGATTAATTCTACTTGAGATTCTACTCAAAGGAATTCCATGGCTGATTTTCGCATCCAGCAACACCCCATTCTTCCCATCCCGGAACGTCAACCGCTCACTTTTTACTGGCTGGACCAACCACTGACCGCCTTGACTGGTGAAACAATCTCTGCCGCTTTATTTGCCAACGGAATTCGCATCTTCGGACACCACCACAAGGATGGCGCGCCCCAAGGGATTTTCTGTGCGAACGGCCAGTGTGCCCAGTGCATGGTCCTGGCGAACGGCCGGCCGGTAAAATCCTGCATGGAATTGATCCAACCAGAAATGCGTGTCGCCCCGGCAGACGGGTTACCAGAACTTCCGGTTGTGGAAGCCGTCCCGAACATGCACGCACCGGAAGAAATCGAAGTCCCGGTCCTGATCATCGGCGGAGGCCCGGCCGGGCTTTCTGCTGCGGCAGAACTGGGCCGCCTGGGCATCCGTGTCCTTTTAGTGGACGATAAACACCGCCTGGGGGGCAAGCTGGTCCTGCAAACTCACCGCTTCTTCGGCTCAACCAGCGCCGTATATGCCGGCACCCGTGGCATTGATATTGCCACCCGGCTGGAAAAAGATCTGCGTAAATATCAATCCGTTGAGATCTGGCTGCAATCCACGGCGCTGGCTGTATACAGTGATAAGAAGGTTGGCATACTGCGCAACGGGCAGGATTACGTCCTGGTGAAGCCGCAAATCCTGTTGGTCGCATCCGGCGCCCGTGAAAAATTCCTGGCCTTCAAGGGCAACACTCTTCCGGGTGTCTACGGCGCGGGAGCTTTCCAGACACTGGTCAATCGCGACCTGGTCCGTCCTGCCCAGCGCCTTTTCATCGTCGGCGGCGGCAATGTCGGCCTGATCGCCGGTTATCATGCTCTGCAGGCCGGTATCGGTGTGGTTGGTCTGGTGGAAGCCATGAAGGAATGCGGCGGCTACAAGGTTCACAAGGATAAAATTGCCCGAATGGGCGTGCCGATTTACACTTCTCACACCATCCTGAGCGCCAACGGCACGGATTATGTCGATTCGGTCACCATTGCTGCCGTGGATGATCACTTTAATCCCATCCCTGGCACCGAGAAATCTTTCGAATGTGATGCAGTCTTGATCGCCGTCGGGCTGGACCCGGTCAATGAGTTTTACCTCAAAGCCCGGGATTTCGGTATCCAGGCATTCGCCGCCGGCGATGCCGAGGAAATCGCCGAAGCCTCGGCTGCCATGTTCTCCGGCAAGATCAAAGGCCGCGAGATGGCTGCCGCCCTGGGCTTCAACACCGGTGGGATTCCCGCCTCCTGGTACCGTACCGGCGAAATCTTGAAATCAAAACCCGGAGCCAATTTCAGTGAAGAACTACCAGAGATCACGACGGGCGTCATGCCGGTCATTCACTGTACCCAGGAAATACCCTGCAACCCCTGCTCTGCCCTTTGCGACCGCGGCTTGATTGTGGTCAACGAAGCCGATATTCGCCAGGTTCCATCCTTCATCGGCGATCAATATTCCTGCGGTTATTGTGAAATGTGCGTGGCCGGCTGCCCGGGCCTGGCCATTACCCTGGTGGACTACCGCTCCAACCCGGAAAAGCCGTTGGTTTCCATCCCCTACGAATTTACACGAAAATCAATTGTTCAAAAAGACATCGTCACCGTCCTGGACACGGAAGGCACCCCGCTGGGTGATTTAAGCGTGGTTGGCGTACATGCCATCCCAACCAGCGACCGGACATTAATTGTCCAGGTGCAGGCGCCCAAGGAAATTGCCCGCCAAATCGCCGGTTTGCGCATCCAGGAACCCGAAGTCACCCAGGCCCTGGATGAGTATGTGCCCCACATCGAAGATGACACCATTGTTTGCCGCTGTGAGCGGGTTACTGCGCGCGAAATCCGCCAGCTCATTCGGGCCGGTTACCGGGATGTAAATGAGATCAAGACAGTCACCCGTGCGGGGATGGGATCGTGCGGCGCCAAGACCTGCTCAGCCATCGTCCTGCGATTGTTCCGCGAAGAGGGCATCCCGATCAATGAAATCACTGAACAAACCCGCCGCCCGATCTTTATGGAGGTGCCGCTTGGCGTCTTTGCCGGTGCCCGGGAGGAGGAAAAGAAATGAATCCCAACCACACTCCTCATTATGATGTGATTATCATCGGGGCTGGATCCATCGGCTCACCCACCGCGTTTTCACTTGCCCGGGCTGGCCTGAAAGTGCTGGTTCTTGATGGTGCCCACTCCGTTGGCCAGGGTTCCAACAAACGAGCCATCGGTGGTATTCGCGCCACCCACTCCGATCCGGCCAAGATCCAATTGTGCCTGTGCAGCCTGGAGGTTTTCTCCACATGGAAGGAAACTTACGGAGATGACATCGAGTGGGATAAGTGCGGCTATCTTTTTGTCGCGTACCAGGACCGGGAAGAAAAAATTCTCAAGGATTTGTTGGTCACCCAGAAGTCCTTCAACTTGAATATTGATTGGTACAACGCAGAAGACTTGCGGAAAATCGTTCCTGATCTCAATCCCAATGGACTGATGGGCGGCACCTTCTCGCCGGATGACGGCAGCGCTTCTTCCCTGCTGGCCTGCCATGCCTTCTACACCCAGGCTGTTCGCCTGGGGGCTCAGTTCAGGTTCAATGAAACAGTTACCGGCATCGTAGTGGAAAGTGACAGGGTAAAAGCCGTTCAAACCGACAAGGGGACTTATGCCGCGGATGTAGTGATCAATGCTGCCGGCGCCTGGGCCAACCAGGTCGGCAAGCTGACCGGTCTGGATCTACCCGTCAAGCCGGATTCCCACGAGTCGGCCATTACAGAAGCTGTGGCTCGTTTTCTTGGCCCCATGGTGGTCGATATCCGGCCGACGGTTGGATCCAGCAATTACTATTTCTATCAACACCTGACTGGCCAGATCGTGTTTTGCATCACCCCCAGCCCCAATATCTGGGGTTACAACACCAATGAAACCAGCGAATTTCTACCCATGGTGTCCCGCCGGATGATCGAAATCATGCCGCGCTTATCCAATATTCGCGTGCGGCGTACCTGGCGCGGCCTGTATCCGATGACCCCCGATGGCGCTCCGCTGGTCGGTTGGGTGAAAGAAATCCAGGGTTTGCTCCTGGCAGTTGGCATGTGCGGCCAGGGCTTTATGCTCGGGCCCGGCATCGCAGAACTACTAACCCGCATGGTCACTGGCAAAACCCTGCCGGATGACCAGATCATTCTCCAAATTCTGGATCCTTACCGCCAATTCTCCGGCCAAGAATTGCTGAAATAAGGGTAAAATAAACCCTGACCAGTTGACCGCTTGTCAGGGAGAATTCATATGACCGCCCTGGCGAACCATTGCCAGGGCGGTGTTCTTTCATGGAGGTTAGTGCAATGGCTGGAACAACCCAATATTTACCTGTCGAGTTACTGTATGATTTTATGCGTCAGGTCTTCATTCGGTCTGGCGTACCTGAAGATGAAGCCAGTGTTTGCGCAGATGTATTGATTACTTCGGACCTGCGCGGGATTGAATCTCACGGCGTTGGCCGCTTGCGCATGTATTACGATCGGATTAAATCCGGTCAACACAAGGCCGTAACAGATTATGAGATCATCCGCGAAACCCCTACCACTGCCCTGGTGGATGGTCACCACGGTATGGGTATGATCATCGGCACGCGCAGCATGCAAATGGCCATTGATAAAGCCCGCCAGTACGGCATGGGATCTGTAGCTGTCCGCAATTCCACTCACTTCGGCATTGATGGATACTACCCGCTGATGGCCGTTAAAGCCGGCATGATCGGCATGTCATTCACCAATGCCCGGCCTTCCATCGCACCAACCTTCGGTGTCCGCCCCATGCTGGGCACCAATCCCATCTCCTTCGGCTGCCCCACAGATGAAGAATGCCCCTTCCTCTTCGACGCTGCCACCTCCATCACCCAGCGCGGCAAGATCGAAGTGCTCGACCGGGCTGAAAAGCCCGCCCCGGAAGGCTGGGTGATCGATCAAAACATGCAGCCCCTGACAAACCCTGCCCAGATCCTGGAAGGATTCGGCAAGGAAGCCGCGGCGTTGCTCCCCCTGGGTGGCGCTGGAGAGCTACTTGGCGGTCATAAAGGCTACGACCTGGCCACCATGGTGGAGATTTTCTCCGCCTCCCTGCAGGGTGGGGCCTTCATGTGGGGATTGACCGGGATCAGCCCGGAGGGCAAGAAACAACCGTTCAAGATCGGTCACTTCTTCATGGCAATCAATATCGAAGCCTTTGTCGACCTGAACGAATTCAAGAAAACTACGGGCGAGATTCTACGCGAATTACGTGCCTCCACCAAAGCGCCCGGCCAACCGCGGATATACACAGCCGGCGAGAAGGAATTCGAGAGTGAACAGCTTGTCCGCCGCCAGGGTGTGCCGATTGTCCCCAACCTGCAAAAAGATATTAAGTATCTTCAGGCAGAACTAAACTTGACCAACTTCAATTTTCCCTTTTAATAATGATGATTCGAGCGATTGTTTTTGATTTTGATGGTGTGATTGTCGACACAGAGCAACCGGAATACTCCAGTTGGGTGGAAATTTATCACCGCTATGGCCAGGATTTACTCTTTACGGACTGGGTTGCCTGTCTTGGTACTACGCAGGATGCATTTGATCCTGTTGCTCATCTGGAGAGTAAATTGGGGCACAGGTTGCCGGAACGACAGGAAATCTGGGCTCAACAGACACAAATGTCACTTGCTCGAGCTATGCAGCAGCCAGTCCTGCCAGGCGTGCTGGATGTATTGGATCGGGCAGATCAACTTGGCATGGGTTTAGCGGTTGCTTCCAGCTCCGAGCGCTCCTGGGTGATGCGCCACCTGGATCGTTTGGATTTATCCCGGCGGTTCCAATGTGTTTATACCAAGGACGAAGTCTCACCGGTCAAACCGGATCCCGGCTTGTACCTGGCTGCTGTCCGTCACCTGGGGATCCAACCTCACGAAGCCCTGGCTTTTGAAGACTCCCCCAATGGAATCCGGGCTGCCAAGGCTGCCGGGATGATTTGCGTGGCGGCTCCCAATCCGCTTTCTGCCAAATTAGACCTCTCCCAGGCGGATTTCTCCATCCCATCCTTTGCCGCCCAACCGTTGGATAATATCCTTAACCGCGCCAACCAGATCCTTGGTAACAATCATCATCACTGAATTAGAAACTGTTAATCCTCGAAAATTAATCGCCTTTATGGTACAATAACACCCGCTGTTTTGGCACCCGCCTGGCGGGTGTTACTTTCCGCTCCTGGCTCACCGTCGGTGCAGTCCCGGGGCAAACCCGAGGAAAGGAGGATCCCGTTATGCGCAATTATGATATCGTGCTGGTTGTCCAGTCGGACCTGGACGAGAATGCGTTCACCGCTCTCGTCGATAAGGTTAAGGGCTGGATTGTAGAAGCCGGTGGAGAGGTTGCCAAAGTTGATTTGTGGGGGAAGCGCCGCCTGGCCAATCCCATTCGCAAGCAGCGTGAAGGGCACTTTGTGCTCATTCAGGCCAATCTCAACCCCACATTCAACGCCACGCTTGAACGCAACCTGCGCTTCCTGGAACCCGTGCTGCGGTTCCTGATCACAGTCAACGACTGAGATCGTATCATTTGTCTCATTGGTCAGTACAACGGAGTGATATTCAATGAGCCGAGGATTAAACAAAGTCATGATTATTGGCCATCTGGGTCGCGATCCGGAAATGCGCTACACCCCTTCCGGTCGACCGGTGACCACCTTCACTGTGGCAACCAGCCGTACGTGGAGCACCGGGGATGGCGAGCGCCATTCCGAAACCGAATGGTTCAATGTGGTTGCCTGGGGCAACCTGGCAGAAATTTGCAAACAATACCTTACCAAGGGCCAGCAGGTCTATGTGGAAGGCCGTCTGCAAACCCGCCGCTGGGAAGACAATGAAAACGTCAAGCATACCAGCGTCGAGATTGTTGCCAGCGAAATGATGATGCTCGGTGAACGCCGCGAGAATAATCACACCGCTGACGCCTTAGAGACGTCTGAACCAGAAGATGATTTTCCGTTTTAGTTGGAGTAAGCAAAAATGAGTGATGAAATGAACCTGGAACACGAGCAGCCCTATGGGCGGCGTTATGTGGCCAGACCAAAAATCTGTCAGTTCTGTGCGGATAAGTCCCTTGAAATCGATTATAAGAACGCCGATATGCTGCGCCGCTTTGTAACCGAAGAAGGAAAAATCCGCCCCCGCCGGCAAACCGGAACCTGCGCGCTGCACCAGCGTGCTCTGGCCCGCGCCATCAAGCGCGCCCGCCAGGTTAGCCTGCTGCCCTTCGTCGCTAACCAGGACGACGGCCGCTAAGCCGGGATACAACCAACGGGGCATGGAGCAACCGCTCCCTGCCCCATTATTATTTTCAACTCTTTAGAAGAGAAGAGGTTAGTCCTAGAATGGCAAATTCTTCCAGCAATACCCCGCGGACTACCAACCGCAAACATCTTGCCCGCCAGGAACGCGAAAAAAACCAGATGCGTTACCTGCTCATTGCCATGATCGCTGTGGCAGTCATTATCATTGGCGTCATTGGTTATGGAATTCTGGATCAAACCGTCTTGCGCTCCAACCGGGCTGTTGCCGACGTGAATGGCGAAAAAATCACCATCCGTGATCTTCAAACCCGTGTTCGTTATGAACGCTGGCGCCTGGTCAACCAATACACTAATCTTTACAACTACTCCCAGATGTTTGCCGGAGAACCCAGCTTCCAGCAATATTTCACGGATCAGATGACCCAAATTTCAACTCAGCTTACTGATTCTGCTGGCTTTGCGAAGACCATCCTGGATTATATGGTCCAGGATAAGGTCATTGCCCAGGAAGCCAAGAAGCTCGGCATCTCCATCAGTGAAGATGAGTTGAACAAGGCTGTCGAGGATGCCTTCGAGTATTATCCGAACGGCACACCAACACCCACTCTCACCCCCACGTCCTTTGTAACACCCACCTTCTCATCGACGTTGCTATCCTATGTAACCATGACGCCGATCCCCTCTGCCACCCTGGAGCCGACCGCTACAGCCACTCCGGAAAATGTGACTCCCACCCCGGAACCCCCGACAGCCACCCCGGCGCCCACATTCACGCCCATGCCGACTTCCACCATCACCCCCACCCCAACTGAATTCACCTATGAGGGGTACCAAAATATGTATAAAACGGCCATCGCCAACCTGAGCGAAGTCCAGTTCAACGAAAAAGATATCCGCGAACTCTTCCGCTCGCAATTATTGCGCGATAAGGTGAAGGCAGCCTTAACGACTGATATGAAGCCCGAGGCGGAACAAGTTTATGCCCGCCATATTCTGGTTCCAGACCAGGCTGCTGCAGTGGTTGTGTTGGAGCGGTTGAAAGCTGGTGAATCCTTTGATGCCCTTGCCAAGGAACTCTCGACGGACACATCCAACAAGGATTCCGGCGGCGTCTTGGGCTGGTTTGGGAAAGGCCAGATGGTGGCTGAATTTGAGAAGGCTGCCTTTAGCCTGCCAGTCGGTCAATTCAGCGACCCCGTCCAGACGAGCTTCGGCTGGCATATTATCCAGGTCCTGGATAAGCGTGTTGTCCCGCTGACCGCCACCGAATTTGAGAACGCCAAGAGCACCTTCTTTACCAATTGGTTGACTGAACAAACCTCGGCTGAAACTGTGAAGACGCTGGAGATCCCCTCAGACATGGTTCCCACTGAACCAAGCATCCCGGCCAATATGGTAGCGCAGTAATAACTGTGCTTTTCAGTTGATGAAAACGCCCCGGTTTCTGCCGGGGCGTTTTGCTTACCTCACCATGTCGTCGCTGATTTCATCTAATTTCAGGCTGATCACCTGGCTGGCTGAGTCGCGCCCCATCGTTACACCGTAAATGACATCCGCCGCCTGGACAGTATTCCGGTTATGTGTGATGACGATGAATTGTGTCTTCTCGCTCAATTCACGCAATAAATCGCGGTAACGGCCTACGTTAGCTTCATCAAGCATCGCATCCACTTCATCCAGCACACAAAACGGCGTGGGAGAAACCTTCAGAAGTGAAAAAACCAGCGCGGCCGCCGTCAAACTGCGTTCTCCGCCTGAGAGTAAGGAAAGGCCCTGTTCGCGGCGGCCTGGCAGACGCGCTTCAATCTCAATCCCTGCCTCAGCCAGGTTTTCCTCATCCACCAGTTCCAGAGTCGCTGAACCGCCGTTGAACAGGCGCGTGAACATCTGGCGGAATTCCGCCGCGACCGCAGTGAAAGTTTTGCGGAATTCACGTTTCATCAGCTCATCCAATTCGGCGATCACCTGGCGAAGGTCGGCATCCGCCTTTTTCAGATCTTCCACCTGGCTGACCATGAAATCACGTCGCTCTTTTACTTCGCGGTATTCAGCCAGCGCTTCCGGGCTGATCTGTCCCATCCGGCGCAGTTGCGCTCGCTGCCGATTGATATTCTCCTCAAGGTCGGCCGGCAATTCATGGATTTGCGGCAATTGTTCGACCATACCATCAAAAGGCAATGTCGTCTGCCCTTCCACCTGTTCAGAGTATTCAAAAGCCACCAGCCCAAAATCATCTTCAATCCGCCGGCGCAGGTTGTCCAACGCGTCTCGTTGGTGAGACAATTCAGTCTGTGCCTGGACGGCATATCGATCTGCCACGCCCAGGGCTTGCTGGGCTGCAGCCTGGTTGGCCTGCAGGCGGGAGTATTCTTGCTCCAGGGCATATAATTCAGCTTCGGCCGGTTCAATTTTGACCTGTAAGGCAGCAATTTCTGCGTCCAGCCGGGCTTGTTGTTGCAGCAATTCCGATTTTTCGCGCTCGGCTTGCCCCAACGCATTTGAATTGGCGCTGATGCGCTCGCGGAGAGTCTGTTGTTGAAGGCGGTTGGCCTCTGTATCCAGCCGGGCATCCTTCACCCGGGCGGAGATTTCATGAGTAGCCCGACCGGTGACCGCAACGCTGGTATTCCAGTGAGTCACCTGGCTTTGTAATTCCTCCAGGGGCAACCCGCCCAGGGTGCGGTTGTGGTCGCGTACCTGGTCATTGGCCTGTTGAATCCTGGCACCGGCAGAATCAATTTGCTCCTGGGTCCTTTTGCGGTCCTCTTCTGCTGCCCGAATCTGCTTCTCCACCTCGGCAATCTGGCCGCGCTGCCATTCGATCTTTTGGCGCAGTTTTTCGAGGTTTAGTGTGGCCTGCTGGACTTCCTGGTTAAGTTGGTTCACCCGGCTGGATACATTCCGGGTCTCTTGTTCCAGTTTCTGAGCCATTTCACGGCTATGTTGCAGTGCTCCATCTACACATTGGATCTGGGTCAGGCTTTCCGTCAGGTTCGCCTGGCTGTTTTGAACTGCTTCCTGCAAATCCAACCGCTGGCGCGGCCTGGCAACCACTGCACCGCGATTCTCCTTACCGGCTGAAATGATACCATTTGACCAATACACCTCGCCCTGTAAGGTGACCGCGCGCGCGCCTACCGGCAATGTTGACGCAAGTCTGCGGGCAGCCGCACGATTGCGCACCACCAGGACCATTCCAAGCAGGACATCCAGGATCGGTTGTACTTCATCCGGTGCCTTAACCAACCGGGATGCCACACCCAGGCAGTCAGGATCAGCTTGAGGTGCATCGATTAAGTGAGCCCTGGCATCCCGGGTGACGATATTGGCACGCCCCTGGTCACCATTGGCCAGGAAATCCAAAACCAACTCAACGTTATCAGGATCAATCACCAGCCCATCCAGTAAATCGGATAGGGCGGCAGCGATAGCCGTTTCAAGCTCCTGGGGCACAACCAGGTCGGTGGAAAGCGCCCGGATACCTGCTTTTAATTTTCCCTGCCTGGCCGCCTGGACCAGGTTTCGGGCGCCCTGTCCCATCCCGCTCAGGCTGCGCTCAGCTTGCTCAAGTACTTCCAGTTGGGCTTTGGCGCGACTCAGGTCAGCTTCCAGGCGGGCCCGGCCATCCTGCAAATTGCGGCGCTCGTTTTCCAGGCTGGTCAATTGCCGGCGTTGAACCACCAGCTCCTCTTCAAATTGATGTAGTTCTTCTTCAGCCTCCTCGCGGTGGGTCTTCGCCCGCTCCACCAGGGTCTGCGCCTGTGCAACCGCCTGTTCATCTGTTTTTAGGCTATTACGATAATTCTCAAGTGTTCGGCGTAATCCATCCAGGCGGTTGGCAACCTCGGATAAGTGCGCTTTCCCTTGAACCTGCCCGGTTTCCAGACTGACCAGCACCCGGCGGGCTTCGCGCAGCAAGGTGTCCACCCGGTCTCTTTCTTTCTGGCGGATCTGCATTAATTGTTGCGCCTCTGCCAATTGCCGGTTGGAGTCATCCAATTCCTGTTGCAGGCGTTTCTGCTCCGCCTCCAGGTTGGCCAGGCGGTTGAGTTGGACCTGTTCCTCCTCGGATAATCGGGTCAAATCCGCTGTCAGTCCGCCCTGACTGTTGCTTAATGCTCGTTGGCGCTCCTCCAGCACGGCCAGGTTTCGGCTGACCTGCTCCCACTGTCTGTGGACTTCAGCCGATTGTGTATGCCATTCATTCAAACTCATTCGGGCTGTTTGCATTCTTGCCCGAAGTGCTTCCACTTCCGTGGTCACCTGTTCCATCCGGTTGCGGGCTTGCTCCAACCGGGCTTCCT
This sequence comes from uncultured Anaerolineaceae bacterium, assembly GCA_964405455.1. Classification (GTDB taxonomy): domain Bacteria; phylum Chloroflexota; class Anaerolineae; order Anaerolineales; family Anaerolineaceae; genus CALESS01. The sequence goes on along the minus strand of CAYOOA010000004.1, from coordinate 10,270 downwards.
GTACTTTCAACGTTTCGCGGGCGTGCGCCAGTTCTGCATTGCTGTGATGCCAGTAGTAGCCGTACCAATCCCGTAAGAGCACGCGTAGATCGGCCTTAATGCGCTCGTATTCAGCCGCACGGCGGGCCTGTCGTTCCAATGTCGCCAGGCGAGGCTCTAATTCAACAAGGATATCCTGCACCCGTTCCAGGTTGCGCTTGGTGGTTTCCAGGCGATTCAGGGCATCCTCCCGCCGGCTTCTGTAGAGACCAATCCCTGCAGCTTCCTCAAAGAATCGGCGTCTTTCTTCCGGCTTCAGCGAGAGCGCTGCATCCACCAGGCCTTGACCGATGATCGTATAGGTTCGTTCAGCCAGGCCGGATTGAGCCAGCAACTCTGAGATTTCCTTCAGCCGAACCCGCTGGTTGTTGATCAGGTATTCATTATTTCCATCCCGGTAAGCACGCCGGGCTAGTGATACTTCGGAATAGTCGATCGGCAGCCAGCCGTCTGCATTATCAAAAATAATCGCCGCCGAAGCCATCCCGGCCCGCGGACGCTGTTCCGAGCCGGAGAAAATCATATCCTCCGTTTTCCGCCCGCGCAGCAGTGAATAGGATTGCTCTCCCAGCACCCAGCGGATGGCATCTGCAATGTTGGATTTCCCGGACCCATTCGGCCCGACAATGGCGGTGATTTGCTCCGGGAACTCAAATACCGTCCGGCTGGCAAATGTCTTATAACCATGCAGTTCGAGAGATTTCAGTCGGGTTGCCAAATCTTTTTCCTATCCACCGATTCCCAGTTTTTCCAGGGCATTGGCTGCGGCTGCCTTGGTCGCCATTTGCTTGCTGTGTCCGCTGCCCGAACCGTACACCTCACCATCGATCAACACATCCACATCAAAAACCTTGGAGTGATCCGGCCCGCTGATATTGCGCGTGACATATTGCGGTGTGGGCAATCCCTGGGATTGCGCCCACTCCTGGAACAGGCTTTTCGGATCCTCTTCGCGGTGATGAACAAACACATCCATTTCTGAACCCAGCAGCAAGGGGAAGATGAATTGATTGACCCCATCCAGCCCCTGGTCCAGGTAAATTGCACCCACCAGGGCCTCAAAGGTGTCACACAACAGAGGATCCCGATCCCGGCCGCCATTTTGGGCTTCGCCCCGCCCCAGGCGCATGGCTTTGCCCAGTTGGATCTTGCGGGCGAAAAACGCCAGGCGTTGCGTGTGGACCAGGGCTGAGCGCATCCGGGTCAGATCGCCTTCCGGCATTTCCGGGTAGCGGTTATATAGCCATGCTCCGACTACGAAATCGAGCACGGCATCACCCAGGAATTCAAGCCGCTCATTATCTTCCAGGGCTTCCTGGTGTTCATTCAAAAAAGAACGGTGAGTTAATGCCCGGCTGAGCAGCAGCCAGTCATTAAATTTCAAGTTCAGTCGATTGGCTAACTCCTGAGGGGTTTCCTCAGCGGCCGGTTGGCTTAAAAATGCCATCTATTTCCTCCCGGAAACGCAGGGGACGTCAGCCACCTACCCGGTCGGTCCGGGAGCTGGCGCTCCATTTGTTTCCATTCTTCAGGATATGGTTGATTTTAACCCTGAACCCGTCAGGATGATTACCACGGGCTCCGGGAAAATTCCCAGGTTTTTCTGGAAGGCAGCCCAGGCCAGGGCGGAAGTCGGTTCCACATGCACTCCGTGCCTGGGTAAATCATGAAAGGCCTGCAATAATTTTTCTTCGCCGATTCCCAGGATCATGCGCCGTGCAGGGTCCATTTCATTTAATAGTGTTTCAACACGGACTGGCCAGCGAACGCGTACCCCTTCAGCAATGGTTGGCGCTTCCTGTAGGTCCTGCAAAGCTTGTATCCCATTTTTGGCGGCAGCTACCATTGGCGCGCAGTTGGCTGCCTGGACCGCTGCATAAAAAGGCTCCTGTTTAATCAGGCCGGCATTACGCAGGGAGGCAAACCCCCGTACGATCCCCAGTAACAACCCACCATGTCCAACCGGCGCAATAACCGTACCCGGTGCGTCACCCAGCTCTTCCCAAAGTTCATAGGCAATGGTTGCGATCCCTGGCAGTCCGAATGGGAGGTAGGCATGGCTGCCGTATGGGATGCCCTTTTCAGCTTCCTTTAAAACCACCTCGGCAGCGGCAGAGCGGGGACCTGGCACGCTCACCAGTTCAGCACCGACCTTTTCGATTTGCGTCCGTTTAGGCCCCGAGGCGCTTTCTGGTACATACACTCGCGCCCGGATTCCCGCCCGGGCGGCGTAGGCTGCAAAGGATGCGCCGGCATTTCCGGAGGAATCCTCAACCGCCTCGGTTGCCCCCCTGGCTGCCAGTTGGCTCATCAGCACAGAGCTGCCTCGATCCTTATAAGAACCGGTTGGGTTTAGATGCTCCATTTTCAGCCCCACCCGTTGCCCGCGCTCCTCCACCCAGATGAGCGGAGTTCGTCCTTCCCCTAGAGAAATCATCGGTGCTTTCTCAGCCAGGTTGAATGAGTGTCGGTAGCGCCAGTAACCGGGCAGGCCAGGTTCGATTTTGTTTGGATTAAAATCGGGAGGACCGTTAAAATCATACACTCCCCCGCATTTTGGGCAGCGAAAAGGAATCCCCTTTTCAGGGTATGGCTCTCCACAACTCATGCAGCGGATGGTTGGCATCCTTAATCTCCAGCACCCGGGATGTATTCACCCTCCACCCAGCTTTCTCCGGATGGAGAGATTTCTTTTTTCCAGATGGGCACAATTTCCTTGATCCGATCAATCCCGTAACGGGCGGCATCGAATGCACCGGTATCCCGGTGGGCGGCCGAACAGGCTACCAGGATGGTGGGTGTGCCCGGTTGCAAGCGTCCCACCCGCTGAACCAGCACAATCCCTTCCACTGCAGGCCAGCGCGTCCTGATTTCATCCGCCACCTGCTGTAATTTTGCTTCTGCCATCGGCACATAGGCCTCATAGAACAATTCACTGGTCTCATGGGCTTCACCCCTCAGGGTGGAGCCGCGGACCACGCCGGTGAACATGCAAATGGCTCCGGTTGTCGGCAGGGTGATTTGCGCTGTCAAATCGTCCAGGTCCAGCGGACCTTCTACAATTTTCAGGATGGTTGGCCCGTGGTCTCCGCCTGAAACGGGCGGAAACATGGCCACCTCTGCACCATCGGGGATGATATCTTCGTCAAATGCGTACGACTGGTTGACAGCCACCAGCACATTGGGCAGGTAATCAGCCAGGGTTGGATATGCCCCGGCCATGGCGGTTTTCAGGGCAGCCACGCTGACAGGTTGCGCCAATTCAACCTGGACCCGATTGGATCCGGCTCGATCTTTGAGAGTGGCAAACAGTAAAACCTGTATGATCTTCATTCTTCCAATACCACGTCCCCGCTCCGACCGCCGTGTTTTTCCACCAGCCGGATATTCTCAATATGGGCTGAGCGTTCAACCGCTTTCACCATGTCATAAATGGTCAAAGCAGCCACCGAAACGGCGGTCAATGCTTCCATTTCAACACCGGTTTTCCCGCTGGTCTTCACCCTGGCTTCGATCTTGATCCCTGGAAGCTGTTCATCCAGGTCTACTTGGATCTGCACCTGGTGGATCGGCAGTGGATGACATAATGGGATGAGCTCCGATGTCTTCTTGGCCGCCTGGATCCCGGCTATACGCGCCACCCCGAGCACATCACCCTTCTTCATCAAACCTTGGCTAATCAATGCCAATGTTTCAATGCGAAGGTGTACCTCACCGCGGGCGATGGCTGTGCGCTCCGTATCCGGTTTGGCACTCACATCCACCATGTGTGCCTGCCCGTTTTCGTCGAGGTGAGTTAAGCGTTCATCAGACATACCCAAATTATAATGCCTATCTGCTATAATATCGCCCGTGAGTATGAATATCGCCGGGCACCAGACGGAAGGTTACCAGGTCAGCACGCCAGTTTATGAAGGCCCGCTGGATCTACTGCTCCAATTAATTGAGCGCGCCGAGTTGGATATCACCCGCCTGGCCCTGGCCCAGGTGACCAATCAATACTTGGAATACCTGAAACTCATCGAAAACGAAAATCCGGCTGAAGTATCAGCTTTTCTGGTGATTGCAGCCCGCCTGGTGCAGATCAAATCAGCCGCATTGCTGCCTCGACCTCCCGTAACTGAAAACTTAACCCCTGAAGAGGATCCGGCTGAACTCCTGGCTCGCCAGTTGATCCAATACCGCCGCTTCAAGCAACTGGCCGGCCACCTGCAAAGCCTGGAAGAAAGCGGGCTGCAAACCCACCTGCGGACGGCGCCCCCACCCTTGCAGGTGGAAGCCCGCCTGGATCTGACCGGGATCGGGATTTCAGACCTGGTCCAGGCCGCCCGAGAGGTCCTGTTCACAAAAATCAACCTGCCCGCACTGGGACAGGTTGTCAATCAACCGCGCATCACCATTCGCGACCGGATCCAGACCATCCTGGGAGCGCTGCGCATTTCACCCCTGGCCAGCTTTCACAACCTGCTGCATGCCCCCACTCGTCTTGAGGTGGTAGTCACTTTCCTGGCCATGCTGGAATTAATCAAGCGCCGGGTGGTGGAAGCCAAGCAGGATGAATTATTTGGGGAAATTGAAATCAGCCCGACCGGCAGCGGGGAAGATGAAGAAACGCCGCTCGATTTTGTGGATTAATCAGCAGAACTGTACGGCAGCCGACCGCCGATCCAAACCACCATCAGGCGTAGATCATTTTCATTCACTTCCACCTGCAGGTATTTGGCCGTAAAAGCGGCTCCCAACGTATCGTAATCTTCCTCTTTCGGCCATTCTGTCAGAAATCCAGGCAGGCGGGTTCGATCCGCATCCGCCGGAAGGAGATCCCAACCGCGCTCCTTCAAAAGGTCATGCACCTGCTGGCGCAATTCATTCTTCAACTCAGCCCAGGCCATCAGAACCTGGGCAGCCACATAGGGATTACCTTCGAATGCCCGCTCCACCGGGCGCAGGCGGATATTGACCGGCGCCTGGGTGGCATCCCGAAAACCGGGCACTTTTACGTTCTGCTTGACCTGGCTGTTGAGGGCCTTCTTCCGCTCCGGTGAAAGCGTTTCAAAAGAATTCAACACTTCCCGGATGATTTGCTGGCGGTATTCCTCCAGCATAAATTGATTAATGGCATGAAAGGGGGCAAAAGCAATTCGTTTATCGTCCATGGCGCCCATTATACCCGGAAAAGGACTGCGCCCGGTAAAGCCGGGCGCAGTGGATGATCCTGTTATTCCTCTGGAATGATGATCCACAAGATGATGTACGGCACCAAACCGGGTAGTCCCCCGGGCAGAAGAAGAATGAAGAACAGCAAGCGGAACCAGAAGGAGCTGATCCCGAAGAACTTGCCCAGTCCACCGCATATTCCACCGACCACGCGGTCGCTTCTCGATCGTCGTAAAACTTTTCCAGTTTCCATCGTTTAATATCCTTTCACACCTTAATGTACGTAAAAGGACAGAAAACGTTTCAAGCACGAACCTGGTCAGCGGCATCATCCAGCAGGGCGACATCATCCTCAGATAATCGCCAACCCTGCGCGCCGGCATTTTGGACGGCCTGGGCCTGGTTCTTGGCCCCTGGAATGGGCAGGGCGCCTTTGCAGATGATCCAGTTGAGTGCAACCTGTGCGGGCGTTTTATCTCCGTGCATGGCACCGATTTTCCTCATCTGCGCGATCAATCCCTGTATGTTCTCAAGCGTTTCTTTTGATATCCTGGCCCCGCGCACTCCCTTGGGCGGGAGTTGCGGGGTGTATTTCCCGGTCAACAGGCCTTGCGCCAGTGGGCTATACGCAATCACCCGGATTCCCATTTCCCGGCATTGCTTCAGCAAGCCGTTCTTCTCGATTCTCCGGTCCAGCAAATGGTATTCCACCTGGTTGGATGCCAGTGGGACACCCTGCCGGGAAAGCGCTTCGTACGCCTGCAGCATTTGCGACCGATCATAATTGGATACCCCGACTGAGCGCACCTCCCCGGCATGCTGGGCTTCGGCCATTGCTTCCATCCATATCTCAATACTGACCGGCGGCAGCGGCCAGTGCATTTGATACAAGTCAACCGCCGGGAGGTTTAGCCGTTCCAGGCTGGCTTTGAGGGCCTTTCTCAGGCTGTTTTTGCCCAACCGCCAGGGATACGGCATAAACTTGGTGGCAACAATGAATTTTTCCGGTACGCTGTGGATGAACTTGCCGACCAGCCGCTCCGATTCCCCCTGGGCATAACTCTCCGCCGTATCAATCAAGCGGATGCCGTTGTTGAGGGAAGCATCAAATGCTTCGCGAACGTCTTCTTCTCGGTAGTTTCCTCCAAAGCCCCACAACCAGCGATCCCCCCACGCCCAGGCGCCTACCCCCATCTCGATGCCGTCCAACCAGTTTTGCGATGCCTGCTGTTCTGCCACCTGTATCCCTCCCGAAACGGGTTTGTCCTGAATCCTCAGGGGTTTGGACTCCATTATACAGATTTCCATGGATTATAATAATGGCAATATCCTGGAAAAATCCACCCATCCAACATGACTCTTGACGACGTTACCCCCATTCGCCAGCAATATCTCGATATCAAGCGCAAGTATCCCGAGACAATTCTTTTCTTCCGCCTGGGCGATTTTTACGAAACCTTTGACGAGGATGCGGAAATTGCCTCCCGTGAGCTGGACATTGTTCTAACCTCGCGCCCGGTAGCCAAGGGGGTGCGCATTCCCATGGCCGGCATTCCCCACCACGCGGTGGAAAATTACCTGGCCCGACTTATCGAGAAGGGCTATCATGTTGCCATCTGCGAACAGGTGGGTGATCAGCCTATCAAGGGCTTGTTCCCACGTGAAGTTGTTCGCGTGGTGACACCCGGGACGGTCATCGAACCTGGTCTGCTCCCGGGGGATCGTAATAACTACCTGACGGCCGTGGTCATCCAGGAAAATTCCGCCGGCCTGGCTTCCGTGGACATCACTACGGGTGAATTTATCGCCACTGAGATCGAGGCCGAAGATTTGCCCACCATCCTGCGCGGCGAGTTGGTCCGCCTGCACCCGGCCGAAATCTTATTGCCCGATAACACTTCGTTGAATGACGGCCTGTCCTTCAGCCTGACTCGCTGGCCGGCCTGGCGTTTTGAAACCGGCCGCTGCATGGATGCGTTATTGCGCCAATTCCAGGTGGGGGCGCTGGATGGTTACGGCCTGCGCAACTTGGCCCTGGCTACCCGCGCCGCGGGAGCCATAATTCAATACCTGGCCGAAACCCAACCCGCTGCCCTCAAGCTGCTTGAAGGGCTGTCAACCTATACATTATCTGAATTCATGACCCTGGACGCAGCCACCCGGCGCAACCTGGAGCTGACCGAAACCATCCGAAGCGGCGAAGTCCAGGGTTCTCTGCTCAGCGTCCTGGATCACACATCCACGCCGATGGGCAAGCGCCTGCTGCGCCAGTGGGTGAGCAAGCCGCTCCTCGATATCGATGCGATCCAGCAACGCCTGGATGGAGTCGCCTTCCTGGTGGAGAATGGTCTGCTGCGGGCAGAATTACGTTCAGCCTTGCACGAATTGGCTGACCTGGAGCGTCTGGTCAGCCGGGTAATTTCCGGACATGCCCTGCCGCGCGACCTGGTCGCCATCCGCAGCACCCTGCAATCTCTCCCGGATGTCCTGGCCCTCTTTCCCACCTTTCCGCCTGCCCTTGAATCCATCTTGCACCGCCTGGATCCCTGCCAGGCAGAACTGCGCCTGCTCGAGGATGCCATCGCTGAAGAACCGCCGGCCACCCTGGCTAATACCGGTATCATCCTGGCCGGTTACTCGGATGAGCTCGATTCAGTCATTAAAGCCAGCCGCCATGCCCGCGAGTGGATTGCCAACCTGGAAGCTGTCGAACGCGAGCGAACCGGGATTAAATCCCTCAAGGTCGGGTACAACAAGGTTTTCGGATATTACATCGAAATCACTCACAGCAACACCACCCAGGCACCTCCTGAATATATCCGCAAGCAAACCCTGGTCAACGCCGAGCGCTACATCACGCCGGAAATGAAGGAATACGAAACCCTGGTATTGAACGCAGAAGAACGCATCCATGAGATCGAGGTGCGCCTCTTCCGCCAGGTCTGCGCCCAGTTGGCCGCAGGCAGCTCCCACTTGATGGAGACTTCCCGCAGCCTTTCCGAGCTGGATGTGCTCGCGTCACTGGCTGAATCCGCCGCGTTGAATAACTACACCCGCCCCGAATTGAGCCCGGACGGTCTCCTGGAGATTCACGACGGCCGGCACCCGGTGGTGGAACGCATGCTTTCCGGGGAGCGATTTGTTCCCAATGATGCCATCTTTGAAGAGGGAGAAATTGTTCGCCTGATCACCGGCCCAAATATGAGCGGCAAGAGCACCTTCCTGCGTCAGGCCGCCCTGATCGTCTTGATGGCCCAGATGGGTTCATTCGTACCCGCCCGGAAGGCCCGGATTGGCCTGGTGGACCGCATTTTCACCCGCATCGGTGCCCAGGATGAAATCCACGCCGGACAATCTACCTTCATGGTGGAAATGATCGAAACGGCCAACATCCTCCACCACGCTACCAATCGCAGCTTGTTGATCCTGGATGAAATCGGCCGCGGCACCAGCACCTATGACGGCGTTTCCATCGCCTGGGCAGTGGTGGAATATATCCATAATCATCCCCGCCTGCGTGCTCGTACCCTATTCGCCACTCATTACCATGAACTGACCCAATTGGGTGAGCTGCTCCCCGGTGTCCGAAATTACAATGTCGCTGTCAGTGAAGCAGATGGCAAAGTCGTTTTTCTGCGCAAGATCATCCCCGGCGCAGCTGACCGCTCTTACGGTATCCATGTGGCCCAACTGGCCAGCCTGCCCCAGCCGGTCATCCAGCGCGCCAGTGAAATCCTCATCCAACTCGAAGCTTCCTCTGGCAAAGCGGTCAAGATTGATCCGCATGCCGCCCAGCAAATGGCCCTCTTCCCGGAAACCAATCCCCTGCTGGATGAGTTGAAGGATCTGGATATCAATACCCTTTCACCCATTGAAGCGCTGAATAAACTATATGAATGGCAGCGAAAGTACAAACAGGAGTAACCCGGTCATAGGAAACCTTGACAGGTCGGCTTAATTAAAATATCATCAAATTATCTTTTTGAAAGGAGGCGCGTGAAGACGAATATGGCTCATAAACAGGTCTTGGTCCTGAGTGCTTTAATATTCTCCATGCGCCTTTACCGGACGAGGTAATCCTCGTATTCTGTCGATGAACTCAGCCGCAGGCACATGGTCGCCTGCGGTTTTTTATTTTCCCCGCAGCTTGTCGTAATTTTTCTACTTACACCGAATGAGGTACCTGCAATGTTTTCTGAAGCTTCACGATCCGCCCCCCATTTCGGGCTGGTAATTCGTAAGAATCGCGGTCAATACCTGGTACAGGATGGCTCACAAACCGTCCTTTGCTCGGTTTCGAACCGCTTATACAAAAAGTTGATTTACCCCACAGCGGATCCATCCTCCAATCCGCATCAGCGCGTTCAACGTGTGGAGGAAATTAACGAGGATGATCCCGTAGTCATTGGCGACCAGGTGGAATATCTACCTTCAGGTATTTCAACCGGCCATATCCAGGGCATCTTCCCCCGCCGTAATCAACTCTCCCGCCCGGATTTCCGCGGGAATCATTTCCAACGCCATGCCTTTGAACAGGTGATGGTTGCCAACGTGGACCAGGTGGTCATCGTTTTTGCCGCAGCCAAACCAGAGCCTAAGTGGAACCTGCTGGACCGCTACCTGGTTTCCGCGGAGTCTTTCCAATTGCCGGCCGTTGTTTGCATCACCAAGACAGATTTGATTCATCCGGGGGAACTGGATCAAATCCTGGATATTTACCGCAAGATCGGTTATTCCATCCTGTTGACCAGCACCACCAGCGGCGATGGGATCGACCAGGCCAAAAAGGTGTTCGCAGGCCGCATCTCCATCCTGATGGGAAAATCCGGTGTCGGAAAATCCAGCCTGCTGAACGCCATCCAACCCGGGCTGGGCGTAAAAGTGCAGGCGGTGGGGGCCGGCGATGTTGGCAAGGGCCGCCATACCACCACCCACCTGGAGCTATTCCCGCTGGATGGCGGTGGCGGAGTTGTGGATACACCCGGCATGCGCGAATTTGGCCTTTGGGACATGGATCCTTACGACCTGGCGGCCTGTTTCCCGGAGATGCGCCGGTTCCTTGGCCAATGCCAGT
>CAYOOA010000003.1:98476-108375 GCA_964405455.1 uncultured Anaerolineaceae bacterium | reverse complement strand
TTATTGCTGGCACCTTGCAGGCAAATCAATAGTGAATGATTGATTGACATCCGTTAAGTCCAGGTGGAACTCAAAATGATCCAGTTTTGTATTGGGATCCCCGGTTGGACCATCCGAGGTTTCAAGGATTGCATCATACTTAACGATGTATTGACCATCCTGAGCCAACCAATAATCACCTTTGTTTTGAAGAACCGTTGCACCTGAGTCGGTTCCAAGTCCGCTGACCGTGAACTTGAAATGATTTGTTTTTATCCCATTTAACATCTCTTCTCCAACAAGTTCTGGATTGTTGATGACCGGGGTAAAATCCATCATCCGGAAAAGCACATCAATCATTTCATTTTGCATTGGATCTATCGTCTGAATTTTTGTTTCTTCATCATCCGGTGAAAAATCACACTCGGTATCTCCAATCCGGTATTGTTCTGAAATACTGGTGCTTAATTCCGGATCGTCAGCGGAACTGCTGGTATTCTCTATATGGATATGCTTGTTCGCATCGGATCCATACTCAACTAGCAAGGTATATTCATTAACGTCTTGAGCTGTAGGTCCGTTAATTTTGATAATCATAGATTGCCGATAGCTATTCAAACTGGATAAGCCTTGCCGGATTCCGACTGGTGTGGACGGTATCGGGGTTGGAGTATTAGTGATTTTTGGATTAGAAGGACCTTTTGTCGGTTTTTCTGCCGGACTTGTAGCGACAGATGATTCCTGCCCGCCTTGCTCCTTTTGCCCATTTTGTTGCGAGCCAATCGGTAGATAATTCCCTAACTGGCAAGCCAATCCAGTGACCCCTAATATACAAACGATGATCAACCATCGAATCCTAGACATAACTACCTCCCGAAAAAATGGATAGACTATTCTGATCGTAGAAGCATCGCCAGGTTTAGGCGAGTCAACCGCCAGGCGGGAACGACTGCGCCGGCTGCAGTAAGTAGAATTGAGAACACAAAGCTGGATAAAAAGACACGAATATCATAAATAGCATGAAAGGAAATTCCGGCAGTTTTTACTTCTGTAAACAACCCGAGAAGCATTGCTCCAAGGACACCTGCCAGAAATCCGAGCAATGAGATTCCGATCCCCTGGCTGAGTAGGTACACCATCATGTTGATCTTTCCATAACCAACACTCCGGATTATCGCCAGCTCCCTTCTTTTCAACCAGGCCAGGCGCCACAAAATACTTGCCAGGGCAATGATTGCTGCAATCCCCAGGAACCAAACAACCATTGTTATGATATTGAGGAATGGATTCCATTCTTTTATTAATGTACTGCCGCTTTCTCCTTTCTGAACTATCGAAATTCCGCCCGGAAGGGTATCACCTTGCTGAAAAACCTCTCCACTTGGGATGATAAAAACGCTGACATCCGTTCCCCAACCCAGTAGTGATTGAGCATCCGTGATGGAGATCCAGGCTTCATTGTCTGCATAAGTTCCATTTTCAAAGATACCAACCACTTTAAAATCCCGATCCCGGATGCTTATCATTCCACCCGCAGAAAGGGATAATTTTTCGCCCAGCCGAATTCCAACCATGGCCAGCCTTGGCAAATCGCCCGGTTCCAGCGGTCTACCTGAAACCATTTGGTAATTCTCAACCTGATACGGATTATCCATTGGAATTCCGCGTAACAATATCGCGTTTTCTTCTGTTGTTCCAACTACGGTATGGATCTCAGGAATTACCCGGCTGACACCGGCAGCCAGTAATTCATCCCCGACCTCAACAGGTATTCGGCTGCCATAATATTCTCCAAAGCTGCCGCTCATTTGGACAACCAAATAATTAGGGCTGATTTTTGAGTAACGGGCTGTAAAACCTGATCGATACGCCTGCAAAGTGAAAAAGCTCATCAACGAAATACCAATTACTCCGGCCATGACCAGGGTCAGCAGTTTATGATCAAGCAGGTTTTTGATACCCAAACGGACCATCATGGTTGTCGCATCAACTCCGCCACAGGTATTTTGAAGATCGACCTCGATGATAGCCATACGCCTACCAGTGCCAACAACAATACTCCCAGGAAGCCTTCTATGATATTCAGCAAGCTGATTTTAAATATCAGCGGAACTCCAAGGATGGACATGGGCGAGGTCATTTGTTGGCTGATTGTGAACAACCAGGAAACAAATAGCCCGATTCCAAATGCTAGAATTGCCTGGAAAATCGAGCGGATCAGGATCACCTCTCTTACCATCTTATGGGAGAGGCCAATACCAAGCAGGATGCCAATTTCGCGGCTTCTTTCGACCACGCTCAGGGCATTCGCATTGAACATCCCAAAAATGACACCTAACAATGCCAGCCAGCCGGCCAGGGAAGTAATGGCTCGTAGATCTTTGATAGCTTGAAAGTTCCGCTGGGTGAAAGCATCTTCAAGATAAACATCATAGTTCCCGGCCAGTCGCGGGTCTTCTTCCAACCGGCTTTGCACAAATTTTGGGTCAACTCCATCTTTCACTTGGATGAAAAGTCCGGAATATCTTGGCTGTATTTCAAATAATGTCCAGAAATCCGACTCGGACATCCAGACAGAGGAAAAAGCAGAACCAGGTCCCTGGAAAATTCCACTGACCCTAAACAGGCTTCCATAAATAGTTAATTGAGTCCCAACGGTCCAATCGAATGCATCTGCCGTTCCTTTTCCCACCACAATTTCACCATATTGGGTTGGCCATCTTCCAGTAAGTATACTTAAATGAAATACAGGCTCCCAATCCGAAAGGTCTGCCGCCCGGAGAGTGACAACATGCTCTCCCACCTTGGTGATCCGATAAACACCCGGTGAAACGCGACTTGCGTATTCTGGTATTAGCTCTTTTCCAACCTCCAAAACTTCAGGACTAATGGATGTATCTGCAGCCAGGATCAATCCTCTCTGAAAAATGATTAGGTTTTGACTGGAGCCGACATCCCTGGTCATCTCATTCATGCTCGTGGAAAGGGCTGAGAGGATGAAATACGATGTGATCACCACTGCCAATCCGGTCAGGTTTAAAACAAAACGGGTGCGGTCATGTAATAAATCTTTCCACAGAAGATCTGCTGTCAAGAACACGACCGCTCCTTCAAAACACCATTACTGAGCTCAAAAATGCAATCGCTAAATTCAGTAAAGGCTGCATTATGCGTTGCAACGAGAAAAGTAGTTCCTAGTTGTTGATTGATTTCCTGCATCAGTTTCATAATGGAACGCGCTGATTCTGCATCCAGATCACCGGTCGGTTCATCAGCGAGTACCAGGCAGGGTTTGCCAATAATTGCACGAGCAATTGCGACCCGCTGTTGCTCCCCACCTGACAATTCAGATGGTTTGTGATGAAGCCTGGAATCAAGCCCCACTCGTTCTAGCACCTCTTTTGCTTGCTGGCGAGCTTCGGCTCTATGCACCCCTCGAGCATATAGGGGCAGGCAAACGTTATCCAGACTATCTAGGCTTGGCAGTAAATTATAGAATTGGAAAACAAAACCTATATTCTCCCGCCTGAACCGGGTGAGTTCATCCTCGGTTGCTTCTTCAAGGTGTTTATCGTTAAAAATGATGTTGCCACCTGTTGGGCGGTCAATTCCTCCCAGCAAGTGTAAAAGGGTGGATTTTCCACAGCCACTGGGGCCAGTGATTATGACAAACGAGCCAGCCTTGATAGAGATATTTGCACTTCTCAAGGCATGGACTTCTTCCCGATTACGAAAATAAACTTTGGATAATTCTCGTACTTCAACAAGCATGAAAAAATTGTATCATTGATCAAAACTAGTACGGGCGAAAACAGCTGGCAATTCGCCCACCGAAATAAAAGTGCCGCCGGAAAGGGCATTCCGGCGGCTAAAGGGGGGCGACTTACGGGCTTGGCTAATTTCTAAGTAATCCGCGAACATCCACCCGGTCAAGACGAACCACCAGGTAAAACGATAGGACAAATCCCAGGATGGAAGTAAAGATGTAAATCACATCCACGCTCCCACCCGCCGGCATGGCATTGTTGGCAAACATCATCATGCGTATGACAACGTTCATACCTTGCAGGAGGATCATGAAGGTCAGGGCCAGCCGGTCGCCTTTGACAATCCGAAAGCCCAGAAAAACCATCAAACCAACCACCAGGAGGATGGCAATCCATCCGCCAATCAGTGTTTTAGGTGGGTAGCTGATCAAAGCCAGTGTAGGAAGGATAAACAACAGGAGGATTTTCAGCCAGGTTTTCATCTCATTCTCCTCTGTTAATGACCACCCAGGTAGGCTTCGATCACTTGCGGATTTTCCATCAGCTCGTGAGCATCCCCTTCCAGGATCACTTGGCCGGTTTCCAGCACGTATCCCCGGTCTGCAATGGAAAGTGCCATCTGTGCGTTCTGCTCAACCAGCAGGATGCTCACACCCTGGTCATTGATTTCACGGATGATTTCAAAAATCTGCTCAACCAGGATAGGTGCCAGGCCCATCGAAGGCTCATCAAGCAGCATTAACTTGGGATGCGACATCAATCCCCGGCCAATGGCCAGCATCTGTTGTTCACCGCCGGATAAAGTGCCTCCCAATTGCAAACGCCGTTCCTTCAAGCGTGGGAAATGATTGAAAACGATCTCAACATCCCGATCAAATTGGGCTTTATCGTTTTGCAGGTAGGCACCCATTTCAAGGTTTTCCATCACAGTCAGGGTGGCAAAAATTTTTCGACCTTCCGGGACCTGGACAATACCCCGCCGGACGATATCCTGGGCTGGTACGCGCGTGATATTCTCTTCCAGGAAGAAGACTTCACCAGATCGGGACCGAAGCAACCCGGAAAGGGTATTCAAAGTCGTTGATTTACCTGCTCCATTTGCTCCAATCAATGTAACAATTTCACCTTGTTCTAGGTGAAAGTCCACACCTTTGAGAGCATGGATGGAACCATAATAAACGTGGAGGTCATGTACGCGTAGCATTATCGATTCCTCTTCCGTTTGAATTTTTCCGCCAACGCAGAAGCCCCCGGCCCCAGGTAGGCTTCAATCACCTTGGGATTGGATTGAATTTCCGCCGGACCTCCAAAAGCGATCCGTTCGCCAAAGTCCATTACGGTGATCCTTTCGCACACACCCATCACCACCCGCATCTGGTGCTCGATCAGCAGGATCGTCAACTCAAATTTTTCGCGGATGAAATGGATTAAGTCCATCAGGGCGACGGATTCATTCGGGTTCATACCCGCAGCAGGTTCATCCAGCAGTAGTAATTTCGGGTAAGCTGCCAATGCGCGGGCAATTTCCAGCCGCCTCTGTTCACCGTAAGGCAGGTTCTTGGCGATAGAATGAATCCGGTCCTGCAATCCAAACACACTCAAGAACTCAATTGCTTTGTCCGTTAGTTCGTTTTCCTTCACATAATATTTAGGTGAATGTAACAGGGCATCTGAAAAGCTGTAACCAGCGTGTGGATGATAGGCGATACGCACATTGTCCAGCACAGTCAGGTCTGAAAACAAGCGGATATTTTGGAACGTTCGGGCAATCCCCATCTGGTTGATTTCGTACGGTTCAAATCCCTTGATCGATTGCCCATTAAACAGGATTTCGCCGCTGGTGATTCCATATATTCCTGTGATGAGGTTGAAAATAGTGGTTTTTCCCGCGCCGTTCGGTCCGATCAAGCCGTAAAGGGCACCCTTGGGAATAGCCATCTCCATATCCCGCACGGCACGCAGGCCGCCGAAATTTTTGGATAATCCATGTAATTCCAAAACATATGAATTTTGAACAGCCGGATTTTCGCTCATGAAATCACCTCCGGCTTTTGAGAATCTTTGGCATCAACACCATTTTTCTTGACCTTCTTTGTAAAAGGTAACAAATCTCGTAAGAAGGGAATTTCATAACCGCCAAAAATCCCATTTGGTTTCAATAGCATCATAATGATCAACAGAACCGGGTAGACAACAAACCGCCAGGTTTCAAAGCCTTCCGGCAACCACAGGCGCAGGAAACCTTCCAGCACCAACGAGAAGGCAAAGGCTGCCGCTACAGTGCCGGTGACACTACCCAGGCCGCCAAATACTACGATGATCATTGGGTCAAACGACTTGATGAAGTTGAACGTGTCCGGATGTAGGAAGCCGTTGATGTGGGCATACAAAGCACCGGCGATCCCAGCCAGGAAGGAGCCGATCACAAAGGTCATGATCTTGAAATCAGCCACGTTGATGCCCATTGCCTTGGCAGCCAGTTCATCTTCTCGAACCGACTTGATGGCCCGACCGTAGGTTGAGTTAAGCAGGTTGCGCACCAGGATGACAGACACCACAACGAAGAGTACCACCCAGAACCAGGTGGTCACCTTGGGAATACCAATCATTCCCCGCGCGCCTTTCATCTCCACAAACCCCAACAGGGAGTCGGAATTATCCAGCAGGACTTTAACAATAACCGTAAAGCCCAACGTGGCAATTCCAAAATAGTCCGAACCCAGGGTCAAGATGGGTAGGCCAAAGAGGAAGCTAATTTCCGCCGCCGCAATGCCGCCCAGAAAAATCGAAATGAAGAAAACGATGTTGACACCTACCTGTTCGGGCAGGGCAGTCAGCAGGGAGGTCACAGGCCCTCCCAACAACCGTCCGACCCAAGCTCCGCCGTAGCCAAGAGCAATGGTTGATACCAGGTAAAGCGTCAATGCAGAAAGCGGATCCAGCCCGCGAATTTTCGATACCGCTATCCTGGCCAACCAGATGCCCACTGCAGCAAATAGCAACACGAAGGTTAATACCGTCATCCCAGAGGCGTTATGCAACTGATAAAAACGGTACGTGACATCGGCAGCGGAATAAGCCCCGATGGCATAGAAACCCCACTGCCCCAATGAAAATTGGCCGTTGAAGCCGTAGATCAGGTTCAAACCAAGGCTAACAATTGACAGCACCGCTCCCAGGCGGAGAATGGTCGTCCAGAAAGGATTCAGGATCCCAAACGAAATCAGTAATTGGACAATGATGAAAACGCCAATTGCACTACCAATGAAGATGAGTGTATTTCGATCCAGTTTCATGGTCGCTCTACGCTTTCTCACGCGATGCTTCGCCGAAGATGCCAGTCGGACGAACCAGCAGCACGAGGATCAAAATACTGAACGAAATTGCATCGCGCATGGGTGAAGAAATGTAGGCAGCACTGAGCACATCTGCCTGGCCCATGATCAACGCACCCACCACGGCGCCGGGGATGGAGCCGATGCCTCCAACCACCGCTGCCACAAACGCTTTCAAGCCGGGTAGAATACCCATCCAAAATATGATGGATGGGAAGGCAATGGCATACAGCATACCGGCCGCTCCAGCCAGGCCAGCACCGATCATAAAGGTTGTGGAAATAATCGCATCGGTGTTGATGCCCATCAAGCGCGCGGTGTATTTATCATAAGCCACGGCACGCATGGCTTTGCCGACTTTTGTTTTTTGAACAATGAATTGCAGTCCCGCCAGCATGAGCAACGAGGCAACCACAATAATAATGAAGATATTTGAGAAGATCACACTACCTTCGTTTACAGCGGTCCCCTCTTTCAGAACTGAAATGCCGCCTTTCCCAATTTCCCATACGGTAACGTCAAAGGGACGTTTGTATGTAATAAAGTTGGGCGTGAAAACGAAATTTAAGGCTCCGAAGTACTCCAGGAAAAACGACACGCCGATGGCGGTAATTAACAAGGAAATGCGCGGAGCGTCTCTCAGGGGCTTGTAAGCAAATCGTTCAATAATAAATGCCAGCAGGGCGCAGGCGACCATCGCAATGAGGACCACGGTGATTGCTCCCACCAACAAGCCCAGGAAAGGTGGGATATTCGGAATGAGCCGTACCAGCCAGGTATGCACCTGAAATCGGCTGATGGCATAAAAGCTGACAAATGAACCCACCATGAAAACATCGCCGTGAGCAAAGTTGATCAACCGGACAATTCCATAAACCATGGTATAGCCCAGGGCAATCAACGCATAAACAAAGCCGAGCTGCAATCCGTTAATAATCTGTTGCAGGAATATTGTCGGGCCGGCCAATAATGCCGTGCCCAATTTGTATACTGCAGCCAGCGCGATCAATATTAAGAATGCCCGGCCGAGCCACTTCCGCTCAACAATCCGAGCGAAGATTCCGGGCGATCTTGAAGCAGTACTGGAAAGTTTCATAGGATCAATCCCTGTTTGCCAGGATGTATGAGAGGGGCGGTTTTTAAACCGCCCCTCCGCATAATTGTAGAAAAGTTACGGGGCAACCGATTCGACGAAGGAGACTTTACCGTCTTTCACCTGCAAAACAGCCGCAGCCTTGATCGGGTTGTGATATTGATCAAACGTAATCTTGCCAGAAACAGTTTCGAGGCTGATGCTGGCAAGTGCATCCTTCACCTTGGATGCATCGTCCACACCAGCATTCTGAATGGCTGTCAGAAGGAGGTTGGTCGCATCATACGCAAGGGTGGCCAGGGCGTCCGGCACTTCACCATATTTGGCCTTGTATTTATTGACCCAATCAACTACGATCGGACGAGTATCATCCGGTGAATAGTGGTTGGAGTAGTAGCCGCCATCAGCAGCCTTCAGATCCAAGGTGGAGGAGTCCCAACCATCGCCGCCCATCATCACAGCGGTGACGCCTTTCTCCTTGGCCTGGGCACCTACTAAGTTGACGATATTGTAGTAGTCAGGGAGGTAGAGGACATCCGCTTTACTATCGGCCACCTTCGTCAGGATGGCTGAAAAGTCGGTATCCTGGGAATTATAGGTTTCCTTGCCTACGATCGTCCCGCCCAATTCCTGGAAGGATTTTTCAAAAGCTTCCGCCAGGCCGCGCACATAGTCATTGCCCTGGTCAAGCATGATGAAGGCAGTCTTATAGCCCTTGCCAATGGCAAACTTGGCCATCACCAGACCCTGGAAGGGATCGATGAAGCAGGCGCGGAAGACGTAATCCTTGACTGTCCCATCGGTCTTCAAAGTTACCTGTGTATTCGTGGAGGTACCAGTGATTTGCACCACATGCTTTTCCTGGGCAATTTCCGAAATCGGGATGGAGGCCTTGGAGCAGACCTCACCGACGATGTAGTGGACCTTGTCCTGGTCGATCACTTTATTGGCCGCGTTGACAGCCGGGTCAGGGGTGCACTGGCTATCTTCCACGATCGCCTCGATCTGCTTGCCAAGGACGCCGCCTTTGGCATTCCACTCTTCAATGGCCATCATAGCACCATTCTTAGTAGACACACCGAAGGTTGGGACAGCCCCGCTTAATGGGGCAAGGATCGCGACTTTGATCTTGTCGCTGCCGGCCGTGGTACCGCCGGTTTGGCATGCGGCCAGTAACATTGCCGCTACCATGATGATTGACAACACTTTGTAGGCTTTCATCTCTCTCTTTCCTCCGAACAGATTAATAGGATGGGTCTTATGACCGGAATGGATTACTTCGTCTTTTTTTCTGGAATGGCTCAGCCTCAACCACCTCCTTTAGGCATCTATAAAAATACCATCGTGGTAATGATCTGCAAACCATTGAAAGATCTGAAACAGTAATGACTACCAGATCAAAATAGAAATATTTACAGGGAGACTCTGTTGATAATCGTCAGGGAGATTCGCTATTAAAGAATTCTCATCTCTATTCAATAGCAGCATGAAAGAATATTAGCACGTTTTTGACTTTTGTCAATAACTTGGCAAACAAATGTCAGTCAATCTCCAGGACGATTTTCCGGCTACTCGTATGACATTCTCAATGCATTGACACTTTTCAGGGTTCATGATAATATATTGCCGGTTCGGGGGCGTGGTGTAGCGGCCTAACATGTGGCCCTGTCAAGGCCAAGATCGCGGGTTCAAATCCCGTCGCTCCCGCTCAAGGCTCTTCTTCAA